>JAUMCZ010000095.1:0-54964 GCA_032122215.1 Caulobacter sp.
CCCGGGTCATTCCTTCGGCGATCCGCAGCGCCAGGCTGGCCTGACGCGCCGACAAGCCCCAGATGTCCGTCAGTTCCGCCGCCCCGGCCTCTCCCTGCGGCCAGACGCCGAAGGACAGCCGCACCAACCGTTCGATGAAACCGGCGATACGGGGCGCTCCGACCCGTCGCATGGCGTCGAAGGCCACCTTGCGAGCCGTCTGATAGGAGACGCCGGCCTGCTGCGCCGCGCCGCGCACATCACCGGTCCGCACCAGACCGATGGCGATACGGGTCTGAAGGTCCGTCAATCCGAAGGCCTTGCACACGTCAGCCAGCACCTGCGCCGCCGACAGCGGCCCGACCACGATGATCACAGCCGCGGCGCGCGCATCCTCCAGTGTGGCCATCGCCTCAATGGGCAGGGCCCAGTCGCGCGCCAGGGAAGCAGCGGCGTACAGGGCGGTAGAGCGACCTGTTGAGGCGTCTCCGTGGTCGATCAGCACGGTGCGACGGCCGCCCTCGGCGATGACTTCGGCCAGAACCTTGCGGTCCGCCGGCGCGGTCTCGAACACCTGGCGCCAGGCGGGGTTGGCGAACAGCGGCGCGCCCAGGCGGTCGACGACCGCCACCCCCAGTCGCTCGGTCCTGACCAGGGCGAAGGCCGTCGTCGGGCCGCCCAGACCCGCGGCGAAGTCGCGCGAGCCGGAACGCATCAGTTCGGTGAGGGCGGCGGATTCGTGGAGCCACGGCTCAAGGGAACGGCCAGGCAGGGTCTGGTCATCCGCGAAGTGAGTTCGGTGATCCACCTGACGCCCTCAAAAGCAACTGTACCGTGTTTTCACGTCTACTTAACGCAGAGTAGTTCCGCGTTGCCGATGATCAGTGTTAGACGAGATAGTGTGACAGAGGCCGTGACAAGGATCACGCCGCTTTCTTTTTGACGGCGTCAGTTCCGGTACTGAATAAATCCCAGGTTTCGCGCCACCTTATCATAGAGCGACCGGGCGGCGGTATTGCTCTCATGGGTCAACCAGTAGACCCGGGCGGCGCCCATGTTCTCTGCCCGCCCATAGACTGCCTCGATCAGCGCCCGGCCGGCCCCGCTGCCGCGAACTGCGGGATCGACGAAGAGGTCGGAGAGATAGCAGTAGGGGGCAGGCGTCCAGGTCGAAGCGTGCAGTACGCAATGAGCGAGGCCGGTGACAATGCCGCCCTGCTCACCCACCAGGGCGAACAGCGGCTCGGCCGGATCCAGCAGGCGTCGAAATGTGGCCTCGCTGACCTCGTCCGGTACGCTGGCGCTGTAGAAGTCGAGATAGCCGGCCCATAGCCGGTCCCAGGCAGGCCGATCGGCGGCGGTCAGGTCGCGGGTGATGCAGGCGCCGGTCATGGTGCAGAAGAAGGGGCGGAGGTTTCCCTCCGCCCCACTTTCTCTCTAGGCCTTGGCCATCGCCGCCTTGAGGTTCTCGTCGACCTTGTCGAGGAACCCTTCGGTGGTCAGCCAGCTCTGCTTGTCGCCGACCAGCAGCGCCAGGTCCTTGGTCATGAAGCCGGCCTCGACAGTGTCGATGCAGACCTTTTCCAGGGTGTCGGCGAAGGTAGCCAGGGCGTCGTTGCCGTCCAGCTTGGCGCGGTGGGCGAGGCCACGGGTCCAGGCGAAGATCGAGGCGATCGAGTTGGTCGAGGTCGACTGGCCCTTCTGGTGCTGGCGGTAGTGGCGGGTGACGGTGCCGTGGGCGGCCTCGGCCTCGACGGTCTGGCCATCGGGGGTCAGCAGCACCGAGGTCATCAGGCCCAGCGAGCCGAAGCCCTGGGCCACGATGTCCGACTGCACGTCGCCATCATAGTTTTTGCAGGCCCAGACGTAGCCGCCCGACCACTTGAGGGCCGAGGCCACCATGTCGTCGATCAGTCGGTGCTCGTAGGTCAGGCCAAGCGCGTCGAACTGGCTCTTGTACTCGGCGTCGAAGATCTCCTGGAAGATGTCCTTGAAGCGGCCGTCGTAGTATTTGAGGATGGTGTTCTTGGTCGACAGATAGACCGGATACTTGCGCGACAGGCCGTAGGCGAAGCTGGCGTGGGCGAAGTCGCGGATCGAGTCGTCGAGGTTGTACATGGCCATGGCCACGCCGGCGCCGGGGGCGTCGAACACCTCATGCTCGATCACCTGGCCGTCGTCGCCGACGAACTTGATGCTCAGCTTGCCCTTGCCGGGGAACAGGAAGTCGGTGGCGCGGTACTGGTCGCCGAAGGCGTGGCGGCCGACGATGATCGGCTGGGTCCAGCCGGGCACCAGGCGCGGCACGTTCTGGCAGATGATCGGTTCGCGGAAGATGACGCCGCCCAGGATGTTGCGGATGGTGCCGTTGGGGCTCTTCCACATCTTCTTGAGGCCGAATTCCTCGACCCGCTGCTCGTCCGGGGTGATGGTCGCGCACTTCACCGCCACGCCGTGGCGCTTGGTGGCGTTGGCGGCGTCGATGGTCACCTGATCGTTGGTGGCGTCGCGGTGCTCGATCGAGAGGTCATAGTAGTCCAGCTCGAGGTCGAGGTAGGGGAAGATCAGCTTGTCCTTGATGAGCTTCCAGATGATGCGGGTCATTTCATCGCCGTCCATGTCGACGACAGGATTGGCGACCTTGATCTTGGCCATGGTGTTGGGGGTCTCCCAAAGGGGTTGAGCGCGCTGATGTCGGGGGGACACAGGCCCGTCCGCACCGCGCGAGGTGCGGTGGCTATAGACCCGATTGCCGCCCGGTCCAACAGTCGCTTGCGCGCCTGCTCCGGCCGGGTATGAACAAACGATGCCGCTGGACCAGCAGACCGCCGCCGCCGATGACCAGAGGGTGCTGGAGTCCGCACGCTCCGCCTTCGCCGAGGTCGGCTTCGAGGCCGCCGAGATGGGCGCCATCGCCGAGGGCGCGGGCGCCACGACGGCGGCGCTCGCCGAGCGCTACCCCGACAAGAAGGCGCTGTTCACCGCTGTTCTGATCTCTCTGGAGCAGGCCTTTGACGCCCATTGCCGCGCCGCTTCATCGGGACCGCTGGGCGCGCCGACGGATATGTTCCTGGCCGGTTGCAGGGCGGCGCTGGAATTCGGCGGACGGCGCGACTACGCCCGGATCGTCCTGATCGAGGGGCCCGGGGTGCTGGGCCAGGCCGAGTGGGAACGGATCGATCACGGCCTTGGTCTGCCGACCATCCGCCAGGGCCTGCGCAATCTTGCGCCGCAAGCCGGCGATGCAGCGGTGCGGCCGATGGCGGTTATGATCATGGGCGCGCTGAACGAACTGATCCTCGCCCTGGCGCGGGGAGAGAAGGGTGTCGAGGTCGATGACAGCCTTGCGGTTCTGGAACGCCTGCTCCGGGCCTGGGCCGCCCGCTAGTCGAAGCTGGCGGGCAGCAGCCGCTCATAGATGCCGCGCACCGTGCCGTAGCATTCGCAGGCGGCGAGCTCGAGGCTGTCGCGATCAAGGATGTCGACAACCCCGCGCCGGTAGCGGATCAGGCCCTTGCTCTGCAGACTGCCGGCCACGGCGGTGACGGTGGTGCGCTGCACGCCCAGCATGTCGGCCAGGAATTCCTGGGTCAGGCTGACGGTATTGCTATCGATCCGGTCGTGGCAGGTCAGCAGCCAGCGACAGAAGCGCGCCTCCACTGAATGCAGCGCGTTGCAGGCAACCGAATGCACGGCGTGTCCGAACAGGGCATCGTTATGCCGGTCAACCAGGCTGAGCAGGGCCGGGCTGCGTTTGCAGCACTGCTGGAAGGCGCTGGCGGAAATGCGGGAGGCGGAGCCCGGAACCTGGATGATGGCGCGGGACAGGGAGGCGCGCGGGCCGAGGGCGGTCATCAGGCCAAAGGCGCCCTCGCGGCCGATGGTCACCGACTCGATCGCGGCGCCGCTGTGCATCAGGGTCATCAGGGAGATGACGCAGTCGTGCGGGAAGTATACCGTCTCGATCGGGTCGCCGGGGTCGAAGAGCAGGCGGCCCTTCTCAAGATCCACGGGAAACAGCTGAGCCGAGAGAAGGGCGAAATCCTCAGCGGGCAGGCTGGCAATCAGGCGGTTTTTCAAGCGCGTTGAACTCATCATGACGAATCGAAACGCCGTTACCGCGGCGGGGTTGCAAGCTAACGAGGTGCAGCCACAAGCACTGTCAGTTGGCCGACATAGGTCTTCCGGGTATCGGCGTTTGATCTGGAGATACAGAATCCGGGCCGTCAGCTTTGGCCTTTGGACAGTTCATGGGCCTGTCGGGCAGCCGACATAGCCTCCACTCATTTGCACTCGTTTCGGGTCAAAATCGGAGAATAGTGATGAAGTACCGCCGACTGGGCCGCACGGGCCTCTATGTTTCCGAGATCTGCCTCGGCGCCATGACCTTTGCCGAAGAGGCGGCCGGCATGTGGGGCGCCATCGGCGCGGTGGCCCAGCCCGGCGTCGACGCCATGATCGAGCGGGCCCTGGCCGCGGGTGTCAACTTCATCGACACGGCCGACGTTTACTCGGCCGGGCAGTCCGAAAAGCTGGTCGGCCAGGCGCTGCGTAACCTCGGGGTCAAGCGCAGCGACGTGGTCATCGCCACCAAGGTCTACGGCGAGATGGGCCTGGGTCCCAACGACCGCGGCGCCTCGCGCGGCCACATCATGGACGGGGTCAAGTCCAGCCTCGACCGCATGGGGCTGGACCATATCGACCTCTTCCAGATCCACGCGGACGACCCGATCACCCCGGTGGAGGAGACGCTGCGCGCCCTGGACGATCTCGTGAGCCAGGGGCTGGTCCGCTACATCGGCTGCTCCAACTGGCAGGCCTGGAAGATGATGAAGGCCCACGGGATCAGCGATCGCATGGGTTACGCCCGGTTCGAGAGCGTTCAGGCCTACTATTCCATCGCCGGCCGCGACCTGGAGCGCGATATCGTGCCCATGCTGGAGGACCAGCAGATGGGGCTGATGGTCTGGTCGCCGCTGGCCGGCGGTCTGCTGTCGGGCAAGTTCGGGCCGGATGACAGCCCGCAAGGGTCGCGCCGGGCCTCCTTCGACTTTCCGCCGGTCAACCGCGACCGCGCCTGGCCCTGCGTATCGGCCATGCGCGAGATCGCGGAGGCGCGGGGGGTTTCGGTGGCCCGGATCGCCCTGGCCTATGTGCTGTCCAGGCCTTTCGTCACCACCGTCATCATCGGTGCCAAGACCAACGCGCAGCTGGACGACAATCTGGCCGCGGCCGAGATCGAGTTGACCGCCGACGAACTGAAGGTCCTGGACGAGGTGTCGGCCCTGCCGCCGGAATACCCCGGCTGGATGCTTGCCCGTCAGGGGCCCAACCGCGCGCCCAAGCCGTTCAAGCCCCGCACTCAGGACTAGTTCAGCGTCACGTCCGTGCGCCCGCCGAGATCGGGCGTGCGGCCGGTGGCGTTGGCCCTGGCCACTTCCCACAGATACCGCACCGGGCCGGCGTCGCTGATCCAGACGCGGGCCTCGTGGCATTTGACACGCAGCAGCCGCAGGTCCTGATCGTCCTTGCCCTCGGGGTACCAGGCGGCGACCATCGGGCTCCACCACCTGGCGATCTTGTCGCGGTCCATCTCGACGGTCATCTCTCCGTCGACGCAGGCCTGGAAGTCACCATTGCTGGCCTGGACGATGAACATCACCTGGCGAGCGCCATGGCTGGCGTCGCGGGCGAGGTCGGTTTCCGCCCGGGTGAAAAACCAGATCTCGCCGTCGGCGGGCACGGTAAAGGCGGTCATCGGCTGGAAATGCTGCGGGGCGCTGTCGACGATGGCCACCATCCCTGTGCGGGCTCTGTCGATCTCGTCCCAGAGGCGCTCTTCAACGGCGGCTTGATCATTCGTGGCAGTCGACATGGAAATTCCTGCGAAGTGTCGCAGGAGAATGCCGGCGGCCGGTCAGATGTTCCGAAGACAATCAATCCTTGGGGGCGGGCAGGGCGACCTGCTGGTCGACCAGGATCGACCAGGTCCTGCCGCTGAGCACCCAGACCCGCAGGTAGTGGCCGCGTCGCGGCTTGCCACCTTCAGTCCAGCGGTTCTCGCCCCAGCTGTAGGCGAAGTCGCCACTCTTCGACATGGCGCCGCCCAGCCAGGTGGTCTCGAGATGGGCCGGATCTGCGTTCAGCAAAGCGCGGATCTCGTCGGCCGTCGTGGCGGGCGCATGGCCGGCGCGGATCACCCGCCCGGCCCTGTGCAGCCGGCCGCGGAGGGTGGCGGCGGCGTCCCGGGACAGGCCGTCGGCCAGCACCGCCTCCAGCCCGGCGGGCGTCGCCTTGCCGGCCTCGCCGGCGGCGGGCACGAACAGGCGCGGACCGGTCGGTGGACCGCCATAGAGGTTGGGCGTTCCCGGCGTGCCGCGGTCGAGCGCGAACTTCCAGCTCCCGTCGGCCTGCCTGGCCCAGACGGTGAGGTAGTAGCCGGGATCGACCTCGGACTTGACCGTCCACTGTGACGGCCCGGAGGCGAAGGCCAGGTCGCCGGCCGCCGAGACGGCCACGAAGTCCGGCCGCCATTCGATCAGACCCGGCCATTCGGCCCGGGCCAGATAGTCGGTCGCCACCATGGGCTCGGGCAGGAACATGATCACGCCCGGCGCGGCGTACTCGCGGAAGGCGGGGATGTTGCCGATCTCGACCGCCCGTTTTGCAAAGGCGGCCTCGGCGGCGATGACGCCGTCGATACTGGCTCTCTGCTCCGGCGTCGGGTCGGCGGCGAGGGCGCCATGGGTCAGCAGAAATCCGGCGGCGAGGACCGCCAGGCCGGTCCTGATCATCGTTCCGCCGGTCATGGCTCTCCCCGTTCCTTTGTCTAGCGCGGACTCGCGAAGGCGCTGCTCATCCAGCCGCGGTTGCCGTTCTCGTCGTCGACTTCCATCCAGACGCCGTTGCGGGCGCCGGTCGGGTAGACCAGCGTGCCCTGCTTCAGCGTGTAGAGGATGGGGGCGGTCGGGGCAGGGGCCTTGCGCAGCTTGACCTCGGCGGTGGTCACCTGGGCGACCGGGCCGGCGTTGTACTTGGCGTCCTCGCCCGACTGCACGCCGCCGGCCTGGATGTGATCGACCAGATCGACGAAGGCGTTGAAGTAGGCGGCGCTGATGATCTTGCCGATGTCGGTGTCGGAATAGCCGCCGCCGACCGCGCCGATCAGGGCGCCCAGGCCGACGCCGCCGCCGCCGGCGGCGAAGGCGATGTCACGCTTCTTGGCCGTGCCCTCGGCGACATAGACCTGCTCGGTGGTGCGGGCGTCGACCAGGGTGATCAACGCCTGGGCTTCCAGGTTCTTGGTGCGCAGTCCGCCGACCACGCCGCCGACCGTGCCGCCGATCAGGCCGCCGGCGATACCGGCGACATTGCCGCCGCCGGTGTTCTCGTCGGCGTTGGCGAGATCGGGGATGATGAAGTAGTCGGCCGCCTTGACCGTGCCACGGCCGATGCCGCTGTCACGGCGCAGCTCGCCGCTTTCGGCCAGGGCCCGCTCGCCCTTGCGCATCTCCATGCCGGCGCCGCGATCGACCACCCGCAGGCAGTTGGAGCGCGAGGCGAACAGCTTGATCAGCTTCTCGGGATTGGACAGTCCGTAGGACCGCCACCACTGCACCTCGGGTTCCTGGATGGCCACGGTGGCGATGGGCGCGGCGCAACGTGGCAGCTCCGGCGTCGCCGCCTTGGGGGCCGGTTTGGCGCCGTACTGGGCATAGGCCGGCGCCGACAGGGCGGCGGTCATGCCGATGGCCAGGAGGGTAGCGATGATCTTGCGCATGGAAGTTCCCCGAAGTGGTTCCACGAACGGTAGTCTTCGACTCGTACGGGAGCAATCGGCGAGCGGATTGTTGGCGAACAAGAAATCGGGAAATCAGCAGTCGTAGTGGGCGCGAAAGGCCGCCATGGCTGCGGTCGCCTCGCTGGTGAAGTCCTCAAGCACCTCCGCCTCGTCGGGGCCGTTGGTGAAGATGAAGAAACTGCCGGCCTCGACCTGGTCGACAATTCTCTGGCCGGCGACCTGCCAGGACAGGCCCCTGGCGTTGGTTTCGCCAAAGGCTTCCGGCGCCTGGCGAGGGCCGCCGAACTCGGGCTGGCGGTTGCGGAAGGCGTTCCAGATGTCGCTCTGCACCAGGCCCGGACAGACGATGCCGGCGGCGATGTTGCTGCCCGCGAAGTCGCGGCGCATGCACAGGCTGTAGCCCATGACCGCATGCTTGGCCGCCGTGTAGGGAGCCAGAATCCCGCCGCGCCCGGTCGGCGGCAGTCCCAGGGCATGTTCGGAGCCGGTGTTGATGATGACGCTCGGCAGGCCATGGGCCAGCATGCGCGGCGCGAACGTGGTGACCCCGTTGTAGGGCCCGATGACGTTGACCGAGAAGATCCAGTCCCAGGTTCGGCGCGGTGTGGTGTGGACCTGGCCGCCGGCCCCGACTCCCGCGTTGTTGAACAGCAGGCTGACAGGCTGGTCCCAGAGGCTGTCGGCGACCTCGGCGAGGGTGGACCAGGCGTCCGGATCGATGACGTCCAGGGTCAGGCCGCGGGCCTCGCCGCCGGAGGCGCGGATGGCCTGCGCCACCGTTTCGGCGCGATCGCCTTCAATATCGGCGACCACGACCCGCACCCCGCGCGCGGCCAGCGCCTCGCAGATGCCGCGGCCGATGCCCGATGCGCCGCCGGTGACGACCGCGACCTGGCCGGCCTGGAGGGCCATCTAGAAGCCCAGAACCTTGGCGTAGCGGTCCTTGTGGAAGCCTGCGCCGCCGAACAGCTGCTCGGTGACCCGGGCGCGCTTCATGTAGAGGCCGGCGTCGTGGACGTCGGTCATGCCGATGCCGCCGTGCATCTGGACCATCTCGTTGGAGACCAGGTGGATCAGCTCGCTGGCCTTGCACTTGGCGAGGCTGGCGGCGGCGCGCACGTCCGGCGCGCCGGCGTCGAGGGCCTCGAGGGCGGCCTCGATGGCCGAGCGGGCCATCTCCAGGTCGGTGAACATCTTGGCGGCGCGGTGCTGCAGTGACTGGAAGGTGCCGATCACCTGGCCGAACTGGGTGCGGACCTTGAGGTAGTCGAGGGTGATCTCGAAGGCCTGCAGGGCGCTGCCCAGCATCTCGGCCGAGAGGCCGATGCGGGCGCGGTCGAGGATGGCCTCCAGCGGCTCCCAGCCTTGGCCTTCGGCTCCGAGCAGGTCGCCGGGGGTGCCGTCGAAGGTGACTTCAGCGGCGCCGCGGCTGTCGGCCAGGGCCAGATGCTTCACGGTCAGGCCGGGGGCGCCTTTGGGCACGAGGTAGAGGGAGATGCCGTCCGTCTGGCCGGCGGTCCCCGACGTGCGGGCGGCGACGATGAACAGATCGGCGACGTCGCCGTCGACAACAAAGGTCTTCTTGCCGGTCAGCTTGCCGCCGCTGGCGGACAGGGCGATGCGGGCCGGGTTGTGGTGCGGGCCTTCATCGACGGCCAGGGCGGTGACGACGGCGCCCTCGGCGATCTTCGGCAGCCATTCCGCCTTCTGGGCGTCGGAGCCGTACAGCGACAGGGCGCTGGCCCCGATCAGGGCGGTGGAGATCAGGGGAGAGGCGGTCAGGGTGCGGCCGGTCTCCTCGAGGATGAGGCCGAGGCTCAGATAGCCGAAGGCCGAGCCGCCGTGCTCTTCCGGGACGATGACCCCGGCCCAGCCCATGGCGCCCATCTCGGCCCAGGCGGCGGCGTCGAACGGCGCATGGCTGCCGCTGTCGCGCAGGGCGCGCAGCCTGGTGGTCGGCGATTCCGTCTGCGTCCAGGCCTTGGCCCCGTCGCGCAGCATGGTCTGTTCTTCGTTCAGGACGGCCATTGTCTCAGTTCCCCGTGGAAGCTTGGTTGCGTGCTTCGACACGCGGCCGGTGGCCGCTGCTCAGCATGACGATGAAAGAGGATGACCCACAGAAGTCAGTCATCCTGAGCAGCCCGCGTAGCGGGCGTGTCGAAGGACGCACCGGCATCAGGCGGTCTCCATCGATCGGTGGTGGACGGCCCAGTCGAGGGCGAATTCGAGACGGTCATTGCCCCAGAAGAGCTCGCCGTCGGCGGTGAGAAAGCTGGGTGAGCCGAACAGGCCGCGCTCGCGGGCCTGGGTCACATGGTCCTTTAGCCGGGCCTTGGTCGCATCGGAGCCGGCGGCGTCGAACACCGCGCCGGGCGATGCGCCGACTTCGGCCAGCAGGGGCTCGAGAACTTCAGGCTTCGAGATATCGAGGTCGGCGACGAAGTTGGCCTGGTAGACGGCGCGGCTGAAGGCCGGCGTCCAGCCGTCGTCCAGGCCGACGATGGCGCAGCGGGCCGGCAGGATGGTGTGGCGCGGGAACTGGCTGGGATGGGTGAGGGGCAGGCCCTGTTCCGTGCAGACCCGCTCCATGTCGCGCCACATGTAGGCGCCTTTGACCGGCACCACATTGAACGGGCTGTCGGTCATGCCCTGGTGCTCATGCAGCAGCGGCCCGAGCAGGAAGGGCCGCCAGGCAAGCGCCACCCCACGCTCCGCCGCCAGCGCCTCGATCCGCATGGCGGCCGGGTAGCTGTAGGTGGAGGCGAACTCGTACCAGAACTCGATCATGCGGCGGCCCCCGTCGGTGCGTGCTTCGACACGCGGCCCAAGGGCCGCTGCTCAGCATGACGAAAGAGGGTGCGATCAAACAAAGTCAGTCATCCTGAGCAGCCCGCATCGCGGGCGTGTCGAAGGACGCAGGGCCGCGTCTGCAGCCCTGCGCTCTACTGGTGATCCAGCAGTCCCAGAACCCGCTTGGCGATGACGTTGAGGTTCACCTCGCTGGTGCCGCCCTCGATGGAGTTGGCCTTGGCCCGCAGCATCGAGCGGATGGCGCCCAGCTCCTCGCCCGAGAAGCCTTCGCCTTCCCAGCCCAGGCCCTGAAGGCCCAGGCTCTCGACCAGCAGCTCGGTGCGCTCCTGGTTCAGCTTGGCGGCGGCGTACTTGATGATCGACGTCGCGGCGCTGGGGCCGGCGCCCTGTTTGCTCTCGGCCTCGGCCCGCTTGATGGTCAGGGTGAAGCAGGCCTGGTCCATCTTGTGGCTGGCGATGCGGCCGCGCAGGTCGGGATCCTCGATGCGGCCGGCCTCGTCGGCGCCGACATACTTCTTGGCCGCGTCGGCGACGTCCAGTCCGGCGCCGCCGCCGAAGCCGCCGGCCGAGATGTTCTGGCGCTCGTACTGCAGCAGGCGCTTGGCGATTTCCCAGCCGCCGTTCAGGCGACCGACCAGCTGTTCCTTGGGCACCTTCACGTCGGTGAAGAAGGTCTCGCAGAAGGGCGAGCTGCCGCTGATCAGCTTGATCGGGCGGGTTTCGACGCCCTCGCTGGTCATGTCGAACAGCACGAAGCTGATGCCTTCATGCTTCTTCGAGGTATCGGTGCGCACCAGGCAGAAGATCCAGTCGGCCTGGTCGGCGTAGGAGGTCCACACCTTCTGGCCGTTGATCAGGTAGTGGTCGCCCTGGTCCTCGCAGCGGGTCTGCAGGCCGGCGAGGTCGCTGCCGGCGCCAGGCTCGGAATACCCCTGACACCAACGCGTCTTGCCCTTGATGATGTCGGGCAGGAAGCGCTGCTTCTGTTCCTCGGTGGCGTACTCCAGCAGCACCGGGCCCAGCATCCAGATGCCGAAGCTCGACAGGGCCGGCCGCGCCTTGATGCGGCGCAGTTCGCTTTCGAGGACTCGGTTCTGCTCCTTGCTTAAGCCCCCGCCGCCATAGGCCGCCGGCCACATCGGCGCGGTCCAGCCCTTCTCGGCCATGCGGTCCATCCAGACCTGGATATCCGGGTTGGGATAGTTGGCCTTGCGCCCGCCCCAGGGCGTCTCGTCCTCGGACGTCATCGGGGCGTTCAGCGAGGCCGGATAGCTTGCTTCCAACCAAGCGCGGGTCTCGGCCCGGAAGGTATCGAGCTCGGTAGCGCCGAAGTCGGCCATGGCGTGGTCTCCCGCGAATGTTGGCGTCCGGCGTTGGCGGCCGGTTCGGGCGGGAGATTAGCGAGGGAGGCGGGGAGGGGGAAGGGGATTCAAACGGATGTTTGGGTGCGGGCCTCTGCTTGACCCGAATGCACTTACAGGATTAATAAGCTAAAACACAACTAGAAGATTCGTCATGTCTGACCCTACTGTTTCCCCCGTTGATGTCACAGGCACGAAACATCCCGGCGCGGGCAGTGATCCAAGTGACATTTACGGCTTTTTCGATACCGGCCCGAATATCGACACCGGGGATGTGGCGACGGTGGATGAGGTTGTGATCGTTGGGACTGCGGAGGTTGCTGGGGTCAATATCAATATAAATCTCGACTTGAATCGAGCTTTGGCGGACTTGGCTAGTGCCTTCAAGGACGCCGCGAAAGTGCGAGAACAGAGCGGGCTAGTAAAATTTGATGGCATGAATTCAATCGCGGAAGTAGAAATCCTGGGCCGTCCAAACATACTTGGCATCTCGGAGGACTTTGGCCTCTTCGTCATGCGTGATGGGACTATGTGGTTGGATACCAATCACAACAACATCGGTGATTTCCATATAGCCCGTAACCCTCAATCGGGATCTCTGTACTATGATGGAAACGCGGATGGGGTGTATGAGACTCTTATTCCCAATTCTGGGGGACTGTTTTGGTAGCCGGAATAGCTCTCCGAGATGCTAGCACTCCTTTTGGCAGCGGTATCCGCAGCCGCAACTTCGCCTCCCGCTGCTGCCGATGGGCCTGTGGAAAGAGGATCAGCCGCTAATGTGAGGCAACTCGACTGTCGACGCGGCCGCTGTGTGGTGACGAGCGGTCATCCTGAGAGCGACCATGGCGGCGAAGCGACCGGTTCGCCGTTCTGGGTAGCTTCCGCTGCAGTCTCTGACGACCTGTGCAAAGCATCAGATCTCAGTTTCTCCCGCGACGGAAAATGGTTGCTCTTTTCGGTTGGAGTTGGCTCGGCGCAAGCCTTTCAGATCGCGGAGCCTTGGCCCAGCGTCGGTGTCGTGTCGAGCGAATGCCTCTTTCGTTCAGCCGATCCGAGAAGATGCGGGGCGACCGTGCTGACGTCTCTCTCCAGCGCCTCCCATCTTTGGTTGTCCGCGAGTGGTAGACAGCTCTTTACTCTTGACGCAGGCGGGCGGCGTGTCTCGCGATGGCCGTTGAAGGAACTGGTGGCCGGCGCGCCTGACATTTCCGCTGATTTCATGATTGTCGAGCCGGCAGGGCCTCGGCCGATCAAGTTTCCCTATGATGTCTATACACCCCGCGCGCCCGTGGTGCAGGTCCTCGGCTTCACCATGAATGAGAACCTTCCAGCCGAGACGGCGAGACTGTCACTTGCAGTCAGGGAAAGCCGTAAAAAGGCGGGGGAGTGGTCTGACCTGGAGACTGTGTCAATCGACCAGGGCGGGGTCGTCGGCGCGGTGTTCCAGGATCGGAGGGACGGGGCGTTGCTCGTCTGGAACGCCAAGGAACAGGGATTGATCGCCACCGGGCTTCGTCGCCCCTACTGGGATGACGTTGTTGTTAGCCGAGGAAACCAGGGACCAATTTTAGGCGCTTGGCCGATGCTGCTGCCCTCCGAAGGGATGGAGGCGTCGCACTATTGGAACCGCCCCGCCCGGGTAATCCGTTCAAATGTTTCCGGCCGTTCCGTCGGATATTTTGGAGAGACGTCCTTTCAATCCGAACTCTCGAAGGACTTAGCGCCCGATTTCGGAGCGGGCCGTCGGTCGCTCTGGGCCTACAGCGTTGACGCAAGGAACCACCGCGCGTTGGCTGTTGTGCTGTCCCCGTTTGGTAAGGGGGAATTGCAGTTGTTAAGCGGCGGGAAAATGCAGCGGTTCTCGTGCCTTGGTTTCGACCAGTCGCCGCCTGAACGGTTCGCGATCAAGCGCAGCCTACTTGAATTGGGGCATGGGGATTTCCCTCTTCCCGCCCGACTGTACCAGAGCGCGCAGCGTTCAGGTCGATTGATAGTTTGGATGCATGGCGGTCCTGACACGGCGGTGGCCTACGAGACCGGGCTGGACCAAGTCGCAGAACTAGTGCGGTTCGGCTACGATGTGCTCGTCCCAGAATATAGCGGAACTCGCGGGAAAGATTTGAGCCTTGCGACCTCGCTTAGGGACTTCGGGCAACGTGCGCTAAAGGCGGACATCGCCAGTATTGAATCCTGGGTGCGCTCAGAAAAATATGATTCCGTAACCCTATATGGTATCAGCTTCGGCGGACTTTATTCTTGGATGGCGGCCGAGTCTGACGCATTCGACAGGCACATTTTGGTCGCACCTCTATTGAAATGGCGGGGGGAAGTCGTAAGGCCTGACGAGCAGGACAGCGAATACATGACTGGGCGTGCGCAATTTATTGAGATGAATTTCAAGAACGTCTTTGGTGAGATGTTTTCGAATGGTAGCCGATCTCTAATTCCATACATGGAGAAAAATCGCGGCGCTTGCGGATATCGCAAGCCGTTTCTGGTGGTTGTGGGCCAACTGGACGAAAAATCCAATGTCGATGACCTCGGGGACTGTCGCGGATCGTCCTTAGCCAACGTTGTTGTTCTCCCGGCCAAGGCACATGACAGTGTTGGAAGTTCCTCCCTTGAAATCGTGAAAGAATATCTGTCCCGCTAAGGGTGAGGTGTGTCGTTCACCGCTGCTTCTGATCATCCAGTTTCACTGGGACCTTGGCCATCTAGCCCACCGTTGACTTCCACCCCTCCCACACCCCACATCTCCTGCATGTACCGCGCAACCTTCCAACGTTTCCGGCATCACGGCGGTAGCCTGCAGGCAGGCTCCTAGCCCCGGGCCATCATTGCGCCGCGCGCACAGGTCCGGGGTTTCTACCCTTCCGCCACATTCAAATCCCATCTCCCGTCCCGCCCATCGGCGAGGCGTGGCCGTTTGCGAAGACCCATTCCCATGACCACCACCACGACCCCGACGCGCGCGCAGCCTGCTTCCCGTGCCGCCGCCGCCCGCCCCGCCATCACCCTGGGCGCCGCCGAGGCCGAGCGGCTGTCGGCCCTGGCTCTGCGTTCGGAGGCCTCCGCGCCGCTGGTCGCCGAACTGTTGCTGGGCGAGATCGAGCGGGCGCGGATCTGTCCCGACGCCCGTGTGCCCGCCGATGTCGTGCGCATCGGCTCGCGCGTCGCCTTCGTCGACGAGGCGCACGGCGAGGCGCGGACGGTGCAACTGGTCTGGCCGGCGGAGGCGGATATCGCCCAGGGGCGGGTGTCGGTGATGACGCCGGTCGGGGCGGGGCTGATCGGGCTGAAGCCCGGGCAGAGCATCCTGTGGCCGGACCGGGGCGGGGAGCAGCGGTTGTTGCGAATCGAGTCGGTGACGCCGCCGTCGGCGTGACGACCCCCTTCTCCCGGCAAGCGGGAGCAGGACCACGACCTTGGCCGCAAGCGCCAGGCCGCAGCCCTCGCTCCCTGATCCCGGCCGCGCTATACACATGTCCAGTCGTCGGCGCTCCGCGCTGCACGCCGCCCGCGTAGAGTACCCACGCCATGACCGACCAGGACGACCCCACCGGCCTGCTCGCCACCCCCGACCTCGCGCAGGTCCTCGAATCCGACCGCTTCCGGCAGTTCCTCGACCAGGTGCCCATCGCCATCGCCGTCGCCGACCTGCGGCCGGACGAGCGGATCTGTTACGCCAATATCGAGTTCGAGCGGCTGACCGGCCTCGCCGCCGCCGAGCTGCAGGACCAGACCTGGGCGGCGCTGGCCGGCACCGCCACGCGGGACGGGCGGGGGCTGGCCGAGGCGGTGACCGGGGAGAGCGACTATCTGGGCGTTTTCGCCTTTGAGCCGGCCGGGGCGGCGGCGTCGGTGGATGTGTGGAGCAACCTGATCCAGGACGAGGCCGGCGAGGCGGTGTTCCGGATGATCGCCCTGGTCGGGGCCGACGAGCGCGGCGAGGTCGACCTGACCGCCTACGAACAGCGCATCCAGGACAAGGACACCCAACTGCGCGAGCTGCAGCACCGGGTGGCCAACAATCTGCAGATGGTCACCGCCCTGATCCGCATCGAGGCGCGCAACGTGTCGCAGGCCACGGCCGACGGCGTGCACGACGACCGCTTCGACCGGCTGGCCGGGCGGATCGCGGCCATGGGGCTGCTCTATCGCCTGCTGTCGGGCGAGGAGGCTAGGGAGACGGTGGATCTGGGCAGCTATCTGTCCGGCATCGCCTCGTCGGTCATGCAGGCCCATGCGGTCGAGGGCATCCACCTGAACCTTCAGGTCGACGCCTGGCCGGTGTCGATCAATGTGGCCATGCCGGCCGGGCTGGTGGTCAACGAGCTGCTGACCAATGCGCTGAAGCACGCCTTCGAGGGGCGGGACGGGGGCACGATCACCCTGCAGTGCCTCGTCGAGGCGGACGGCGGCTGCCGCGTCGTGGTGGCCGATGACGGGGTGGGGCTGGCCGAGGGCGTGGTCTGGCCGAGGCCCGGCAAGCTGAGCAACCTGATCGTGCAGTCGCTGCGCCAGAATGCGCGGGCGCGCGTCGAGGTCGAGACGGCGCCCGGCGACGGGATGCGGGTGACGGCCTGGTTCAGCCGTGAGGACGGGTTGTGGTAGGTCTGGGCCTACGGCGCACCCAGCGGCACGCCGCCCGGACCGACGGGGACCATGTTCTCGTAGGGCGTCGTCGGTTCCTGGCCGGGCGGAACGACGGCCGGCATGGCTTCGCCGGCCGGACCCAGGGACTTGAAGTAGTCGTAGAGCGCCGCCTTGTTGGCCGGGCTCAACGCCTTGACGTTCTGCCACGGCATCGGCGGCAGGCCTTGCCGCGTATCCAGCATCTCGACAAAGGCCTCCTTCGACATCGTGTCGACCAGCAGGCGCAGGTTGCTGGCGTAACTCGTGCCCCAGGGGCCGCGATAGCCGACGGGGTTGCCCAGCAGCCATTGGGCCTCCGGCACCTTGCCGGCGTTCTGGGCATAGCCGGCGGTGTGGCAATCATTGCAGCCGGCGATCATGGAGATGTAGCGGCCGACCTCGATGGAATTGGCCCCGACGACTTCCGTCACCGCCGGCGGTTTGGCCGCGCCACAGGCGGTCACACCCAGGGCGGCAAGCCCGATCAATCCAAAGCGCAGCATGGCTATTCCCCTTGTCCCACCTAATTTGGGGCGGACTCGCGCGCGGGCGTCAAGGGATTTCGGATATCGCGGGTCTCCAGGCCGGCCATGAGGCGCGGGAAGGGTCAGGCCGGCTTGGGCGCGCGGGCCGCCGCGCAGCCCTTGACCAGGTCAGTCTTGGTCAGGTCCACCGCCGCCAGCAGCGCCCGGTTCAGCAGGCCGGCGGTTTCCTCCTTGGTCCCGGCCCAGTTCACCGAGTCCCGAGCCCCCCGGTAGATGTTCTCGCCGAGCGGTCCACCGCTGTGGCTGTAGCGGATGCGCAGCACCACGCTGGCCGATTTGCTGGTGGTGACCGGGAAGATGTAGCTCTTCAGGATCTCGACCTCGAGGACCATGTCGGCGTCCTCGGGCCGGTCGACCACCGTCCAGCGGGCGTCGCCGCGCAGGGTGATCAGGCCCGACCGGATCCAGCCGGGGGCGTCCGACGCCATCACCACGCCGCGGCCCATGTAGCCCATGGTCGGGTCCGGCCGCGTGTCGGTGATGCCGGCGATATGCAGCCGGCAGGGCGGACCGAGCTTGCCCTGTTTGGGCGGCGTCGGGGCCGGCGGGCCCATGGCGGCGGTCATGTCGAGCGGAATGTAGGGCTCGGCGGCGACGGCGGGCGCGGACAGGGCCAGGCACAGGGCGATCGCGCCGGCGATCCTCGCCGCCGTCGGACGGATGGGACGGGTGGTCATCGGGCGGCTCCGTCAGACAGAAGGGACGATGGCCAGGGCGGTAGAACCACCCTGGCCATCAGGAACGCCTTATTTCTTCTTCTTCGGATCGGCCGGCGGCGGCGGGGCGCGCTGGATATCGACCGCCAGCTTGCCGGCCACGGCGGCGGAACCGGCGTCGAGGGCCTCGCGGATGGCCTTGCCCTTGTCGGCCGACCATTTGGCGATGTTGAGGTCGCGCTTGGTCGTGGCCCCGTTCAGCGGCGTCACATAGGTGAAGGTGTTGCGGTAGATGGAGTTGCCCGGATGGGCGACGATCTTGGCGTTCGCCGTCTTGGTCGGCTTGAAGGCGGCCAGGGCCGGGTCCTTGGCGAACAGTTCGGCCTGCAGCGTGACGGTCAGGCTCGTGGCGTCGCCGTTGAACTGGTAGTCGGCGATGGTCATCAGCACGACGCCGGCCTTGGAGTCGGTGACGACCTTGTCGAGCCCGGTCTGGTAGAGGTCCTTGGTGACCCGCACGCCCTGGACCTTCAGGAAGCCAACCTCGGTCAGCGACTTCTGGAGGTCGGCGGTCAGCACGCCATCGAAATTGTAGTCGACGACGGCGTCGCGGGCCGGCTTGACGTCGGTTTCAGCGGCCTTGGTGTTGGCGGCGTTGATGCTGGCGTCGACGGCGGCGCCGACCAGCGCCCCGATCATGCCGCCGGCCGCTCCGGCGGCCGAGCCGCCGGTCGAGGGGATGACGTAGACGTAGACTTCGTTCTGCTTGATCGGCGCCACGACCTCGGTCGAGGTGATGGCGTCGCGGGCCCCGGTCGCCAGCGGCACATTGGCCGGGATCGGCGTCACGCAGGCGCTCAGGGACGCGCCGGCCAGCGCCATGGCGCAGGCGAGCAGGATGGATCTGGTGGTGGTGCGCATGGGGGCCCCCCGGCCGGTTTGGCGGTTACCTGTTCACGAGCGAAAAGCCGCTCGTGCCGCCAAGTAGCATTCGGAAAGGGGAAGACAAGGGACGCATCGACGCAGCCCTTCGAGGCGCCGGAGCGCCCCTTCAGGCCTTGCCGGTTAGCGGCGCGCCTTGCGGGCGGCGTATTTGGCGTCGCGGGCGGCCTGGGCCTCGGCCTTGGTCAAGGCCTTGCGTTCCTTGCGCTCGCCGCGCTTGGCGTCGAGGGCGGCGGCTTCATCGGCGAGGCGGGCGGCTTCGGCGTCGGCGGCGGCGTCGGCCTGGGCCTGCTTCTTGGCGGCCTTTTCGGCGATGCGCTCTTCGCGGACGCGGGCCAGCTCCTCGGCCTTCTTTTCGGCGCGGGGTTTCAGGGCCGGATCGGTGACGGTGGGCTTGGGCTTGAAACGGGCAAGCAGGGCGGCCTTGGCTTCGGCGGCGGTCTTCTGGCGGTCGGCGAAAGTATCGCCCAGTGCGTTTTTCATCAGGGTCCTTGAGAGGGATATGGCAGCGGGCGGGGGGATAAAACCTCACGCCATCAACGTAACGCGCCAGAAAATCAGAAGGTCCAGCCGGCGAAACGAAGTCGTTTTCAGATCATCGATCCGAAAAACTGGATCGACATGCGAAGACACAGGGTGCGATTTTCACAGCCTAAAAGCAAGAAATATTGGCGATGGCCCGCATATGGGCCCTGAAATCTTGGCGAAAATTGACCCGTGCGCGGCGCTTTTCGGATGGCCGCGCCGCCCCTATACGAAGGCGCATGATCCCCTGGATTCACCTCGATACCGCGACCATGCCCGGCGGCGGCGGGAGCCTGCGCCTGATGCAGCGCGGCCATGAGTTTTCGATCATGGCCGAGGGTGGCATCGAGCTGATGAACAGCCGCCTCAGCGGCTCCGAGGAGGCGCTGGCCCGGCTGGCGGCGGAGCGGCTGGCGGGGAGGCCGGGACAGCGGGTGCTGATCGGCGGACTGGGCATGGGGTTCACCCTGCGGGCGGCGCTGGCCGCC
The DNA here is from genome assembly GCA_032122215.1 of Caulobacter sp. GTDB lineage: Bacteria > Pseudomonadota > Alphaproteobacteria > Caulobacterales > Caulobacteraceae > Caulobacter. The sequence continues at coordinate 19,747 of JAUMCZ010000095.1, forward strand.
TGGCCGGCGGAGGCGCAGATCGTGGTCGGTGAGCTTGTGCCACAGGTCGTGGACTGGGCGCGGGGACCGATGGCGGCGGTCTATGGCGGCTGTCTCGATGATGCCCGGGTGACGGTCGCCGTCGGCGACGTTCGCGAGCAGATCCGCGGGGAGGGGGTGTGGGACGCCATCCTGCTCGACGTCGACAACGGACCCGAGGGCCTGACCCGGCGGGCCAATGACAGTCTCTACGACAACGTAGGACTGGCGGCGGCGCGTTCGGCGCTGAAGGTCGGCGGCGTGCTGGCGGTGTGGTCCTCGGCGCCGCATGCGCCGTTCAGCAAGCGGGTGCGGGCGGCGGGGTTCGCGGTCGATGAGGTGCGGGTGAAAGCCGGTCCCGGGCGTCGCAAGGCGAGCCATGTGGTCTGGGTGGCGGTGAAGCAGTAGTCGCCGTCTTCCGGGAGCTGCCCTGCGGGTTTTGAAACGGCCTCTTGCCGACCGTTGCGGAACCTCATCCAGTCTGCCCCCAACAGGAGGACACCATGACCGAAGTCGCCAACGATCGCGTCACCATCGACATCCAGGACGGCGTCGCCGACGTGCGCCTGGTCCGCACAGACAAGATGAACGCCCTGGACGACGCCATGTTCTCGGCCCTGATCGCGGCGGGCGAGCGGCTGAAGACCGAGAAGGGCCTGCGCGCCGTGGTGCTGTCGGGGGAGGGCAAGGCCTTCTGCGCCGGGCTGGACATGGGCAACTTCGGCAAGATGGCCTCGGGCGAACGGGGCAACGGCGGCGGCGGTCTGGTCGACAGCCCGCGCACCGGGAGCGGCGCCAACCGGGCCCAGAACGCGGTCATGGTCTGGCGGGACATCCCCGTACCGGTGATCGCGGCCGTCCATGGCGTGGCCCTGGGCGGCGGGTTCCAGCTGACCCTGGGCGCCGATATGCGCTTCGTGGCGCCGGATACGAAGATGGCGGTGCTGGAGATCAAATGGGGCCTGGTGCCCGACATGGCCGGGATCGCCCTGCTGCGCGGCCTGCTGCGGGACGATGTGGCGCGCGACCTGACCTACACGGGGCGTATCTTCAGCGGCGAGGAAGCCTTCACCCTGGGCATCGCCACCCGCGTCTGCGCTGATCCGCGCGCCGAGGCGCTGGCCACGGCGCGGGAGATCGCGACGAAGAACCCGGCCGCCATCCGCGCCAACAAGCGGTTGCTCAACCTGATGGCCGACGGCGACCAGCACGCCATCCTGCTGGCGGAAAGCGTCGAGCAGACGGCCCTGATCGGCTCGCGCGGCAACATCGAGGCGGTGATGGCCAATATGGAGAAGCGGGCGCCCGTCTTCGAGGACTAGCCGTCAGGCCGCGACACCGGCTAAGCGTTGGCGGTCTCATGCGCACCTCCGAGATCCGTACCGCCGCCCTCGCCATCGCCCCGACCCTGTCGGCGGCGGCCGCCCTGCTGGGCGGCTGGCTGCTGCTTGCCTCGGGGGCGACGCCGACGGATCCGGAGCGGCTCAGCTTCCTGCTGAAGCTGAGCGAGCCGGCGATCATCGACGCCAGCCACTTCGCCTCCTCGCTGCTGGGCCTGTTCCTCATCCTGCTGGCCTTTGGCCTCAGGGCGCGGCTGGGCGCGGCCTGGGCGGCGACGGTGGCCTGCCTGCTGGTCTCGGCGGCGCTGGCCCCGCTCAAGGGGGTCAATCTCGAGGAGACCGGCATCCTGGTCGTGCTGCTGCTGGTGGTCGCGCCGTTCCGGGCCGCCTTCACCCGCACCGCCCGGCTGACGCGGATGGAGATCACCCCCGGCTGGCTGCTCTCCGCCGCCGCCGCCGTCGGCGGGGCCGGACTTCTGGGCTGGTGGTCGTTCAGCAACGCCGACTACGGCGATCGCCAGGTCTGGCGGATGATGTTCGATGGCGATGTCACCCGCGCCATCCGCAGCTCGATCGGGGCAGGGGTGCTGCTGCTGGCGGTCGGGGTCTGGCGCCTGTTCGCCACCCCGGCCACCCCCGCCGTGGCCGGCGAGGACGACCCGGACTTCGCCCGCGTCCGCGCCATCCTGGCCAGCGCCGAGAGCGCCGAGCCGGAGTCCAACCTGGCCCTGCTGGGCGACAAGCGGTTCCTGTTCTCGGCCAGTGGCGAGACCTTCCTGATGTTCGGTGTGCGCGGGCGCAGCTGGGTGTCGATGGGGCCGCCGGTCGGGCGTCGGGACGAGCACCTGGAGCTGCTCTGGCGCTTCCGCGAGATGGCCGACGCCCACGCCGCGCGGCCGTGCGCCTATGGCCTGGAGCCTGAGGACCTGGCCGATGTGGTCGAGCTGGGCTTCTTCATCCAGAAGACCGGCGAAAGCGCCCGGGTGCCTCTGGCCGATTTCTCGCTGGCGGGGCGACGCCGTGAGGTCCTGCGCCGCAACTGGCGCAAGGCCGGCGAGGCGGGCGCCACGTTCGAGGTGGTGGCGCCTGGGGCCGCGCCGATGCCGGTGCTGGAGCGTATCTCCGACGCCTGGCTGGCCGACCATGCGGGCGGCGAGAAGGCTTTCAGTCTGGGTGGCTTTATTCCCCGCTATGTCGAGGAGTTCCCGGTCGCCCTTGTCCGCGTCGAGGGCGAGATCGTCGCCTTCGCCACCCTCTGGCCGACAGCAAACAAGTCCAGCCTGTCGATGGACCTGATGCGCTATGGGCCCGAGGCGCCCAAGAACATCATGGATTTCCTGTTCGTCGAGCTGATGACCTGGGGCCGCGAGCAGGGCTATCTGGCCTTCGATTTCGGCGTTGCGCCCCTGGCCGGACTGGAGGATCGCCCGTTGGCCCCCATCCTCAGCCGGGTCGGCCGGCTGCTCTTCGAGCGGGGCGAGGACTTCTACAATTTCCGCGGCGTGCGTCGGTACAAGGACAAGTACGACCCGCTCTGGCGACCCCGCTACATCGCTTGCCCGCACAAATGGCAGGTCCCGTTCCTGCTGGCCGACATCGGCCTCCTGACCTCTGGCGGCATGGCCGGCGTGATGGGACGGTCGAAGAAGGACGCCTAGAGACAGACCCGATTTGAGGGAGCCAGATCGGGTCCCTCACTAGTTTCTTCGTGGTCGCGCGCTTGATCCGATAACCGGGTCCACTTATCGGAACGCGCTCTAGCGGGTGACCAGAAGGCCCAGCAAGGCCGCCAGATGCACGCCGGTCAGAGCCGTGCCGGCGGCGAAGCAGATCATCAGCGGACGCCAGGGGATCATCCGCGGTCCCTTCACGAAGTTCGGTGGAAGCGACCCGCGCCAGCCCGCGAACAGTGTCAGGGCCGCCAGGCTGGCCAACATGATCAGGGTCACGCTCATCGTCATGGGACCCCAGATGGAACGCGCCGTTGGCAGACACAAGGGGGCCGCGATGTTTCAGCGCGGCAGGAGGATTGGGGGCCACAGGATGGCGTCTGGAAAGGTCTTGTTAACCACGTTGAGCGCGAAGGTGGACCCCGAAACGGGTGACGCGTCCATCCGTCCACAGGATATCGAGGCCAACGCTAGATATAGCGTTAACCTCGCGTTTACACACAACAGATCGCTGGCTAGCGTTCGAACCTAAGTGCCGGGAGAACGATTCGATGACGGCGGGGGCGCCCTGGAGCGTTAAGGGTATCGACCCCAAGGCGAGGGAGATCGCGAAGGATCTCGCGCGCCGCTCCGGCATGACTCTGGGCGAGTGGCTGAACCATATGATCGTCGAGGGCGATGCGCCGTCGACTGAGCCGGAAGCCGCCGATCCCTCCATCATTCCCCATCCGCGCGCCGATGCTCCGGCCCGCCTGGAAGCCGTGCATCATCCCGCCGACGAGGTCGGCAAGGTGACCGACGCCATCGAACGGCTGACCAGCCGCATCGAGGCGGCCGAGCAGCGCTCGACCCTGGCCATCACGGGCATCGACCAGTCGGTCCGCGGCGCCCTCAGCCGCCTGGAAGGCGCCGAGCGCGAGCAGATTTCCGTGGCCGCCCGTTTCGAGGGCGCGGTCGACGAGATCCGCACCGAACAGGCCCGGGCGATCGAGCGCCTGCGCCGCATCGAAGCCGAAAGCACCGGCCCGCGCTCGGCCGAGGCCCTGCGAGCCCTGGAAGGCTCGGTCGGCAAGGTCGCCAGCGCTGTCTACGACACCGAGGCCCGCAGCCGCGAAGCCATCGCCGCCCTCGAGGCCAAGGTCGCCGCCCTGGAATCCGGCGGCTCAGCGCCCGATACCGCCGCCCTGGCCGACGAGGTCGCCGCCCGGGTGCTGGGCCGGCTCGAGGCCGCCGAGACCCAGACCAACGCCGCCATCCGCGACCTCGGCCACAGCTTCGTCAAGCTGGACGGCCGGCTGCGCAAGGTCGAGGGGGCGGACAACACCGCCGCCCTGCAGACCCTGTCGCACGGCCTCAACGCCCGTCTCGAGCAGGTCCGCCAGGAGATGGCGGAGCAGCTGCGCCGCGCGTCTGACGGCGGCTTCGGCCGGGTCGAGCAGAAACTCGGGGAAATGACCGCCCACGTCCATGCCGCCGAGCAGCGCTCGGCCATGGCGATCGAGCGGATGGGCCGGGAGATGGTCAGCATGGCCGACAACCTCAGCCGCCGGGTGCAGTCGGTCGAGGGCCGCAGCGCCCAGGCCGTCGAGAACGTCGGCAGCGAAGTATCGCGGATCGCGGGATTGGTCGAACAAAGGTTGGCCCACAACGACGGAAGCCAGGCCCAGGCGCTGGAGCGTCTCGGCGTCGAGATCGCCCGCATCACCGAACGTCTGAGCGAGCGCATCGCCAACAGCGAACGCCGCAGCGCCCAGGCCATCGACGACGTTGGCGAGCAGGTCGCCCGGGTGACCGAGCGGATCAGCCAGCGCCAGGAACGGGTGTCGACGGACCTCGCCGAACGCATCCGCCAGAGCGAGGAACGCACCGCCCGCCTGCTGGACGAGGCGCGTGAGAAGATCGACGCCTCGATGACCAGCGCGACCCGCCGGATCACGGACTCGGTCACCGCCGCGGCGCCCGCGCCGGCCCCGGCTCCGGCTCCGACGGTGCGCCGCGCCGAGGCGCAGGGCATGGACCCGTTCGCGCCCGATCCCTTCCCGACCCGCGGCCAGGCCATACCCGACGACGCTTTTGCCCCGCGCGCCTTCGAGCCCGCGTCCTTCGGCCCCGCCGAGCCGGGCTTCGACGACTTCCCGTCCCGCGACGCCGGCCCGTCCGCCTTCTCTGACTCGGACTTCGACGCCGCCGACGAGTTCGTCTCCATCGAAGACGAAAACGAAGGCCTTGAGTTCGACACGGCGCCCGCCCCGGTGTTCGAAGCCGAGCCCGGCCGCCCCTTGAGCACCCGCGAAGTGATCGAACAGGCCCGCGCCGCCGCCCGCAGCGCCGGCGGTCCAGCCAGTGCGCCCGCGACCGCCAAACCGGCCCGCAAGGGCCTGTTCGGCAGTCGCGCCAAGGCTCCGAAAAAGCCGGCCAGCTCGACCATGATGACCACGATGGCCATCATGGGGGTTCTGGCGTTTGGCGGCGCGGCCGCTACGGGCATCGTCATCCTCAATGGCGGCGCCGATGGCGCCATGGGCGAGCGCATCGCCCGGGGCCTGCAGATCAAGGAAGCCGACGGCCAGGAAATCATGGTCGCCGAGGCCGATACGACTCCGGCGCTGACCACCGGCCCGCGCGTCGCCATGGCTCTGGCGCCGGATCTGGCTGACCCGGCCGTCGCCCCGCCGGCAGCCGCCGCGCCGACCCCGCCGACCACAGCCCCGTCCGCCGCCGCCCTGTTCGGCGACGCCGTGCGCAAGGTCGAGGCCAAGCAGCCGGGCGGCCTTGACGCCCTGCGCAAGTCGGCCAACCAGGGCTATGCGCCCGCCCAGTTCTATCTCGCCAAACTCTATGAGAACGGCGAGGGCGGCCTGGCCAGGAATGCCGCCGAAGCCCGCCGCTGGACCGAGCGCGCCGCCCAGGGCGGTGAGCGCAAGGCCATGCACAACCTCGGCCTCTACTATTTCGAGGGCACGGGCGGCGCGACCAACCAGACGACGGCCGCCCAGTGGTTCCGGCGCGCCGCCGACCTTGGCCTGACCGACAGCCAGTACAACCTCGGCAAGCTCTACGAGATCGGTTCCGGCGTCACCCAGAACACCGCCGAGGCCTACAAGTGGTACCTCATCGCCGGCCGGGCCGGCGATGCTGAGGCCAAGTCGAGTGCTGAACGCATCAAGAGCGATCTCTCGCCCCAGGCCCGCACAGGCGCCGAGCGCGCCGCCGTCGGCTATCGCGCCGCCGCCGCCAACCCTTCGGCCAAGTTGATGGCGGCGGCGCCTTCGGTCGGCACGGCTGCCCAGGCCCAGCGGGCCCTGTCCCGGCTTGGCTACTACCAGGGTCCCCAGGACGGTCGCTCTTCCCCGGCGCTCGAGGGCGCCCTGCGGGCCTACCAGAAGGACAAGGGCCTGCCGGTCACCGGCAAGATGGACGCGCAGAGCTCTTCGACGCTGGCGATCTACGCGCAGTAGTCAGTCGCCGTCGAGCATCGCCCAGCTGAGCGGGTGCGCCCGGTCCTTGCCGAGCGCCACCGCCAGCGGCGCGCCGCTGAACATGCCGGCGTAGGCCTTGTCGCGAATATTGAGCCCGCCCGCATAGGCTCCGAAGGCCGGCAGGATGACCCGCTCCCCATCGGTGGCGAAGCAGCGGCGACGCACCGCGCGGCCCCGGCCGACCAGCCGTGCGCAGGGGTGCAGATGGCCCGCAACCTCGCCCGGCTGGCGGCCGCCCTGCGGCTCGTGGCGGAAAGTGAGGGTTCCAACCTTGAGTTCATCGGCGAGCTCGCCGGGCAGGGCGCGGGGGCCCTCCTCGTCGTGGTTGCCCACCGCCCAGATCAGGGTGCGGCCCGACGCCAGCGCGGCGATGCGTTCGGCCACCAGGGGGGCGAGACGATCTTCGGCGCGGCCGTCATGGAAACTGTCGCCGAGGAAGACCAGGACTGACGGCGCCGTGGCGGCGACCTCTGCCTCCAGGCGGGTCAGGGTCTCGATCGTGTCGTAGGGCGGCAGGAGCTGACCTCGGACGGCGTAGGCGCTGCCTTTCTCGAAGTGGAGATCGGCGACGATCAGCATCCGTTCCACCGGAAGCCAGAGGGCGCCGCTGTGGCGCATGACCACCGGGTGACCGTGGATGGCCATGGCGACCCCGCCGCACGGGCTCATGGCGAAGGATCGCTCACGCAGGGTCTGGGCGTTCAAGACAGGGCCTCGGCGATCAGGTCCTCGGCCGCCTCGGCCAGGATCATGTCGGCGGTGTCGCCGCCGACCCGCTCCTTGCCGATCTCCAGCATGATCGGCACGGCGAAGGGCGAGACATGGTCCAGCCGCGAATGCAGGATCTGGCCGCGGATGCGCTCCAGCATCTGGCCGACGCGGGCGACGTCGATCATGCCGCTGGCGGCGTCGATCCGTGCGGTGCGCAGCAGCAGGTGGTCGGGTTGATGGCGGCGCAGCACGTCGTAGATCAGATCGGTCGAAAAGGTCACCTGCCGCCCGGACTTCTCGGCCCCGGGCATGCGCCGTTCGATGAGGCCCGAGATCAGGGCGCAGCCCTTGAACGCCCGCTTCATCATGAAGCTCTCGTCCAGCCAGGCTTCGAGGTCGTCTCCCAGCATGTCCTGATCGAACAGTGAGTCGAAATCGAGGTCATCCATCGGCTTCAGCGACCAGACGGCCATGGCGTAGTCGTTGACCACAAATCCAAGCGGGCCAACCTTCAGCCGGTCGAGGCGCTTGGTCAGCAGCATGGCCAGGGTGGTGTGGGCGAGACGCCCCTCGAACGGGTAGACCACCAGGAAGTGGCGTTTGCCGCGGGGAAAGGTCTCCAGCAGCATCTGCTGCGGCGTCGGGATCATCGACTTGTCCTGCTGGACGGTCAGCCATTCGCAGACGTCGGTGGGCAGCGCCTTCCAGGTCTCCGGATCGCTCATCATCCGGCGCACCTTGGCGGCCAGGAAGGTGGAGATGGCGAACTTCGAACCGCCCCAGCTGGGCAGCTTCGGATCGTCGTTGGGGGCGGGCGTGACCAGGGCGTCGGTCGCGGTGACGCCCTGCAGCCGCCAGACGCCGCCGGCGAAGATGAAGGTGTCGCCGGGCTCCAGCATCTCGAGGTAGCCCTCCTCGACCTCGCCGATCTTGCGCCCGACCGTGCCGCGCCGGCCCGCCAGGCGAATGGCGAGCACGGCGGGGGATACAATGGCCCCGACGTTCATGCGGTGTCGCTGGGCGGTCTGGGCGTCACGCACCCGCCATAGACCGTCCTGGCCCTTCACGATCCGGCGGAAGCGATCGTAGGTGCGAAGCGCATAGCCGCCGGTGGAGACGAACTCGACGACCTGCTCGAAGTCTTCCCAGGCAAGGTCGCGGTAGGGGCCCGCGCTCCGGACCTCGTCGTAGAGGGCGAGGAGGTCGAAGGGCTCGGAGACGGCGCAGCCCATGACGTGCTGGGCCAGAACATCGAGCGCGCCGATGCGCGGCGCTTCGGAGTCGAAGGCGTTTTCGGCGATGGCTTCGCGGGCCGCCTCGCACTCCAGGACCTCGAAGCGGTTGGCGGGCACGAAGATGGCTTTCGACGGCTCGTCGAGCCGGTGGTTGGCCCGGCCGATCCTTTGAACCATCCGCGAGGCGCCCTTGGGCGCCGCCAGCTGGATGACCAGATCGACGTCGCCCCAGTCGATGCCCAGATCGAGGGTGGAGGTGCAGACCACGGCCCTCAGTTCGCCCCGCGCCATGGCCGCCTCGACCTTGCGGCGCTGCTCGGCGGCCAGGCTGCCGTGGTGCAGGGCGATGGGCAGGCCCTCGTCGTTGAGCTTCCACAGTTCCTGGAAGGCGAACTCGGCCTGGAAGCGCGTGTTGACGAAGATCAGCGAGGTCCTGTGGCGTTTGATGACCTCGTAGACGTCGGCCATGGCGTGCTGGGCGGTGTGGCCGGCCCAGGGGACGCGACCCTCGGAGATCAACACCTCGACCTGGGGCAGGGGACCGGGCGGGCCGCGAACCAGTCGAACGGCCTGGGCAGCGTCCGCATCCTCGCCGCCAGCCGGGCTGAGCCAGCGCCGGATCATGTCCGGATCATCGACCGTCGCCGACAGGCCCACCCGGCGCATCTTCGGGGCGAACTGCTGCAGGCGGGCGATGTCGAGGGCCAGCAGGTCGCCGCGCTTCTGCGGCCAGAGGCTGTGAATCTCGTCGATGATGACGCAGCGCAGGTCCTCGAAGTACCGCCGCGCGCCTTCCCAGGCGCAGAACAGGGCCAGCTGTTCGGGCGTGGTCAGCAGGATGTCCGGCGGCTTGATCCGCTGCCGTTGCTTGCGGGCCTCGCCGGTGTCGCCGGTCCGCGACTCGGCGGTGATCTTCAGTCCCATCTGGGCGATAGGCGTCATCAGGTTGCGCTCGACATCGACCGCCAGGGCCTTGAGCGGCGAGATGTAGAGGGTGTGAACCCCGCGCGGGGTGTTCGGCTTGGGGCGCTCGGCAAGTTCGATCAGGCTGGGCAGGAAGCCGGCCAGGGTCTTGCCGCCGCCGGTCGGGGCGATGAGCAGGGCGTGGGCCTCGTCGCGGCCGGCCTGGACCATGTCCAGCTGATGCTGCCGCGCCGCCCAGCCACGCCCGGCGAACCAGGCTTCGAAGCGGTCGGGAAGGGCAAGCTCAGCCATGCCACGGCGATGCGACTGCGCAGCCAACACCCTCGAAGTGACGGGTGTTGCGGGTGACAAGCGTGAGATCGTGGGCGAGCGCGGTGGCGGCGATCATCTCGTCAAGCGAACCAATGACTCGGCCGGACCGCTTGAGACGAGCTGAGACGTCGCCCCAGACGCGCGCAACGTGATCATCGATGGGGAGAACCTGGCCGCCGAACCGCAACAGAATATTGGCGTTGAGGCCTTCCAGTCGCTGCCGACGGACAGGATCATCGAGGAGCGCGATACCCCTACGGAGTTCTCCCAGCGTGATGGCGCTGAGATAGAGCTGAGACCCTTCGACGCCCGCCAGCCAGGACATGAACCCAGGATCGGGCGCCAGCCGCCCTGGCTCGCTTACGGCGTTGGTATCGAGCAGGAAGCTCAAAAGTCGAGATCGCGGGTGTGTGTTTGGTCCCGGGTCAGATCGACACCGTCAAGGTTCATAGCAAGCAGCAGGTCTTTCAGGCTGGCTGGAGCGTCTGGCGAAAGGAGTTGCTCGAACTGGATCTTGGACAGCAAAACAGCCGTCTCCCGACCCCGGACACTGATCGTCTGGGGGCCGTCATCGACCGCCCGGCGGACCACTTCGGAGAGTTGATCCTTGGCTTGGGCGAGGGTCCAGGACATGGGTGATCTAATATGGCTATTTGAGATGGCCATATTAGCATTGGGATCCTCGAAGTCAAGTCACTGTTCTCCTTTCGTTTCAAGCCGGATCGGACTAGGGAAATGGGGTGAACGCCGTCACCTCCAGTCTCAATCTCGCGCCGGCCCTGATCGTGCTGCCGGGGCCGCGTTGCGCCGTGGCCGATGGCAGCGGCGCGCGCGAGCTGCGCCCCCCGGCGGCGCGGGATCTGGCCGAGGCCGGGCCGGTGCTGGTGGTGCATGCCGGGATGACCGCCAAGCGGCTGGGGCTGAACACGCCGCCCCGGGCGCGGGGGGTGTTTGACGCGCTCGAACTGTTCGCCTTCGTCAAGCCGGCGACCTTCGCGGCCCCGTCGGCAGTGGGTCTGTCTCAGGCGCTGGGATTGACCGAACCCAAGGGCGCGGTTGAGCAGGCGACCACCCTGCGCGAAGCCTGCGAGCTCCTGCTGCGCGACCTGGAGACGGCGCCCTGGCCGTCGCGGGAAGAGGCGCTGAACCTGGCCGAGACCATGGACCGGGCCGGCTGGGCCTGGGGGCCGGCGGTGATCAACGCCCTGCGGAGCCGCACTGTGGGCGAGGCGGGGCGGCGCGGGTCGGGACTGGATGTCTGGGCGCGGGTCTCCGAATGGGAAGACGAGGCGCCGCCAGGCCAGCCGGGCTCCCGCACGGTGACGCCGCAGGCGGCCGAGGAGCGGCTGAGCCTTTTGTTGCGACGCTCGGGCCTCGATGAGGCGCGGCCGATGCAGGCGGTGTTCGCGGCCGAGACCGCCTTCGCCTTCTCACCCCGCGACAAGGAGGGCGAGCCGCGCATGGTGCTGGCCGAGGCGGGCACCGGGGTCGGCAAGACGCTGGGCTATCTGGCCCCGGCCTCGCTGTGGGCCGAGGAAAACGGGCCGGCGGTGTGGATCAGCACCTACACCCGCGCCCTGCAGCGACAGATCGAGCGGGAGAGCGCCTCCATCTATCCCGACCCCGCCGTGCGGGCCCGCAAGGCGGTCGTGCGCAAGGGGCGGGAGAACTACCTCTGCCTGCTGAACTTCCAGGAGCAGGTGCAGACCGCCCAGCTGGGCAATGGCGATGTCATCGGCATGGGCCTGGCGGCGCGCTGGGTGCGCAAGACGCGGGACGGCGACATGACCGGCGGCGATTTCCCCGGCTGGCTGCCGGCGCTGTTCGCGGTGGCGCCCTCGGCCCAGGCCAGCGCCGCCAACCTGGTCGACCGGCGGGGCGAGTGCGTCCATGCCGCCTGCGCCCACTACCGCGCCTGCTATGTGGAGAAGGCGATCCGGGGCAGCCGGCGGGCCGATCTGGTCATTGCCAACCATGCGCTGGTGCTCACCCAGGCCGCCTTCGATGGCGCACGGCGGGCGCGGGGCGGCAAGACGGATGTCGAGACGGCGCAGCTCAAACGCATCGTCTTCGACGAGGGCCACCACCTGTTCGACGCCGCCGACTCCGCCTTTTCAGCGGCCCTGTCGGGGGCCGAGGCGGCGGAGCTGCGCCGCTGGATCCGCGGGCCTGAGTCGCGCGGGCGGCGGGGCAGGGGGCTGGAACACCGCCTGCTCGATGTGATCGGCGACCGGGAGGAACCCCGGCGGGCGCTGCAGGACGTGACCCGGGCGGCGGCCGTGCTGCCGGGCGAGGGCTGGTCCGGGCGGATCGCGCCGCCCAACGGCGAGATCAATCCCATCGGGCCGGTCGAGAACTTCCTGGCGGCGGTGCTTGAGCAACTGCGGGCCCGCAACAGCGAGCGCAACGCCGGCGCGGCCGACATCGGCATGGAGTGCCAGGCCCGGCCGGCCATCGACCGGGTGCGGGAGACGGCGGCCGACGCGGCCTCGGCGCTGGCCAGCGTGGAGGCGCCGCTGCTGGCGCTGGCGCGGCATCTGGAAGACCTGCTCGACGACGAGGCCGACGAGCTCGGCCCCAGCGAGCGGGCGCGGATCGAGGGCGCCCTGCGCGGTCTGGACCGCCGGGCGCGGATGACCCTGCCGGCCTGGCGCTCGATGCTGAAGGCCATTGAGGAGGACGCCGAGGACGATCCCGACTTCGTCGACTGGTTCGATGCGACCTTCCTGTACGGTCGCGTGGTCGACGCCTCCAGCCGCCGTCATTGGGTCGATCCGACTGAACCGCTGACGGCGGCCGTGCTGGCCCCGGCCCACGGGGTGCTGGTGACCAGCGCCACCCTGACTGATCCGTCGTCGGACGATCCCTTCGCCCTGGCCGAAATGCGCACCGGCGGGGCCCGCCTGCCCGAGCGGCCCAAGACCATCCGCCTGGCCTCGCCCTTCGACTACGCCAACCAGGCGCGGGCCTTCGTCGTCACCGATGTCGCCAAGGACGATGCGCGGCAGGTGGCCGCCGCCATGCGCGAGCTGTTCCTGGCGGCCGGCGGCGGCGGGGTGGGGCTGTTCACGGCGATCCGGCGGCTCAGGGCGGTGCATGAGAAGATCGCCGCCCCGTTGGCGGACAAGGGGCTGGCCCTCTACGCCCAGCACGTCGATCCGATCGAGGTCGGCGGGCTGGTCGATATCTTCCGGGCCGAGGAGGACAGCTGTTTGCTCGGCACCGACGCGGTTCGGGACGGGGTGGACGTGCCGGGTCGCTCGCTGCGCCTGCTGGTCTTCGACCGCGCGCCCTGGCCCCGGCCCGACATCCTGCACAAGGCGCGCCGGGCGCGGTTCGGCGGCAAGGGCTATGACGACGCGGTCGCGCGCAACCGCATCGCCCAGGCCTTCGGGCGGCTGATCCGCCGGGCCGACGACAAGGGGGTGTTCGTCATGCTCGACCCGGCATCCCCGACCCGGCTGTTCGCGGGCCTGCCCGAAGGGGTGGAGATCCAGCGCGTCGGACTGGTTGAGGCCATCGAGGCGACGGCAGAGTTTCTCAAGAAGTACGGTGCGACATGACCCAGCCCCTGTGGACCGCCGTCGACGGCTATTTCAACGACAGCCTGGGCGCCGATGACGCCGCTCTCGACCACGCCCTGGCGGCCAGCCGGGGCGCGGGGCTGCCGGCCATCGCCGTGGCGGCCAACCAAGGCAAGCTCCTGAACCTGCTGGCGCGCTCGATCGGGGCAAAGCGCATCCTCGAGGTCGGGACACTGGGCGGCTACAGCACCATCTGGCTGGCGCGGGCGCTGCCGGAGGGCGGCCGGCTGGTCAGCCTGGAGATCGATCCGCATCATGCGGACGTCGCACGGAAGAACCTGGCCTTCGCGGGGCTCGACGGGGTCGCCGAGGTGCGGACCGGGGCGGGGATCGACCTGTTGCCGAAACTGGCGGCCGAGGGCGGACCGCCGCTGGACCTGACCTTCATCGACGCCGACAAGCCGTCGAACCCGGACTATTTCCGCTGGGCGCTGCAGATGACCCGGCCCGGCGGACTGATCATCGTCGACAACGTGGTGCGCGGCGGGGCCGTGATCGACGAGAACGGCGACGCCTCCGTGCAGGGCGTGCGGCGCCTGGCCGAACTGATCGCCGCGGAGCCTCGGGTGGACGCCACGGCGCTGCAGACGGTAGGCGACAAGGGCTATGACGGGTTGCTGATTGCGCTCGTGAAATCCTGAATGTCCATGTGAAGACGAACCGCCAAGTCTCTGACTCAAAACGGTCGTCTTACGGTGACGTTAGCCGTCTATCTCCCCTCCTGTCGGGGCGACGGAGACAAGACGATGCATATGGCGCCAATCCATCCTGATCGGCCGATCGACGAGTCGGCCCGCCCCGAAGGCAGCTTCTGCGCCCGCGCCCTGGTGCAGCGCGTGCGCTGGGGAACCGGCCTGACCCAGGACGCTTTTGCCCGCACCTTCCGACTGGACGCCGACGCCCTGTGCGAGGTCGAGGCAGGGCGGATGCTGCCGGACGCGGCGTTGCTGGCCTATCTGCAGGTCATCGAGTGGCGGCCGGAGGCGGTTCTCGACGCGCTGGACCAGGAAGGCCGGTCGATCTGATGATCATGTGGTCGCGAAGCTGACCCTTCTCATGGGCAAACGAGAAATGCCGCCGGGGTTTCCCCCGACGGCATCGCTCAGCCCTTCACACAGACCACCTGCCGAAGCGTGTGGACGATGTCGACCAGGTCGGCCTGGGCCGCCATGACCGCCTCGATGTCCTTGTAGGCCATCGGCGTTTCATCGATCACTTCGGCGTCCTTCCGGCACTCGACGCCGGCGGTGGCCGCCACGTGGTCTTCGACGGTGAACCGCCGCCTGGCTTCGGTCCGGCTCATCGCCCGGCCGGCCCCATGCGAGCAGGTGCAGAAGCTGTCCGGGTTACCCTTCCCCCGCACGATGAACGACTTCGCGCCCATCGAGCCCGGGATGATCCCCAGTTCACCTTCCTTCGCCGACACCGCGCCCTTCCGGGTGATGAAGACGTCCTTGCCGAAGTGCTTCTCCTTGGTGACGTAGTTGTGGTGGCAGTTCACCGCCTCCTGCGTCACGTCCAGATCCGGGAACAGGCCCCGAAGGACCCCCAGCACCTGGTCCATCATCGTCTCCCGGTTGGCCCGGGCATACTTCTGGGCCCAGCTCACGGCCCGGATGTAGTCGATGAAGCCGTCCGACCCTTCCGGGAAGTAGGCCAGGTCCTGGTCCGGCAGGTTGATGAACCACCGCCGCATGTCGTGCTTGGCCCGCTCGATGAAGTAGGAGCCGAACCGGTTTCCCACCCCCCGCGAACCGGAGTGCAGCATCACCCAGACGTCACCCGCTTCATCGAGGCAGAGCTCGATGAAGTGGTTGCCGGTGCCGAGCGTCCCCAGGTGGCCAAAGCCCCGCGGGTGCGCCGCCTTCGGATGCTTGTCGACCACGGCGTTGTAGCCGGCCTCGAGGTCAGCCCACCGGGTCTTGGCCGCTTCCGGCGGATCGACCTGCCAGGCGCCCACGTCGTTGCGCCCGCCGTTGTCGGTCCGGCCGTGCGGGACGGCCGCCTCGATCAGGCTCCGGATCTCGAACAGGTTGTCCGGCAGGTGCTCGGCCCGGATGTTGAGCCGCGCCGCCATCATGCCACAGCCGATGTCGACCCCGACCGCCGCCGGGATGATCGCCCCGACGGTCGGGATGACAGAGCCCACGGTCGCGCCCCGGCCCCAGTGCACGTCCGGCATCACCGCCAGGTGGTGGTGAATGAACGGCAGGCTGGCGACGTTGCGCAGCTGCTTCATCGCGGCGTCCTCGATCGGCACGCCCCGGGTCCAGGCCTTGATGTGGACCCCATCGCTTTCAAACGCTTCGAAGCCGCTCATTTGGGCTTCTCCTTTTCTCTTTCCCATCCCCTCCCGGCGTCGCGGTCTGGAAAGAAGAACCCCCAAAACGAAGGAACCCCTCCAGGCCGGGCCGGGAGGGGTTCCTACGTACGATCTCAAGGTTCGATGCCTTTAGACGTTGGTCCCTTCCCATGCGCGCGCGTCATCGCGCTCGGCTTGATTACCGAGCGAGACAGGCTTGCAGATCATGGTCGGGGCTTTGTGCGCCACGGCGGTCTCTCCTTGAGGGCGCGGCGGGTAACACGGGATTCCCAGCTTCTCCAAGCTCAAAAATCAGCAACGGCTCAATCCGCATCTCCTGTGTCTTCGTAGCTGCACCGTCAGGTCGGGGCCTGGAGACAACGCATGCGACGCTTCGCGCTTGGGATATCGCTGGCCCTGCTGGCCGGAATGGCGGCTGCTGCGCCCGTACCGCCTTCGGCCGAGAAGACCTTGGCGGCGGGCAAGCCCTGGGTCGTGGTCAGTCCCTCCGGCGACGCCGCCGCCATCCACGGCGCCATCGATATCGACGCGCCGCCCCAGAAGGTCTGGGCTGTCCTGATCGATTGCGCCCAGGCCCGGAAGGTGATCGCGAACCTGACCGTCTGCCGGGTTCTGCAGAAGGGCCCGAACTGGGATGTTCGCGAGCAGGTCAGCCAGGGCAACATGTTCGTGCCCACCATCCGCAACGTCCTGCGGGCCGACTACACCCCCTACAGCCGGATCACCTTTCGGCGGACCGGCGGCGACCTGAAGGCGATGCAGGGCGAGTGGCGTCTCGAACCGCGGGGCGCGGGAACGCGCGTGATCTACGTCAACCGCGTCTCGGCCGAGATCAAGCTGCCGGCCGAGGTGGTGCGGGCCGGAATGAAAACCGACTGCGGCAAGGTGCTGGTCAATCTGCGCAAGGCTGTGACGGGAAAATAATCTCTCTCCCGCTTGTCGGGAGAGGGTGGCCGCGAAGCGGTCGGGTGAGGGCGGCGCCGGCGTCTGACGATTGTCGGTGGCGCTGCGAGCGCCTGAACACGGGCAACCTTGCGACAGTGGCGCTGCCCTCATCCGACCCCCTTCGGGGGGATGGTCTTCTCCCGACAAGCGGGAGAAGGGCGCTGCGCTTTCAGTGCTTGCCGCGATCCCGGCCGAAGTTGGGCTCGGGGCTTTCCTGGCCCAGCGCGATAACCCCCCGGCGGATCTCGCGCGTCCGCGTGAACAGCTCATGCAGCTTCTCGGCCTCGCCCCAGCGGATGGCCCGGGAGAGGGCCTGCAGGTCCTCGGTAAAGCGCCCCAGCACGTCCAGAACGGCCTCCCGATTGGCGACGAAGATGTCGCGCCACATGGTCGGGTCAGAGGCGGCGATCCGCGTGAAGTCGCGGAAACCACCGGCCGAGTACTTCATCACCTCGGCTTGGGTGACCTCCTCCAGATCGGCGGCGGTGCCGACGATGTTGTAGGCGATCAGGTGGGGCAGGTGGCTGGTGACGGCCAGGACCAGGTCGTGGTGCCGCTCGTCCATCTGCTCGACCTGGGCGCCCAGGGCGCGCCAGAAGCTGGCCAGCCGGGCGACGGCCAGGGCGTAGGCGTCGTCGTGGCGGGCGGCGATGGGGGTCAGGATGGTCCAGCGGTCCTGGAACAGCTCGGCGAAACCGGCGTCCGGGCCGGACTGCTCGGTGCCGGCGATCGGGTGGCCGGGAATGATGTGGACGCCGGCCGGAGCGGCGGCCTGCATGGCTTCCGACACGCTGCCCTTGACCGATCCGACGTCGGAAATGGTCGCGCCGGCTTTCAGGTGCGGGGCGATGGTGGCCATGACATCGGCGACGGCCAGCACCGGGGTGGCGAAGATCACCAGGTCGGCGGTCTCGACTGCCTTGCCGAGGTCCGCCTCGACAGCGTCGGCGATACCCAGCGCGGTGACCCGGTCGAGCACGGTCTGGCTGATGTCGGCGACGGTGATGTGGCCGGCGGCCTTGTAGGCGCGGGCGGCGCGGACGACCGAGGAGCCGATCAGGCCGCAACCGATGACGGTCAGCCGCTCGAAGACGGGAAGCTGCGTGGTCATTTGCCCATGAACTCCGCCAGGCCCTCGACCACGGCGCGGTTGTGCTCTTCGAGGCCAATGGTGATGCGCAGGTGGTCCGGCAGGCCGTAGTTGCCGACGCCGCGCGTCAACAGGCCCTTGGTGGCCAGGAAGGCTTCGGCCTCGACCGCGGTGCGGCCGGGTGTGGCGGGGAAACCGACCAGCACGAAGTTGGCGGCGCTGGGCACGACGTCGAGGCCCAGACCGCTGATCTGCTGGGTCAGCCAGGGGCGCCATTGCTCGACCAGCGCCACCGAGCGGGCGGCGAAGGCGTCGTCCTTCAGCGAGGCGACGGCGGCCAGCTGGGCCGGGATGTTGATGTTGAAGGGCAGGCGGATGCGATCAACGGCGTCGGCCATCGCGGCCGGCAGGTAGCCCCAGCCGACGCGCAGGGCGGCCAGGCCGTGGATCTTGGAGAAGGTGCGGGTGACGACGATGTTGTGAGCATCGCGGGCCATGCCGAGGCCATCCTCGAAGTTCGGGTCGGTGTTGAACTCGGCGTAGGCGCCGTCGAGCACCAGAACCACGGAAGGCGGCAGGCCTTCGTGCAGACGGCGGACTTCCTCGGCGCTGATCCAGGTGCCCGTCGGGTTGGCCGGGTTGGCCAGGAAGATCAGACGGGTGCGCTCGTCGACCGCGTCCAGCAGGGCGTCGACGTCGATGGTGAAGTTCTTCTCCGGGACGTACTTGACCTCGCCGCCGCAGGCATGGGCCCCGATGGCGTAGGCGGCGAACCCGTGCGCGCCCTGGATCATGTTGTCGCCGGGCTCGAGGAAGGTCTGGTTCAGCAGCTGGAAGATCTCGTCCGAGCCGCAGCCGAACAGCAAGCGCTCAGGCTCCAGATTGTACTTCTCGGCGACGGCGGCGCGCAGGATGTCGGCGCGGCCGGCCGGGTAGAGGTTCAGCTTGCCGGCGGCCTCGGCGTACGCGGCGCGGGCGTCATCCGAACAGCCGAGGATGTTCTCGTTGGCCGACAGCTTGATCGGATTGGCGATGCCTTCAGCCGCGGCCTTGCCGGGCTTGTAGGGGGCGATGTCCAGGATGCCGGGCTTGGGAACGGGACGGGGCGCGGCGAAACGGTCGGTCATTGCAGGTCTTTTTTGTTGGGCGCGCTCCAGATCGCCAAACCGGTAGCCACTTTGGCGGGAGCGCTTGATCGAAGGCCCGCGTGTTTACACGTCGAACGGCTCGGGTGCAGCCCCGATCACGCCGGAAAGTCGTCCAGGCGCGCGGGCCAGCCGCTCGTCGTCCTTCTGGTAGAAGCCGGCGAGGCTGAACAGCTTGAGGCCGCCCGACTGCAGCATGGGGGCGGCGGCGACGCCGTCGCGGCTCAGGGCGCCGACGATGGCGCCGGTGCTGTCGGGGGAATCGGTGACCCACAGGGTCTGGTCGGCCCCGGTCGGCTCGACCGGCACGGCGCCGACGGCCAGTGCCCTGGTCGGCCCCCATTGCGCCAGGCAGGGCAGGGTGGCGAAGACCCGGATCTCCGGCTCGGCGAGCAGGCGGCCCCACCAGTTCGAATCGGAGGTCAGGGCCAGCACACCGACGCCGCCCAGTTGGCGGGCGCCGGCCAGCGCCTCCTCGGGCTTGGCCGCCATGGTCACCGGCGGAGCCACGCCGAAGCGCTGGCGCGCGGCGTCCAGGGTCTGGGCCTCGGCGCGGCCGCCCCAGACGGTGACGTGGAACGGTCCCTGGCGCGACAGGCTGTCGGCGATCAGTTCGCGCCAGACGCGGACCACCAGGCCGGGGCCGGCGACCGGGTTCTCGCGCTGGATCTTCTTGCGGATGACCTGGGCTTCGCGGGAGGGGCGCAGGCCGAACTTGAACTCACCGCCGGCGGCCTTCTTGGCTTCAGCGACGGCGGCGGCCAGGGACGACCGCTCGTCGATCAGGCGCAGCAGTTCGGCATCGACCTCGTCGATGCGCGCGCGAACCGCTTCCAGAGATGGCGGCGCTGTTGGAGTGTCCCGGCCCATTTGTACCTCAAACTACACCCCAGCGACTAAAGCCATGCGGCGAGAGAGGCAATAGGCGGCAAGCGGCGCAAGAATCTTGCGCCGGTCGATTCTCAGCCTTTCCGGGGGCTGGCTTTGGAAGACGGTCCATTCAGCAATCCATTCAACTTGAACAGATCCGCCTGACGGGATGATTGGGTTTTCTCCAGGATCGACCGCAGTTGTGTGCGCACCGTCAGGACCGAGGCGCCCCGCTTGTCAGCGATCTCTGCGACGCTGAGGCCAGACATAAGCTGGGATGCCACCTCCGATTCAGCCGGCGTAAGGGCGAAAAGGTTGCGTAGTCGTTCCAGGCGACCGCTATCCGCTGGACGGTTGCGAGCATCCAGCAAGTAGACCGCTCCCCTGATTGGGCCGACACTGAGAAAGGGGTTGTCATGGCCGAGCGGAATCACGACAGCGACCAACGGTCCAGCCTCTTCGGTAGCAATCAGAATTTCGGCAGGGGATCGTAGTGACCAGAGAGCTGTCGGGTCACATACCTTCTGGATCGCCAGCCCAAGCGCGCGATCTGCCGCCGATGGGATCGCCCGGAGCTCGTTGCAGCGCCCTTCGACACGGTCGCCCTCAGAAAAAAGGTGTCGGGCTGCGGCATTCGCGTGGAGCAGCTTTCCGCCGTACCCCAGCAGGCAGCACGCCGTCTCGAACCCATCGAGTGTGCCGCCAATGGCGGCATCGAGCATGCGTGCCGGTTCGATCTCCAGTCGCAACTGCACGGCCCGCCGAAAATGAGGGAACAGCGCCCGAGCTATCGCCGCCTCTCGCTCCCCGAAAGGCGCCTGCGACCGCTCCCTCCCCACGGCGAGCGCGATAGGCGCTCGCTCGTTGCCGAGGCTGGCGCGGAGCACGGCTGTCATTCCGTGCTCCACGTTCATTGGGTGCATGTAGTGACGATAGTAGTCAGTCGCGTGCAGTTCTTCGTACGGGATGACGTCTTGGTGCAGGAATACGCCCGGCAATATCCCCAGAGCCATGGCGCGGTCCATGAAGGGGGCCTGGCGACCGTAGATGTGGATCACAGGCAGTATCGGGGTTGGGTCGAGGCCCTGAGTGATAAAGATGCTGCCGTATTCCCCGGCCTGCGGCGCCGAATGCAAGGCCGCCTGGGGACAGTCCACGAGCCCGCGGAAACGTTCGATTACGTCAGTCCACAGGTCTGGCTGAAACAACGCACCATAGGTTGCCTCGACCACCGGTTCGATGATCTCGGACAATTCCGCAGACGCTGCATTCACGCCAAGCCCCCCACTGCAAAGGGAGGTTTATCAAAAGTGCAGAATGCAGCAAGTCCGGCGCAGTCAAGCCTGGACCCCGGGGCAGTATTTACAGGAACCAATCTCCAGTGTCCCCGCTGACGTCTCCGTTTATCTTGACCTGGTAGTCAGCCCGGCCATCGCCGTTAACATCCAGTCGCACCGTGGTAACGCCACCGGCAAAGACCGCCGTCATCTGCCCCGCCGTCTTGGTAAAGGCGGCTACGAGCGTGAAGCTTTCGTCCTGTACGGTATGAATGTTGGCGTCGATGTTGCCAAAATCCATCACATCGCCTTCAGCAGTCGAGAAATCATAAATCTGGTCAGTCTCGAGCGGCCCGGCGAGATTGATCGTATCGATATCGAAAGTGTCCTGGCCGATGCCGCCGCGCATCAGGTCGTTGCCGGCGCCACCGACGATCACGTCGTCGCCGTCTCCGCCATTGAGGGTGTCGACCCCGGCGCCGCCCTCGAGAATGTTGTCGCCCATGTTGCCCTGGATGTTGTTGGATCCAGAGTTGCCGTAGCCGTTGATGTTGCCACCGCCCTGCAACTCGAGCGCCTCGAGGTTCGCACCCAGGGTCCACGTCAGGCTGGATCTGACGACATCGAAGCCCTGAGCAGCATCTTCCGTGGTCTGATCACCGACATTGTCGACGATATAGACATCGTTGCCGAAGCCGCCGGACATAAGGTCCGCCCCCGCGCCGCCGTCCAGATAGTCGTTTCCGTCCTGGCCCTCCAGGGTATCGACATCGCCCTCACCGAGCATGCGGTCATTGCCGGTTGATCCGATCAGCAGGTCGGCGCCCGTTCCGCCGAACAGCTTGTCGGCCCCGTCGCCGCCGTCGAGGGTGTCGTTTCCGGCGTCACCGTAGAGCAGGTCGCCGCCGCCGCCACCCAGCAGTGTGTCGGCGCCGTCGCCCCCGAACAACTGGTCCGACAGATCGCCGCCGTCGAGGGTGTCGTCGCCGCCCAGGCCGGAGAGGATGTCGTTGCCGCCTAGGCCGCTGAGGGAGTCTGCGCCGGCTCCGCCAGTGCTGGAGTCATTTCCGGGGGTGCCCGCGAAGCTGACCGGCGTCGGGCCGCCAAAGACGATATAACTGGAGCCAGATTGGGCACCGTTGGGATCGGCCCCCCGGGCCCCGACGATCACATCGTCATATCCATCGGCGTTCACGTCACCGGCGGACGCCACGGACGAGCCACTGGAATCTGATGCAGCCACGCCATTGATCCGAACGCCGTTGGAGCCATCCAACGTCGCAAGATTAAGGGAGGCCGAAAAGCCGGAGGCCCTGCCGTAGATTAGGTAGCTCGCACCCGAGCCTGAGCCGTTCGGATCGGCCCCCCGTGCTCCGACGATGAGGTCATCATAGCCATCATTGTTGATGTCGCCCGCTGAGGCTACTGAAATGCCACTGTGGTCATGGGCGAACTCCCCATTGATGCGAAAGCCATTCGTACCGTCGAGTGATGGGAGACTCAGGTTTGCCGTGAACCCCGACGCCTTGCCAAAAACGACATAGCTGGCTCCGGAGTTTGTCCCGTTGGGGTCAGCGAGGTAGGCGCCAATGATCAGGTCGTCATATCCGTCACCGTTGATATCGCCAGCCGAGGCAACATTTTTGCCGCTGCGGTCGCCGAAGTTCCCATTGATCTGGAACCCGTTGGAACCGTCTAGGGTTGAGAGGTCGAGATTGGCCCCAAAGCCCGAAGCTTTTCCGAACACCACGTAGCTCGCACCGGAGTCCGTGCCGGGCGGAGCGCCAATTGGATCAGCATACTCTGCACCGATGATCAGATCGGCATACCCATCGCCATTGACATCACCGGCTGACGCAACCGCGCCGCCGCTTTGGTCACCCGCAATCTCACCACTGATCATAAATCCGTTGGTGCCGTTCAGTGACGAGAGATTCAGGTTGGCCGCGTAACCAAGAGCCTTGCCGAACACGACATAGCTCGCACCCGACGACGACCCGTGAGGGTCGGCGCCAAACGCGCCAATGATCAGGTCGTCATAGCCATCGCCATTGATGTCACCCGCGGACGCTACAGAGCAGCCGCTGATATCGAGAGCAGCTACTCCACTGATTTTGAAACCATTCGCGCCATTGAGGGCCGAAAGCTCAAGATCAGCAGAAAAACCCGACGCCTTGCCAAACACCACATAGCTTGCCCCGGCGTCGCTGCCGTTTGAATCGGCGGTCCTGGCGCCGATGATCACGTCATCGTATCCGTCGCCATTCACGTCACCGGCGGAAGCGACAGACAGGCCGCTGAAATCCGATGCGGCCTGTCCGTTGATCTTGAAGCCGTTCGTGCCGTCCAAGGTTGACAGGTCCAGACTGGACGGAAAGCCCGAGGCCCTACCAAATACAACATAGCTGGCGCCGGAGTTCATTCCATTCACGGCAACACGGGGCGCGCCGATGATCAGGTCGTCGAACCCGTCCCCGTTGACGTCGCCCGCTGATGCGACGGTGTTTCCACTATAGTCGCCAGCAGCTTCTCCGTTGATCCGGAAGCCGTTGGATCCGTCCAGGTCGCTAAGTTCGAACACCGCGTCAAAGGGCATGGGCATGTCTCCAGGGAGAGTTTGAACTCGCGGTCGGAGCTTTGCTCACAGAGCCGCCGGATCGGTCGGCCTGGGAGCCGGCAGAGGGGCGCCATGGAAAAATCGACCGGGCATCCCGAGGATTTCAGCAGGCGGATTAGTCGCCTCGCCACCGACCCGGTCTGACCGTGAATTGCGGTCTTTCAGGCCATCGAATCCGTCGCCGTCAATGTCCGCCCCGCCAGCAACCGGATAGCCCGCCCTCGAGTTCGTCCTGTCAAGGACGGTCCCAAGATCGTTGGCTCGGTTCAGGCTCGACAGGGAAATCCCTGCTGCACTCCCGGACATGACACCCCCATCCACAACCGGCCCGCCCCCCAGGCGGCGCCCGAGGTCAATGCTCTACGGGCTGGTTCGTCCCCGCATCATCAAAGTTAGGTATGGCCGCTAAGGCCTCACCACACGCGCGGCGAAGGCCCGATCTCCAGCGGGCCGAGGCGGGCCTTGCCATCCTGCAGGCTGACGCGGCCTTCCAGGGCCTGGCCGCTGCCGGTCAGGTCGCCGAGGGTGGCGTCGAGATCGCCGCTGAGGCGGCCGTTGGCGTCCGGGGTCAGGGTCCCGGCCTTGGCCGAGAGCCGGACCGCGCCGCCGGTGACCTGGGCCTGGCGCACCTGGATGACACCGCCCTTGGCGGCCCAGGCGCGGGCGGCGCCCTCCCAGTCCTGACCGGACAGGGCCGACATCCGGGTCAGGGTCAGGTTGAGGTCCATATCGACGAGGCCGCCCTCGGTGGCGCGGGCGGCGAGACCCTCAAGGGCCATGCGGGCGCCGCCGATGTGGAGCAGGACGCCGCCGAGGTCGTCGGGCCCGGCCATGATCTTCATGTTCAGCTGCCTGGCCGCCGACAGGAAGTAGGGCTTGGCGCCGGCCTCCGGGTTGAAGGTCAGCTCAACGCCCTCAAGCATGATGCTGGGCGGGCGCTTGTCGAAGTCGGCGAGCGAGGCGCGCATGGCCTTGCCCTCGACGATGACCGCGCCGCCATCGGGCCGGGTGAAGGTCAGGCCCTGCGGCGTGACCAGAACCCAGTGGTCGAGGCGGTAGATGTAGGCCTCGGATTTGATCAGCGGCGCGGCGAGCTGCCAGCCCGAAGGCTCGGAAACCGTCGCGTCCTTCAGGTTGACGTCCAGCCGGAAGGGAAAGCCGCTGACCGTTCGCTCGGACCAGGTCAGGCGATAGCCCCGGTCGCCCATGACCTTGGCGGTCTCGTCCATCCGCCGCATGGCCTCGCCGCGCATCCACCACCAGCCGCCCGACCAGGCGGCGATGAGCACCACGGCCAGAAGGAAGGGGATGAAAGGGCTGCGGCGTTTGCGGCGCGGAGCGGGATCGGGCAGGGTCGGGGACAAAGGGCGCTCTTTCAGGTCGGCGTAATATGGACGGTGCGGACGGCGAAGGTCGTTGGGTGTTCGGGTATGGATCGCTCATGTGGCGTCCCGGGTTCCCGTTTGTAGAGCGAAAGGGCGCGGTTCTCCACGGGCGGAGAAGGGCGTTCTGCATCTATTCGGTGCATCACCGGGGGACGTACGAGCGGCCTGGCCTGGTTCTGGGTCTGGCGCCGGGCGGCGCGACCCGCGGGGCGGCCTATCGCGTGGCCGAGGCGGCGTGGCCAGAGGTCTATGCCTATCTGCGTGAGCGCGAGCAGCCGACGGAGACCTATGTCGAGGCCTGGCGCGAGGTGCGGCTGGCCGGAGGCGAGCGGAAGCAGGCCCTGGTTTTCCTCTCCGACAAGGGCCATCGGCAGTGGGCCGGGGATCTGACGCTGGAGCGCCAGTCGGAGCTGATCCACGGGGCGGTGGGGCTGTCGGGCCGTAACGAGGACTACCTGACCGATCTCGTGGACCATCTGCGGGCCGAGGGCATCCGGGACGAGGGGATGGAGCGGCTGCTGAAAATGGTGGAGGGCGGTTAGAGGCCTTCTTCGAGCAGGCGGTTGCAGGCCGTCTCGATGGAGTTTTCCAGCTGGCGCATGAACTCGGCGCGCTTGAGGCCGGACGGGATCTGTGGCTGGAACTCGAAGACGATGGTCCCGGGCGCCATGACAAAACCCATGGCGACGTTCCAGTGCCGGCCGGTGTTCAGCGCCAGGGGCGTCACCGGCAGTTCCAGTTCGCGGTAGAGGGCGGCGATGCCCGGCTTGTAGTCGCCCGCGTCGCCCGGCTCCTTGCGGGTGCCTTCCGGGAAGATGACCAGCTGGCGATCCTCAAGCATGCGGTCCTTGGAGTCGGTGACCAGCTTGCGCAGGGCGGTCGAATGGCCTTCACGATCGACGACGATCATGTGCGAGCGCAGGGCCCACCAGCCGAAGAACGGGATGGAGACCAGCTCCTTCTTCAGCACGAAGCAGGCGTCCGGCAGGAAGGCGAAGGCCCCGAAGATGTCGAACATCCGCTGGTGCTTGGTGGCGATCAGGGCGGCGCCGGGGGGCAGGTGTTCGCGGCCGCGCACCTCGACCTTCACGCCGCAGATCAGGCGCAGCAGCCAGGTGACCATCTTGCCCCAGAAGGTCATCACCGCCATCAGCGGTTTGCGGGGCCCGAGAAGCAGGGGCGAAAGGCCGATCGCGAGAAAGGCCGACACGCCGTAGAAGGCGATCAGGAAGACGACAGAGCGGAAAACGTTCAATTCGTCGGGTCCTTGGCCTCGGGCTTGGCCGGACTGTCCGGCGCTTTGCGGACCAGCCCCATGACAGATTCCTGCACCAGCACAGCCAGGTATTTGCAGTATTCCAGGGTCATGCGCCGCAACTGGGTCTGGTCGCGCCACCATTTGGCGGCATCCACGGCGTCGGTCTTGACCGGGTAGGGGATCAGCCGGGTCCCCGGCATCTCGCCGCGCAGCTCCAGCATCGAGCGGGGCATATGGTAGTCGGCGGTGACGACGATGACCTGCTTGAAACTGTGTTTCTCGGCCCAGGCGGCGATTTCCTGGGCGTTGCCCTTGGTGTCGGCGGCCTCGAAGCCCAGGTCGACGCAGCACTGGTAGATCGGCTTCCAGGCGCCGGTGACCTCCAGCAGGTCCTCGCGGGTGACCTCGGTGTTGACGCCGCTGACCAGCAGCCGCTTGCCCTTGCCCTCCTCGAGCAGGCGGACGGCGACCTTGATGCGCTCGGTCGAGGCCCCGGTCAGCACGGCGACCGCATCCGACACCGGCGGCTCGGTGGCGGGCGTCAACCTGTCGACCCGGCCGGCGAAGGCCAGCAGGCCGACGACCCAGACGATCACAACAATGAGCAGCAGGGAAAGGCGGCGCATGACGCTGTTCTAGAGGGTTTCGAGGCCGGGTGGGAAGGCCGGCTGGCGAGGCCCGTTAACGAAGCGGACGATCATTGTAACACGCCCGGGTCACGCGCCAGCCCCCGGGAGGAAAACAACCGTTTTTAGATCAGAGGCTTGGGTGTTGTGTTCTGGCTGGTGCTGGTCGGGACTGTGTCGGGTCGTGGTCGGGTTTTTGTTGGGCGGATGTCCGACTTTTGTGCAGCCCTGGTCCCCCGGGAATCCGCCTGTTCAACCCAGCTGTCGCAGGATGGCGGAAGCGGCGAGCCGGGCCGCGACGGCGGCGGTGAGGGCGGCCAGGAGCGGGGCGGGCAGGACGGCCAGCAGGTCGATCCAGGCCAGGGGCAGCACGGGCGTCAGCCCCTGTCCCCCGCCGGCCAGCCGGGCCAGGGCCGCGACGACGGCGGCCCCACCGGCTCCGAACAGGCCGGCGATGCCGGCGGCGGTGGCGAAACGGGTCTGGAAAAGGCGGGCGACGAAGCCCGTCTCTGCGCCGGAAAGGTGAAGGACTTCAATGACATCGCGGTGGGCGGCCAGGCCGGCGCGGGTGGCGAAACCGATGACGGCGGTGGCGGCGGCGATGATCAGCAGGCAGATGGCCAGGGCCGACCAGCGGGCGAAACCGGCGGCCCGCTTGATGTCGTCGATCCAGACGCTGTGATCGTCGACCTTGGCGTCGACCCCGGCCGCCTTCAGGGCCCGGTCGAGATCACCGGCCTTGGCCGGAGTCTTCGGGTCGAGGTCGACGGTGACCAGGCGGGGGACGGGCAGATCGTCGATCAGCGCCTCCCGGCCCAGCCAGGGCTCAAGCAGGGCCTCAGCCTTTTCCTTCTCCAGGGCCCGGGCTTCACTGACCCCCTTCACCCCGGCGAGAACCTCGGCGGCCCGGGCGGCGGCGGCGTCCGGCGTTTCCGGGCCGCGGGGCTGGATGACGACGGTGGCGCTGTCACTGAGCTGGCTGGTCCAGCCGCGGGCGGCGCGGTCGGCGGCCAGGGCCCCGATGGCGGTCAGGCAGGCGAGGAAGCAGAGGACGGCGACGACAAAGATCAGGGCGCCGTCGCGGGCGTCGCGCCGGGGCAGCAGGGGACCGGGCTTCCAGCGGGTCGGGTCGAACATCGCCTCGCTCATCGGCCTTCGCCCCGCCCGTAGGCCAGCAGTCGGCCGCCATCCAGATGCAGAACCGGCTGGCCGCTGCGGGCGACCAGGTCCTCGTCATGGGTGGCGATCAGCACGGTGGTGCCGAGACGGTTGAGCTCGACGAACAGGCGCAGGATGCGCAGGGCGTGGCCGTGGTCGACGTTGCCGGTGGGCTCGTCGGCCAGCAGGATGTCCGGCCGGCCAACGACAGCCCGGGCGATCGCCAGGCGCTGCTTCTCGCCGCCGCTGAGGGTGGCGGGCAGGGCATGCTGGCGGGATTTCAGCCCGACCCAGCTCATCAGTTCGGCGACGTCGGCGCGGTACTTGTCCGGCTTGCCCCCGGCGATGCGCAGGGGCAGGGCGCAGTTGTCGAAGGCGCTCAGGTGTTCGAGCAGCCGGAATTCCTGGAACACCACCCCGATGCGGCGGCGCAGGAAGGGGCGGTCGGCGGGGGCGATCTGGTCGATGTCGCGACCGAACATCTCGATGCGGCCCCTCGACGCATGCTCGGCCATGTAGATCAGCTTCAGCAGGCTGGACTTGCCGGCCCCCGATGCGCCCGTGAGAAAGTGGAAAGACCCAGGCGGCAGCTCGAAATTGATGTCTCTCAGCACCTCGGCCGAACGGCCATAGCGCATGCCTACGCCGGAGAAGCGCAGGGTCGGCCCGGCGGGCAAATCGCTCGTGTAGGCGTTGCGGTCAGTGGACATGGGAGCCGGAATCGGCGACCTCACATAGAGTTGCGGGAGCGGACCGATTCGCCGGCCATGATACTGACCTGCCCTGAGTGCGCTACCCGGTATTTCGTCGGCGACGATCAGGTCGGCGCGACCGGCCGGACTGTCAAGTGCAAGGCTTGCGGTCATCGGTGGACTGCGCGTGCAGAACCCGATCTCGACCTGTCGATCAGTGGGGAAGAAGGCGCCATCGGCGTCGAGCCCTCGACCCTCACCCCCGAGCCCGCGCCGCTGGTTGAACTCCCCGGCGAGGAGCTTCCCAAGGTGTTCCGGGCCAAGGCCCAGAGCGAGCGCCGCGTCCGCGAGGCGGCGACGACCGGCATCGTCTGGGCCGGGATGACGGCCATGCTCATCGTGCTGGGCATCGGGGCCGTGATCGGCCGCGAGAGCGTTGTGAAGATCTGGCCGCAGTCGGCGTCTGCCTATGCGGCCATGAAGCTGGACGTGAACATCATCGGTCTCGAAATCGAGGACATCCGTTTCGAACCGGCCCTGCAGGACGGCCATGCGGCGCTGTCGGTATCGGGTGTCATCCGCAACATCCGCAGCCATCCGGTCACCGCGCCGCCCCTGCAGATCAGCCTGATCAACAAGCAGGACAAGCGGGTCATGGCCAAGATCGCCCAGGCGGCCGATCCGGTCATTCCCGCCGGGGAGACGCGCCATTTCGCGGTGGTTCTGCTCGATCCGCCGAAGACGGCGTCCGAGATCGAGGTCGGCTTCGTCACCGAAAAAGGCACGGTGGCGGCCCGTCCGAAGCCCAAGCAAATCGCCGCGCCCAAGCCGCACGCCCCGGCCCTGCGCGGCTCGGCCGAGCCCGAGGCGGTCAGCGCCGAAGAGGCCAAGCCCCTCGATCCGCAGGATCCCAACGCCCTGCCGTCCGCCGCCCATGCCGAGGAACACCACTGATGAACGCCGTGCCGACCGTTCTGATCTCGGAGGCCGAGATCGCGACGGCGGTCGAGGCCCTGGCGCGCGAGATCGCGCCGCGCATCGACGATGAAACGGTGGCCATCTGCCTGTTGACCGGCGGCATCTGGTTCGCCGCCGACCTGACCCGGGCCCTGGCGCGGCTGGGGCGGATGGTGCATTTCGACGCCCTGTGGCTGTCGTCCTACAAGGATGCGCGGGCGTCCTATGGCCGGTGTGAGGTGCGCGCCGACCTGCAGCGGCCGGTTCTGGGCCGCAAGACCCTGATCCTGGACGATGTGTTCGACACGGGCCTGTCGCTCAGCGAGGCGGCGCGGCTGACGAAGGATGCTGGTGCGGCGGAGGTGCTGACGGCGGTGTTCGCGCGCAAGCCCTGGCCGGAAAAGCGGGCCCTGGAGCCGGACTTCGTGGCCTGGGAAGCGCCGGCGCGGTTCCTGGTCGGGTACGGGCTGGACGCGGCGGGCACGATGCGTGGCCTGCCCTACATCGGGGCGATGGACTGACGCCACGTCATACTTGCCGCGCAGGTAAACCCCGGACACCCTGATCCTGTCCGGCCCGTCAGAGGCCGGCGGGAGCGCGCCATGGCCTATGACACCATCCTCACCGAGCTGAAGGACGGGGTGCTGACCCTGACCCTGAACCGGCCCGAGCAACTCAACGCCTACACCGCCCAGATGGGCATCGACCTGGCCGACGCCTTCGTAGCGGCGGATAAGGACGACGCGGTGCGGGTCATCGTGGTGACCGGGGCCGGGCGGCATTTCTGCGCCGGGGCGGACATGGGGTCGGGCTCGGACAGTTTCGCCGGCGATGGCGACAAGCTGTTCGGGGCCCGCAAGGCGCCGGGGCCGAAGGGCGGGTTCGTGGGGGCGATCTATGCCTGCCGCAAGCCGTCGATCGCGGCGATCAACGGCGGGGCGGTCGGGGTGGGGGTGACCATGACCCTGCCGATGGACATCCGCATCGCTTCGGAGAAGGCCAAGTTCGGGTTCGTGTTCGCCCGGCGCGGATTGGCGCCGGAGGCCGGTTCGGCCTGGTTCCTGCCCCGGCTCGTGGGGCTGCCGCAGGCCCTGCGTTGGTGCTACCGGGCCGATGTGTTCGATGCGGCCGAGGCTTTGCGAGGCGGGCTGGTCAGTGAAGTGGTGGCGCCTGAGGACCTGCTGGTGCGGGCCCAGGAGATGGCGCGGGAGATCGCCGAGGAGACCTCGCCGGTGTCGATCGCCATGGTCCGGCAGCTGCTCTGGCGGTCGGCGGGGGAGCCGGACCTGTTCAAGGTGCTGGACGTCGACGGGCCGGCCAATATGGCGATGGGGGCGAGCCCGGATGTGAAGGAGGGGGTGGCGGCCTTCCTCGAGAAGCGCAAGCCGGCCTTCCCGGGCAAGGTGTCGGAGGATATGCCGCCGCAGTACCCTTGGTGGAATTAGCAGGCTAGGCTGACGCCCGTATCGATGGGAGGCGGCATGCTCAGCGCCATGAAGTCTGGTCTCACCGGCATTGCGCGGTTTTCCGGTCGGGAGGCGCGGGAGCCGTTTTGGGCCTATCTCGGGGTGGTGCTGGGGAGCTGCATGGTCGCCGGGATGGCCATGATGCTGACGGTGATGTTGCCCTTCTTCGCGAAGATCGACCAGTTCGCCAGGGAACATCCGGATCAGGTGACGGTCCAGCGTTCGGGCGGGAGCGTTTCGTATCAAGTGCATGGCGATCATCCCGAACTGATGCCCAACTTTGACGGTGTCTTGGGATGGGCGGCTATGGTCATCGGCCTTGCGTTCGTTTTGCTGGCGGCGGCGGTCGTGCGGCGGCTGCACGACACGGGGCGGAGCGGCCTGTGGGGTCTTCCATCGTTGGTCCTCCTCGCGGGATTGATGGCCGTTTCGCCGGGGGCGACGGAGAGCTTCGACAGGCCGGACGGGCCGGATATGGCGTTGTTCGGCTTGGCGTTCCTCGTGCAGACGGCCTATCTGGGCAGCCTTGCCCTGCTGGCCTTTTTCGCGGCCGGGCGGGGAACGGACGGACCTAACCGTTTCGGGCCGGCGCCTGAGACCAAGCCGCCGCGACGGCGAGCATAGCGGGGCCCTCCGGCAGGCCCAGTTCGAGGCAGACGAGGCCGGTCGAGACGCGCTGGATGTAGCCCCATTGCCAGATGGGTTCTTCTGGCAGTCCAGTTAGGTCCGCCAGGCGTCGGCAGCGGGCTTTGCCGCGTTCCAGCGGATCGCCGGCCAGGAGATCGTCGGACCATTCGCGCATGGGGATAGCCAGGTCGTAGGCTGGCTCGATGATCAGGCCGTCGGGATCGACGAACTTGAATTGTCCGGGGTTTGCCGGGTCAGCCAACGTGTTCCAGGCGTGGGCGTCGCCGTGGGCGAGGACGGAGTTGGCCAGGTCGTGGGCGGCGGCGCGGGCTGCCGCGAAGGCCAGCGCCCTGGCGATGGCCGGCTCGGGGCAGGGGCGGTCGAGGGCTTCCCAGGTGGTCTCGATGAAGGCGGCGAGGTCGGCGGCCTTTTCGGGACCGGTCATCATCGGTGCGGTCGGCAGGGGCGCGGTCCAGGCGCGTTGAAGTGTCTGGCAGATGGCGGCCATCTGGTCGTCGAGGGAGAGGCCGAGGTTGTCGAGCATGGGGCCGAGGCGTTCGAGGAGCATGGCGCGGCTGGCCGGGTCGTGGCGCAGGAGGGTGGCGTAGCCGCGGCCGGCGGCGGCCTGGAAGGTGCGGCGTTCGCGGTCTGTGGGGTCGGAGCCGGGGTAGGGCAGTTTCAGGACAGCGGGGGCGCCCGAAGACTGGATGACCTCCAGGACCAGAGCTTCGGTGCCGCCGGACATGACGGGGCCGATGGTCAGCGACCAGGCCCTGGCGAGGTCGGCGACGGTGGCATCGAGGGCCGCCAGCCAGGCCTTCCCCGGGTCGCCCTGCTGCTCGGCGCGGCGGCGGACGATGTCGGGGAGGTCGATCACAGCCAGTCGGCCGGGGCCTCGTCGGCCAGCATTTCCTCGTAGGTGGGCCGGCGGCGGATGACGGCGAACCTGTCGCCGTGGACCAGCACCTCAGGAACGAGGGGCCGGCTGTTGTACTCGGATGCCATGGCCGCGCCGTAGGCGCCGGCGCTCATGAAGGCCACGAGATCGCCGCTGTCCAGGCTCGGCATCACCCGGTCGCGGGTGAAGGTGTCGCCGGTTTCGCAGACGGGGCCGACGACGTCGAACGGCTCGGGCTCGGCGTTGGTGGCCGCGACCGGGCGGATATCGTGGAAGGCGTCGTACATGGCCGGGCGCAGCAGGTCGTTCATGGCCGCGTCGAGGACCAGGAACTTGCGGCCCTCGGGCCGCTCGTTGCGGTGCAGGACCTGGGAGACCAGGACGCCGGCGTTGGCGGCGATCATGCGGCCAGGCTCGAAGGCCAGCTGAACATTCAGGTCGCCGATCACCCGGGCGATCATGGCGGCATAGTCGGCCGGCGAGGGCGGTTCAGGCATGTTGAAGTAGGGGACCCCCAGGCCGCCACCCAGGTCGAGGCGTTCGACGGTGTGGCCCTCGGCGCGGAGGGTTTCGACCAGGCCGCGCATCTTGCTGAAGGCCTGCTCGAAGGGGCTGAGGTCGACGATCTGGCTGCCGATATGGCAGGCGACGCCCAGCGGGTTGAGATGGGGGTGTTCGGCGGCCTTGGCATAGAGCCGGCGGGCCTCGGTGAAGGAGACGCCGAACTTGTTCTCGGCCTTGCCGGTGGCGATCTTGGCGTGGCCGCCGGCCTCGACGTCCGGATTGACGCGGAAGACGACGGGGGCCTGGAGGGCCAGGCGTTCGCCGATGGCGGCGATGAGGTCGAGTTCGGGCTCGGACTCGACGTTGATCTCGGCGACACCGGTTTTGAGCGCAAATTCAATCTCTTGCGGACGCTTGCCAACGCCGGAAAAGACAATGCGCTCGGCCGGGATGCCGGCGGCGAGGGCGCGGCGGATCTCGCCTTCGGAAACGGTGTCGGCGCCGGCGCCCAGCGCGCCGAGGACCCGCAGGACCGAGACGTTGCCGTTGGCCTTGACCGCATAGGCGATCAGCGGCTCGCCGAGGTTGGCGTGGCTCCGCAAGGCCTCGCGGAACACGTGGAAGTGCCGTTCCAGGGTGGCCTGGCTGTAGACATAGACCGGCGTGCCCACCGCCGCCGCAACGGCGGCGAGGGAGACATCTTCACAGTAGAGGTCGCCGGAGCGGGTCTCGAAGTGGTTCATCTATTGGGGCGGCTTGCCGAACGGGTCGTTCGTGCCGGCGATCGGCTGCTGGCGGATGTTGGCGGTGCTGGAGGCCGGGTCGCGGACTTCCTGGTCGGAGCCCGGCTTGGCCGGCTTGTTGGCCCGCTGCGAGGCTTCCCGACGCGCGGCCTCTTCCTTGGCGCGCTCGGCCGGCGGGCGCTCGTCGGGGCCCCACATGGGACCGGGGCGCTCGAGGTCGCCGGTCTTGCCGCAGGCGGTCAGGGCGGGCGCCAGAAGGATGGCGGCGACGATCAGGAGGCGTTTCATGCGAGCATTTCTTTCCAGCGGGCGATCTGGCGGCGAACCTGATCGGGGGCGGTTCCGCCGTAGCTCTGCCGGCTGGCGGCGGAGGCGGCGGGGGTGAGGACCGAGTAAACGCCGTCCGTGATGCGCGGGTCCAGCGCCTTCAACTCAACAAGCGAAAGATCGGGCAGGTCCACACCCAGTTGCTCGGCCCGTTTGACGGCGGCGCCGGTCAGATGGTGCGCCTGGCGGAAGGGCAGGTTCAGTTCGCGCACCAGCCAGTCGGCCAGATCGGTGGCAGTGGAGTAGCCTGAGCCGGCGGCGGCGGCCATGCGCTTGGTGTTGGGCTCGAGGTCGGTGACCATGCCGGCCATGGCCAGCAGGGCCAGCTCCAGGCTGTCGAAGGCCTCGAAGGTGGGGACCTTGTCCTCCTGCATGTCCTTCGAATAGGTCAGCGGCAGGCCCTTCATGACCACTGTCAGGCTGGTGAAGCCGGCCAGCACCCGGCCGACCTTCGCCCGCGCCAGTTCGGCGGCGTCGGGGTTCTTCTTCTGCGGCATGATCGAACTGCCGGTGGTGAAGGCGTCCGACAGCTTGATGAAGCCGAACTGCGGGGTCATCCACAGGACGATCTCTTCGGCCAGCCGCGACAGGTGGGTGGCGGCGATCGAGGCGGCGGCGAGGGCCTCAAGGGCGAAATCCCGGCTGGCCACGGAGTCGAGGCTGTTGGCTGTCGGGCGGTCGAAGCCAAGGGCGGCCGCCGTCTGGTGGCGGTCGATGGGGAAGGGCGAACCGGCCAGGGCGGCGGCGCCGAGCGGGCTTTCGTTCATGCGCACCCGGGCGTCGGCGAAACGCGAGGCGTCGCGGCCGAACATCTCGACATAGGCCATCAGGTGGTGGCCGAAGGTCACCGGCTGGGCCGGCTGCAGGTGGGTGAATCCCGGCATCAGGGCGTCGGCGTGCTGCTCGGCCTTGGCGATCAGGGCCCGTTGCAGGGATTTCAGCTGGTTCTCTGTGCGGTCGCAGGCCTCGCGGACCCAGAGGCGGAAGTCGAGGGCGACCTGGTCGTTGCGGCTGCGGGCGGTATGCAGGCGACCCGA
>JAUMCZ010000096.1:0-74803 GCA_032122215.1 Caulobacter sp.
CCTACGTCAGTGAACGGATCGCTGCCCGCGGCCGGACCGGCTTCCCCGACCTGATCCAGGGCGAGACCGTCAACCTCGACTTCACCTACCGCAAGGGCTTCGAGGTGATGGGCAAGGAGATGGAGTTCGGCTTCGAAGCCAGGAACCTGCTCGGCGAAGACGCCGAGGAATTCCAGGAGCTTGGCGGCGGTCGCGTCGACACCAACACCTACGACCTCGGCCGCGGCGTCTCGTTCAGCATTTCGGCCAAGTTCTAGTCCATCCTTTCAAGCGTAGGCAGGCGCTCCCTACCCGTCCGGGTGGGGAGCGTTTGTCATTGAAGCGTCACGGAAGTATCACTGACCTGCGGCACTGCGCGTCTAACCGGACCCGTCAGCGTCGCAGCGGGGAAAGTTTCAGAGTGGTCCTTTGGCAGCGCCTATTGCCGGGTGGCATCAAGGACGCTTCCGGCCGCGCCGCGGTCGAAGCGCTTCTCGTGCTGCTGCTGGCGACACAGGCCGCGGCGCTGGTCTGGGCGATCGCCGCGCCAGGCGCGCCGCCGTCGACGGGCGCCGTCGCGCCGGTCGCCGACCTCTCGATCCTGACCCGCTTCAACCCCTTCCTGGGGATCGACACACCGGCCGCGGGCCAGGCGTCCGGCCAGGCGATGCGCCTCTACGGCGTCCGCGCCGGTGCCGACGGTCGGGGGTCGGCCATCATCGGCTCGGCGGACGGCAAGCAGGCCTCCTATCTGGTCGGTGAGACGGTCGCACCCGGCGTGACCCTGCAGGCTGTGCATGACAACCATGTGGTCCTGGCGCGGGGCGCCGCGACCACCAAACTGACCTTCCCTGATGTCTCCCAATAAGGACGCCGCTCGCTTGAGGAACACCATCCGGACCCTCGCCCTCGCGGCCCTCATCGGTGCGTCCGCCCTGGCGCCCGCCGCGCCCGTGCTGGCGCAATCCCAGGTTCTCAACGTTCAGGACGCGGACATCCGCGCCTTCATTCAGGACGTCGCCCGCAGCACTGGCCGCACCTTCATCATCGACCCGCGCGTCAAGGGCACGGTCAGCGTCGCCAGTGACGGACCCTTGAGCAAGGGAGAGCTGTTCGAGGTCTTCCTGGCCACCCTGCGCTCGAACGGCTTCATCGCCATCCCGACCGGCCCCACATCCTATCGCATCGAGCCGGCCGAGAACGCCGCCCGCGCCCCCTCGGCCGGCCGCAGCGGTTTTGTCACCGAGGTCTTCCGCCTGCGCACCATTGACGCGGCCGGCGCCGCCGAAATGATCAAGCCGCTGGTCGGTCCGCAGGGCGTCGTCACCGCCAATCCGCGCGGCAATACCGTGGTTGTCGCTGACTACGCCGACAACGTTCGCCGCATCCGCGGCCTGATCGGCCAGATCGATCAGGACCGGGCCCAGGTCCAGACCGTGACCCTCAAGTACAGCCGCGCGACCGAGATCGCGCGCGTGCTCAACGACCTGACCAGCGCTCCCGGCGCCGACGGCAAGGGCGCCCGTGGCGCTGTCGCCATCGTGCCCGTCGAAAGCAGCAACTCCATCATGCTGCGCGGCGACACCGACGCGATCGCCAGGCTGATCCCGATCATCAACGACCTCGACCGCCGCGCCCAGTCGAGCGCCGACATCCAGGTCATCTTCCTGAAGCATGCCAACGCCGAAGAGATGCTGCCGGTCCTGCAGCAGCTGGTCGGCCAGCAACCGACCGGCCCGGCCGGCGGCAAGGCGGCGGCCGAAGCCACACCGGCCGCCGCGGTGACCCCCGGCTCGCAGCGCGCCAGCCTGGCCCGCTATCCGGGCGCCAACGCCCTCATCATCAGCGCCGATCCCGAGACCCAGCGCATGCTGGCCGAGGTCATCCGTCAGCTCGACGTGCGCCGCGAACAGGTGCTCGTTGAGGCCATCGTGGTCGAGGTGTCCGACGGCACCGCCCAGCGGCTGGGCGTCCAGACCATCCTCGGCAGCCAGGGCGGCAATGTGCCTTTCGCCGCCACCAACTACTCCAACACCGGCCCCAACATCCTCGCCCTGACCGGCGCCATCGTCGGCGAAAACAACCTGCCCGAGGACAGCGAGCTGTTGGCCCAGCTGCGGGACGCGGCGCTCAGTTCGCTGCTCGGTTCCAACGGCGCCCTTGGCGCCGTGACAGGGACGCTCAGCGGCGACACCCTGTTCGGCTTCATCATCAATGCGGTGCGCGAGGACAACTCCTCCAAGCTCCTGTCGACCCCGCATGTCCTGACCCTCGACAACCGCGAGGCCTCCATCCTGGTCGGTCAGGAAATCCCGATCACCACCGGCGAGGTGCTGGGCGACGCCAATTCAAACCCCTTCCGAACCGTCCAGCGCCAGGACATCGGCATCAAGCTGACCGTGACGCCCCAGATCAACGCCGGCGGCGGTGTCACCCTGCATCTGCGTCAGGAAGTGTCGGCCATCGCCGGTACCGTGACGACCAACAATCCCGAACTGATCCTCAACAAGCGGGTCGTCGAGACCACCGCCGTCATCGGTGACGGCGAGATCGTCGTCCTCGCCGGCCTCCTCCAGCAGGACGAGAGCATCAGCCTTGAGCGGACGCCTCTGCTCAGCGACGTGCCGTTGCTGGGCGAGCTCTTCAAGAGCCGGGCCCGCGAGGGCAAGCGCACCAACCTGATGATCTTCCTGCGGCCCCGCATCATCCGCAATGACGATGACGCCCGCGCCGTTACCGGTCCGCGCTACGAGATGCTACGCCAGCAGCCGGCCTTCACCAACAAGGACGGCAGCAACGAGCTCGACACTGTTGTTGTGGATGTGTTGGGTGCGACGCCTCCAAATGTCCCGCCACCCCCCCCCTCTGTGTCGCCTGAATGATCACCCTTTCGGACCCAACTCTGTCCTACGGCTTCGCCAAGCGGGCGGGCGTGCTGCTCCTTTCGCTGGGTGAGACCGCGCGGGTTGGCCTGCGCGAAGGCGCCGACCCCTCGGCCCTGGTCGAGGCCCGGCGGGTGCTCGGCCGCCCCCTCTCCATCGAGACCCTGACCGGCGCGTCCTTCGACCGGCAATTCTCTGAAGTCTACGCCGGCGAGGGCCTCGCGGCCTCCAGCGCCGACAGTGTCGAAATGGCCGGTGGCCTGGACGCCCTGCTCGACGACATCCCGGCCACCGCCGACCTCCTGGACCCCCAGGATGAAGCCCCGGTCATCCGACTGATCAACGGCCTGATCGCCGAAGCCGCCCGCCTTGGCGCCTCCGACATCCATATCGAGCCCTTCGAAAAGGCAGTCACCGTCCGCCTTCGGGTCGACGGCGTTCTCCGGGAAGTCCTCAGCCTGCCCCAGCGCATCGGCCCCCTGCTGGTCTCCCGCATCAAGGTCATGGCCAGGCTGGATATCGCTGAAAAGCGCCTGCCACAGGATGGTCGGATCTCCCTGGCTCTAGGCGGCAAGGCGCTGGACGTCCGCGTCTCGACCCTGCCGGCCCGGGTCGGCGAGCGGGTGGTCCTGCGTATCCTCGACAAGGACCAGGCCGGGCTTCAGCTTCAGCAACTGGGCATGCCGCCGGCATTGCTGCGGCTTTTTGAGTCCGCGGTGCGGGAGCCGCACGGCATCATTCTGGTCACCGGCCCGACGGGCTCGGGCAAGACCACCACGCTCTACGCGGGCCTGGCCCTGCTCAACGACGCCAGCCGCAACATCCTGACCATCGAGGACCCGGTCGAATACGCCATGCACGGCATCGGCCAGACCCAGGTCAACGCCAAGGTCGGCATGACCTTCGCCGCCGGGCTGCGGGCCATCCTGCGGCAGGATCCGGACGTGGTCATGGTCGGCGAAATCCGCGACAGCGAGACCGCCCAGATCGCTGTCCAGGCCGCGCTGACCGGGCATCTGGTCCTCTCGACGGTTCACACCAACGACGCGGCCGGCGCCGTCACCCGCCTGCGGGACATGGGCGTCGAGCCCTTCCTGCTGGCCTCGACCCTGCGCACCGTGCTGGCCCAGCGCCTGGTGCGCCGGCTTTGCGACGCCTGCCGCGAGCCCTATGCCGCCGACGCCGCCACCGCCCATCGCCTCAACGTCGCTGAAGGGCAGACGCTGTTTCGCGCCAGGGGCTGCGAGCACTGCAACCAGACCGGCTACCAGGGTCGTATCGGCGTCTATGAAGCGATCCGGATCGACGACCATGTCCGCGGCCTGATCGCTTCCAATGCCGACGAACAGGCGATCGGCGCCGGTCTTGCCGAAACCGGCGACCTCGCCGCGGCCGCCCGTGACCTGGTCTTGACCGGCGTCACGACGATGGAAGAGATGCTGCGCGTCACCCGCCAGACAGCCGAAGCCCAGGTGGGAGCCGAGGGGCATGGCGGCGTTTGAGTATCTGGCGCTCGACGCGCACGGCACGGCCCGAAATGGCGTCGTCACCGCCGCCGACGAAGGGGCCGCCCGCGCCATCCTGCAGAAGCGCCGCCTGGCCCCTGTCCGCCTGACCGCCGCCAACGACAGCGGCCCGGGCGCTAGCCTGTTTCGCGAGAAGCTGTCGCCGAAGGACCTGTCGCTGATCACCCGCCAGCTCTCGACCCTGGTCTCTGTCAGTCCGCTGGAGGAGGCCCTGCGGGCCATCGCCCAGAACAGCGAACAGCCGAAAGTCCGCGCCATTCTGGGCGAGGTTCACGGCGGCATCCGTGAAGGCTTCCGCCTGTCGGAGGCCATGGGCCGCCGCCCCGCCAGCTTCCCGCCCCTGTACCGCGCCATGGTCGCCGCCGGCGAGACCTCAGGCTCCCTGCCCGCCATCCTCGACCGGCTCGCCGACCTGCTGGAACAGGAACAGGCCGTTCGCGCCAGGCTGACGACGGCTCTGGTCTATCCGATGGCTCTGGCCGCGACGGCCATCCTGGTGGTCATCGCCCTGATGACCTTCGTGGTGCCCAAGGTCGTCGACCAGTTCGACAGCATGGGCCAGACCCTGCCCCTTCTGACCCGCGTCATCATCGGCGTCTCCAGCGCCATGCAGAACTACGGCTGGATCGGTCTGATCCTGCTGTTCGTCGGCGGGCTCGCCTTCGCCCAGGGCATGCGCAATCCCGACTTCCGGCTGGCCGTCGACGGCGCCCTGCTGCGCCTGCCGATCATCGGACGGCTACAACGGGAAGCCAATGCCGCCCGTCTGGCCCGCACCCTGTCGACCATGCTTGCCAGCGGCCTGCCGATCCTGGAGGGCCTGACCCTGACGGCCCGGACAGTCGGCAACAGCGTCCTGCGCCGCGCTACCGAGGACATGACCGTCTCCATCCGCGAAGGGGGCGGACTGTCGGCGGCCCTGCGCAAGGCCGGCGTTTTCCCGCCGGTCCTGCTCTACATGGCCGCAAGCGGCGAGGCGTCCGGCCGGCTGGAGATGATGCTGTCCCGCGCCGCCGACTATCTGGAGCGCGAGTTCAACACCTTTACCAGCGCCGCCCTCAGCCTGCTGGAACCGGCGATCATCATTGTCATGGGCGTGGTCGTCGCCACCATCGTCCTCTCCATCCTGCTGCCCATCCTGCAGATCAACACCCTGGCCATTGGTTGAAATGATGTCGCAAGACGTTGAAAACAAACGCCCTCGCCGTCCCGGCTTCACCCTCGTCGAGATGATGGTGGTGGTGGTCATCCTTGGTCTGCTGGCCACGGTAGTGATCATCAATGTGCTGCCGGCCCAGGGCCGCGCCATGAAGGAAAAGGCTCGTGCCGATATCGCCACGCTTGAGCAGGCGGTGGAGAGCTACCGTCTCGACACCTTTGCCTTCCCGCGCGGTGACGCCGGCCTCCAGGCCCTGACCACGCCGCCGGCCGGCGTCGCCGCCAGTCGCTATCGCGAGGGTGGCTACATCAAGCGCCTGCCGGACGATCCCTGGGGTAACGCCTACCAGTACCGTTACCCGGGCAAGAACGGCCCCTTCGACATCTACAGCTACGGCGCCGACGGCCAGGAGGGCGGCGAAGGCGATGACGCGGATATCGGCAACTGGAAATAGCCCCGCGCGCGCCGGCTTCACCCTCGTCGAACTGATGGTGGTGCTGGCCGTGCTGGGGCTGATGGCGGCCGTCGTGGTCGTGGCCATTCCCGATGGCCGCATGACCATCGCCGCCGAGGGAGAACGCTTCGCCGCCCGGCTGAAGCGCGCGCAGGAGGAGGCTGTGCTGGTGAACCGGCCCGTGGAAGTGGCTCTGACCGACGACGGCTATGCCTTCCGCGTACGCAAGGCCGGCGGCTGGCAGCCGCTCGACGACGGCCCGTTCGAGGCCGAGGCCTGGCTCCCCGGCACCGAGGTGACCAGCGACCAGGACGTCCGCCGCGTCAGCTTTGATCCCACGGGTCTGGCCAACCCTGCCCATTTCACCCTTCGCCGCGCCGGCAAGGAAGTCGAGGTGCTCGTCGACCAGGCCGGCAATGTGAGGGTCGATGCGCGCTAGGGCCGGCTTCACCCTGATCGAGCTTCTGGTGGCGCTGACCGTGTTCAGTCTCGCCGCCATGGCGCTGATCAACCTGTCGGGCGAGAACACCCGCGCCGCCGGACGGATCGAGACCAAGGCTTTGGCCGCCGTGGTCGCCGAGAACCGCGCCGTCGAGGCGCTGACGTCCCTGAAGCCGCCGCCGCAAGGCGTCACCAACGGCGCTGAACAGGCTGGAATGCGCACCTGGCGCTGGACGCGGCGCGTCTCCGGCACGGCCGATCCCGATCTCATCCGTATCGACATCGTCGTGCTCGACCCGGCCGGCCCCAAGCCGGCCAGCGCCCTCACCGTTTTCCGGAGCGTCAAATGAGACGGGCCGGCTTTACCCTGGTCGAAATGCTGGTCGCCTTGTTCGTCTTCGGCCTGTTGGCCGCGGCCGGTGCGGCGGTCATGGGCTCCACCCTCACCAGCCAGTCAGCAGTGAAGAGCCGGGTCGAGCGCTTCGCAGACTTCCAGCGCCTGCGCGCGACCCTGCGAGCGGACCTCGCCCAGACCGCTCCCCGCCGCACCCGGGACACCACCGGAACGCCCGCCGGCGTCGCCTTCATTGGCGGTGACCCCTGGGGCGGCAACAGCGAGCGACTGTTCGTCCTCGTCCGGCGGGGGTGGGAAAACCCCGATCAGGCCGCCCGACCCTCGCTGCAGTACGTCGAATACCGCCTCTCCGGCCGTCGCATCGAGCGCCGGGTGCGCGCCGCGCTCGACGGCACGGCGCTGGGGCCTGCCCAGGTCCTGCTGGATGGCGTCGACAGCTCCCAGGTCGCCTTCCTTCACCAGGGCGCCTGGCAATCAGCGTGGAAGGGTCAGTCGGGCGTCGAGTTACCCGCCGCCGTCCGTCTCGAGATGACCGTCCAGGGCCTTGGGGCCATCAGCCAGCTGTTCCTCACCTCGGGAAACAGCCGATGACTGCTCTAACGAAGCCACCGGTGGGCAAACCACACGAAAAGGGCGTCGCCCTGCTCACCGTCCTCCTGATGGTGGCCGTGATGTCGGCTATCGCGGTGGGCGTGCTCGATGACATTCGTTTTGGCCTGCGTCGCACCTTCAACGCCGCCACCGCGACCCAAGGACAGTATTTCGCTATCGGGGCCGAGGAACTGGCCCGGGCCCGCATCAGCCGGCTACTGGAGCGGGACGCGGTCCGCACCTCGCTGGAAGGCGGGTGGAACGGCCGGCCCATCGCCTTCCCGATCGAAAACGGCCAGATCCTCGCCAAGGTCAGTGACGGCACGGCCTGCTTCAACCTCAACAGCCTGGTGCTGGCCGGCGGCGGCGAGCCGTTCGTGCGCCGCGAACAAGGCGTGCGCCAGTTCACCGCCCTGCTGACGGCCTTGAACCAGCCCCAGCCGGAGGCGCTGTCGAACGGCCTGGCCGAATGGATGGACAGCAACAACGTCGGCGCGCCGGGGACGGAAGACGACGGCTATCTGAAGGGCGCCACGCCCTACCGGACCGCGTCTGTCCCGTTGGCCGAGGTCAGCGAGCTGCGCGCCGTCCGCGGCTTCACCCCCGCCGTCTACGCCGCCCTCCGTCCTTACGTCTGCGCTCTGCCGACAACCGATCTGTCGCCGGTTAACATCAACACGCTCGGCGCCGACCGCGCCGTCGTTCTCACAGCCCTGACCGAGGGCGGCGTATCGGTCAGCGCAGCGCGTTCCGTGCTGGCCGGTCGCCCGGCGGGCGGCTTCAAAGACCTTGCCGCCTTCTGGGCCAGCCCCGCCTTTGCCCAGGTGCCCGCCGACGCCGGCGTGCGCAGCCAGGTCGATCTGCGGTCACGCTATTTCACCCTCGACGCCGAAGTGACCTTCGCCGGCGGCGATGTCACCCTCAGCTCGCTTTTCGAAGCCCCCTCGCCCGGCGGCGTCCGCCTGGTCGCCCGCCGTTGGACGCACGACGAATGAACCGCCTGATCATCCTGTTCGCCGATCCCGAACGGCTCCCTGAAGTGCTTGAAGCACAAGGTGGGGAGGTGCTGCGTTATGACGTCATGCGCCCGGGCGAAGCCGACGCCTGGGCGCCGGCCCACACCATCCTGGTGACGCCCGGAGCCGATGTCGTCGCCCGCTGGCTGGAGCTGCCCGACGCCAGTGACGCCCAGGCCCGCTCGGCCGCCGGCTTCATGCTGGGAGAGACCCTGGCCGCCGCGCCGGAGCGCCAGCACATCGCCGTCGGCCCGCGCGGCGAAGGTCCCCGCTTGACCGCCATCGTCGACGCCCCCCGACTTCAGGGCTGGTTGGACCGCGCGGCGGCGCTGGGGGTCAAGCCGGACATGGTCACACCCGACCACCTGATCCTGCCGCCGGCCGGGGACCGCCTGGTCGGCGTAAGATTTGGACCCTTGCTGGCCGTGCGCGGTCACGAACTGGCCCTTTCAGGCGAGCCGGAGCTGCTGGCCGCCGTATTGGGACAACGCACGCCTACGCCGGCCAATCCGCTGGAGTCCGCCGCCCTTCTGGCCCGCGGCGCCGAGGCCCCGGCCATCAACCTGCTGCAAGGCCCCTTCGCCCCCGGTGGCGAGCGCAGCGAAGGCGGCGGCTGGAAGCGCGCCGCCATTCTCGCCGCCCTGCTGGTGATTTCGCCCCTGCTGATCGCCGGAGCCCAGATCGCCCGCAACACGGGCGGCGCAATGGGCCTGGAAGACCGCGCCGACCGCCGGGCCGTGGCCATGGTCCCCTCTCTCCGCGGCCAGAAGGATCCCGCCAGCAAGGCCCTCGCCCAACTGGAAGCCCGCCGCGCCGCTGACCGCTTCCTCGAGCTTTCGGCAGCCACATTCCAGGTGGTGCAGGCCAGCGGCCCGGTACGCATGGAGACCCTCGTCTACGGCGAGGACGGGGCCTTGAGGATCAGCGTCGCCTACGTCAACTACTCCGACCTCGATACTCTGAAAGCCGCCGCCGCCCAGGCCGGTCTCGACATGATCGAGGACTCAACCGTCACCGAAGGCGGGCGCATCAGCACCGACCTCATCGTCCGGAGCGCCCGATGAACGACCGCCTGCGTATCGCCTGGGAGGCCCGCTCCCGACGCGAACAGATCATGCTGGCAGCGATGGGCCTGGCCCTGTTGCTGGTTGTTGGCTGGTTCGCGGTGCTGGTCCCCCTGAACAGCGCGGTGAAAGGCTCCGAGGCCAGGCTGCGCAAGGCGGCCGACCGCTTCGCCCAGCTGGACGCCGCCGCCCGGACAGGTGGACTGCCGGTGACCTCGGGCCAGCCACTGCAGACGG
Source organism: Caulobacter sp. (assembly GCA_032122215.1). Lineage (GTDB taxonomy): Bacteria > Pseudomonadota > Alphaproteobacteria > Caulobacterales > Caulobacteraceae > Caulobacter. The sequence goes on from JAUMCZ010000096.1 coordinate 9,705, forward strand.
TGGTCGAAGCCTCTGCCGCCGCCGCCGGCCTGACCATCGACCGTCGACGCGAGGAGGCCGACGGCCGTCTGACGATCTGGCTGACCGGGGCCGATCCCGGCCTGATGATGGGCTGGCTGACCAGCCAGGCTCGCGCCCAGGGCGTGGCGGTCAGCGAAATGACCGCCTCGCGCACCGACGGCGGCCTGCTGGAGGCGCAGATCACGCTGGGGCGGACCGCGCCATGAGAACACCGCAACTTCTGATCCTGTTCGTCGCCGCCTTCGCCATCGCCCTGATCCTTGGCGTGCCCCTGTCACTGGCGCTGGGCGCCGCCAAGGGCCGGCTGACCGCCGGGAAGGCCGAGGGCACGCTGTGGAGCGGCCGCCTGACCGATGCCCGGCTGGCCGGAATGCCGCTTGGAGCCGTCAAGACCCGCACCCAGATCCTGCCTCTGCTGACGGGCGCGGTGCGCCTGGAAGCGGACGCGCGCGGCGCGGCGTTCACAGGCCGGGGCCTCCTGTTGGCCGCTGGTGCGCGCACGGGGGCTGACCAGGTCAGTGGCCTGCTGGCTCTGGACCGCCTTGGCTTTGCCGGACCGGTCAGCGGCGCCCTCAAACTGGAGAAGGTCACGGGCGTCTTCCAGCGCGGCCAGTGCCGCCAGGCGGGCGGCAAGGCGGTCGCCCAACTGGGCGGAGCCGGCCCCCTGCCCCAACCCGTCACGCTGACCGGCACGCCGGTCTGCAGCGCCGGACGCTGGGTGCTGCCGCTTGCCGGCGAGGGCCAGGGCCTGAGGATCGAAGCGCTGATCAGTCTGGCGGGCGACGGCGGTTGGCGCTCCGAGCTGATCTTCATTCCCACGGACCCGGCGATAGGGCAGACTCTGGCGGCCGCCGGCTTTACCCAGGACGGTGACCGCTGGCGCCGCACCGCCGAGGGACGTCCATGATCCGACTGCTGACAGTTGCCGCCGTGGTTTTCACCGCCACGGCCGCCCTCGCCGCGCCCAGGACCCAGAACGCCCCGGCGCCCAACGACGGCGGCGTGCCATTCGAGGAGCTGGCGCAGCAAAAGCTGGCCCCAGGCCAGTGCGCGTTGTTCCTGTGGGCCAATACCAGCCCGACCCGGCGCATCCTCATGGTCACCCAGAACCCGGCTTCGGCCCGGGTCGTGATGAAGGGCAAGACCATCGACCTGCCGCTGACCGCCTGGGACGGCGAACAGGTCATGGGGCTGTATGAGCAGCAGACCTTTACCGGTCAGGGTCTGACGCTAACCGTTCGTTTCCGGGGTGAGACACCCAACGGCCTGATCGGCGGCGTTGTCGCCCGCGAGGGCTCGGTTGAGCTCAAGGACTCCGCCGGCTGGGAGACCGTGGTCCCCGCAGCCGGCATGATCGCCTGCCAGAGCTCCTAGGCTGCCAGGAACCCTTCGAGACGACCCCGGATGATCTGTTCGGCCTCGCTCATGATGCGGTCGATCAGTTCCTTGCAGGTCGGAATGTCGTGGATCAGGCCGGCGACCATGCCGCAGGACCAGGCCCCGGCTTCCATCTCGCCATCCATCATGATGCGCGGGTAAACGCCCGCAACTTCTTCGATAATGTCTTCGAACTTGATGTTGGCGCCGAGTTCCTTTTCCTTCAGCAGCAGTCGTTCGACCGCTGCGTTGGTCAGGACCCGTTCGGTATTGCGCAAGGGGCGCATGACCAGCCGGGTGTCGAGTTCACTGGCGGCGACGATGGCGAGCTTCACGTTCTCATGGACCGGCGCCTCCTTGGTGGCGATGAAGCGGGTGCCCATGTTCATGCCCTCGGCGCCCATGGCCAGGGCGGCGACCAGCGACCGGGCATCGGCCATGCCGCCGGAGGCGACGAAGGGAATTTTCAGTTCCTCGGCCGCGCGCGGCAGCAGGATCATGTTGGGGACGTCGTCCTCGCCCGGGTGACCGCCACACTCGAAGCCGTCGACGCTGACGGCGTCACAGCCGATGGCTTCGGCCTTGAGGCTGTGGCGAACCGAGGTGCACTTGTGGATCACCTTGACGCCGGCTTCCTGCAGCGGCGGCAGCCACTTGGCGGGGTTGTTGCCGGCGGTCTCGACGGCCTTGATGCCGCTGTCGAGAATGGCCTTCACGTAGCCCGGGTAGTCCGGCTGGTTGACGCTCGGCAGGAAGGTCAGGTTCACGCCGAACGGCTTGTCGGTCATCTCCTTGCATCGGGCGATTTCCTTCGACAGGTCCTCTGGCGTGCGCTGGGTCAGGCCGGTGATGATGCCAAGGCCGCCCGCATTCGAGACGGCCGCCGCCATTTCGGCAAAGCCGACGAAGTGCATGCCGCCCTGGAGAATCGGGTGCTCGATGCCGAAGAGTTCGGTGATGCGGGTTTTCATGTCTCGTCCCTAGGAAGTGATGCCGAGGTCAGCACGGAAGTCCGGGTGGACCAGGTCGTGATGCTCGGGGTGTTTGCTGATGTATCCGGCGAAGAAACTGCAGGTCGGCTTGACCTTTAGCGACCTCTCCCGAGCGTAAGCCAAGCCATGTTTTACCAGCGTCCCGCCGACGCCCTTTCCGGCGAAGGCGTCAGGGACGATGGTGCGCGGAAAGACGATGCTGTCGCCCTCAAGCCGGTATTCGGCAAAGGCGATCTCGCCGCCCAGATGGACCTCGAAACGGTTTTTCGTGCGGTTGTCGACGACGTCGAGATTCTGTTCGTCCGGCATGCGCTCTCCCTTGGCCCTGCGATCCTGCCCGCGCAGGCCGGGCTTGGCGAGCGAGAAAAAAGACCCCGGCCATCAGAAGATCGCCGGGGTCCAAAGGGCTTCGAGAGTCAGGCGGCTCTAGTGATCGGTATGACTCGCCGCCTCGGTGGTGGTCGCGCCGCCCCAGGTCTCGCCACCGACCTGCTGGTGCCAGAAGGGTTTGCGGGCCCGCATGCGGGTGCCGACCTCGTTCATGTCATCGTCGAACAGCCGGCCGTTGATCATGGTGAAGCGGATCTGGCGGGTGTTGCGGATGTTCTCCAGCGGGTTGGCGTCGAGAATGACCAGGTCGGCCAGCTTGCCGACCTCGAGCGAGCCGATGTCGCGGTCCATGCCCAGCGCCTGGGCGCCGTTCAGGGTGGCGGTGCGCAGGGCATTGAGCGGAGTCATGCCGCCCTGCTCCATCATCCAGATTTCCCAGTGCAGGCCCAGATCCTCGCGCTGGCCGTGGGCGCCGGCCTGGACCAGGACGCCGCGGTCGCTCAGCTCGCGGGCGACGGTCGCGATGCGGATGTGGTTCAGCTCCTCCGGCGGGATCTTGAAGGGCCGGCGCGAACGCGCGTCGAGGATGCGGCGTGGCACGTACTTGGTGAGGATCGGATCCTCCCAGACGTTGGTCGTCTCGTACCAGTAGTGCTCACCCCAGGCGCCGCCATAGGCCACGACCAGGGTCGGGGTGTATGCGGTGCCGGTCTGCGGCCACAGCTGCTTGACGTCGTCGTAGATGGCGGCGACCGGGATCGAGTGCTCGATCGTCGTGTGGCCATCCATCAGCATGGTCATGTTGTGCTCAAACAGCGAGCCGCCTTCCGGCGTCACCGACATGTCGAGCGCCCGGGCGGCGGCGATGATCTGCTGGCGCTGGTCGCGGCGGGGCTGGTTGTAGCTCTTCACGCTGAAGGCCCCGGCCGCCTTCATGCGGCGCAGGTGGGACATGGCGTCCTCGGGGCTTTCGATCTTGGCCGTGAAGGGCGTTGTCGCGCCGTAGAGGATGGTGCCCGTCGAGAAGATCCGCGGGGCGACCACTTCCCCGGCCTTGGCCAGTTCGCTGTGGGCGAAGATCTCGCTGGTGTCGTTCGACGGGTCGTGGATCGTCGTCACCCCGAAGGCCAGGGCGGCGTAGTTGATCCAGCTCTGTTGCGGGATGATCTCGTCCGATCCCATCGAGCCATGCCAGTGGGCGTCGATGAGGCCCGGGATGATGGTCTTCCCCGACACGTCCACCACCTTGGCGTCGGCCGGCGCATTGACCGCGCCACGTTTGCCGATGGCCTCGATCCGGTTGCCGTTGATGACGATGACGCCGTCCTCGATGACCTCATCGCCCTTCATGGTGACGATGCGGGCGCCGACCAGGGCGATGCGGCCGGCCGGGGCGTCATAAGCCTGGCTGAAGCCGAGTTTGATACCGCTCTCGGGGGCCTTGGGGAGATCCTTGGGCGCGCCGTCGACGAAGGCGAAGGCGTCCTTCAGGTCCCGGCTGAAGAGCTCGGGGCCGAGCGACCACCAGAGGCGCCTGGAGTCACCCGACCAGTGCAGCCACTCGCCGGCGTCACGGGTGACGCGGGTGACCGGCAGGGCCTTGCTTTCGGGGCCGATCTCGACCGGCTTGCCAGTGAAAACCAGCGGAGCGACGTAGGCGTTGAACCGCTCCGTCCAGGCCACCCACTTCTCGTCCGGCGCGATGGCGTACTCCCCGGCGTTGGCGCTGGTCAGGTGGACGCGGGCATCGTCGCCGTTGAGCTTTGCCGACTTGAGGGCGCGCTTGCCCTCGGCCTCGAAGCTCATGAAGTACACCCGGTCGGAGGCGGCGCCGAACTGCGGCAGCACGCCGTTGGAGGTAATCTCCTGCGGCTCACCCCCGGCCGTCGGAAGGCTCCAGAGGCCGGTTTCGCTGCCCCATTGGGCGCTGGTCAGATAGCCGTCCTGAACCGTGCGATAGACGATCGTGCGACCGTCGGGGCTGAAGGCCGGTTCGACATAGTGGCCCGGCTTCTTCGTCACCACCCTGCCCTCGCCGCCGGCGACAGGCGCCACGCGAATGGTCCCGAAGGTCTCGTCGGACCAGGTGGTGAAGACGATGGACGCGCCATCCCGCGACCAGGCCGGATAGAGTTCGAAATGGTCGCTCTGGCTGGTCAGGCGTTTGGCCTGGCCGCCGTTGACGTCTCGAATCCACAGTTTGCCGAGCGCCTCGAAGACCACCTTGTCGCCGCGCGGCGAAACCTCGGCCCAGCGGATCATCTTCACGTCGAAGGCCTTGGGGGCGACATCGACCTTGGCGCGCACGACGCTGGCGACCCGGCGGGTGGTCTTCACATGGAAGGGAATGTCGGCGGCCGCACCGGTGGCGGCCTCAATCTTGCGGATCTTGCCACCGGCCCAAAGCACGACGGCCTTGTTGTCCGGGGTCCAGGCCATGTTGGGATAGACCCCATGGATGGCCCAGGTCTCCTGCATGTCGCGATCAAGGGCGTCGTAGACCGGGGTCTCCTTGCCGCTCTCGAGGTCGCGGATGAAGAGGGTGGTCTTGTAGCGAACGCGGCGGACGAAGGCCAAGCTCTTGCCGTCGGGCGAGGGGGTCGGGCGAATCGAACCGCCTGGGCCGGTGACATACTGCCTGGTCTCGCCGGTCTTCCGGTCGAGGCGCTGGATCACATAGATCTGGCCGTTGGGATCCTTGCTGTACTCGAACTGGCCGCCGGGCGTGGCGTCATCGCTGAAGTAGAGGTAGCGGCCGTCGGGGCTGAAGGCCGGCTCGCCGGTGTCCTTCTGTTCGGTGCGCTTCCTGGTCAGTTGAAGGCCGTCGCCGCCCGAGCGGTGGTAGAGCCACATCTCGCCGGCGCCCAGCGAACGGCCGGAGGTGAAGTGCTTGCGACCAACGACGTACTCGGAGTCGGGCGACCAGGCCGGCTGGCTGAGCAGGCGGAAGGTCTCTTTCGAGACGGCGCGCATGTCCGAGCCGTCTCGGTTCATCACCCAGATGTTGTCGCCGCCGCCGCGGTCCGAGGTGAAGGCGATCCAGCGGCCGTTGGGCGAATAGCGGGCCTGCATGTCCCAGGCGACGCCGCTGGTCAGGGACCTGGCCTCGCCGCCGCCGATCGGGATTGTGTAGAGGTCGCCGAGCAGATCGAAGAGCACCTCCTTGCCGTCGGGACTGACGTCGACGCTCATCCAGGTGCCGGTGGTGGTGTCGATGGGCACGTCCTTGAACGGCCCGGGCGGGGCGTTGACGTCCCACTTGGCGGGGTCAGCCTTCTTTGGCGGAGCCGCAAAGGCCGGCGTGACGATGAAAGACGCGCTGACCAGCGCTGCAACCAGACCCCGAAGCATGACGCCCCCTGAACACCTTTGAGGCGCGGACCCTAGCGGCAGTTTCGCGCGCGCGCTATCGGGATGCGATGAGCCAGGAGCCCCTGTTGATCGACGCCCGAGGCCACCGCTGTCCGGTGCCGACCTTGAAGCTGCGCAAGGCGTTGGAAGGCCTGGACACCGGAGCGATGGTGCGACTGATCGCCGACGATCCGATGGCCAAGGTGGACGTGCCGCACTTCGCCAACCAGGGCGGACATCAGGTCATGGAACAGGTCGAGGCGGACGGCGCGGTGAGCTTTCTCATTCGCAAAACCTGACCGCGCCCACCGACTGTTTCGAACAATCCGGCAGGAACGGACGCCTAGATCAGCGGCGCGTCTTCGAAGTCCAAAGTCGGCTGGGCGATCGCCAGTTCGACCTCGGTGGCGATGGCGCCGCCCAGGAAGACGACGTTGACGTTCCAGCTGAGCCAGATGAGGAACACCACCACAGCCGAGACCGAGCCGTAGGTGGCGCCCAGGTGGGCGATCTGTTCGACGTAGAAGGCCGAGGCCCAGCTGGCGCCGACCGCCAGAGCGGCGGCCGCCATGCCGCCGATGATCGAGGCGCGCCAGACGACGGGCTCGCGGGACATGGCGTAGCGGTAGATCAGGGTCATCGCCAGGGTGATGCCTAGGCTGGTCCAGGTCCATTCGCTGAGGAAGACGGTTCCCGCCAGAGGCTTCAGGTTCAGCGCCGCCCCCATCAGCCTGAGCATCAGGAACATGGCCGAGACCACGCCCATCAGAACGAAGGCGCAGATTAGCACGATCAGGGCCATGAAGTTGAAGGTCCAGAAGCCGCGCTGGTTCTCCTCGTCATGGATGAAGGAGAGGCCGGCCAGCAGGGCCTTGAATCCCCGATGGGCGGCGTAGCCGCCGATGATGATGGCCAGGGCGCTCTGGGCCGACACGGCCTGCAGCGGCGCATGGGCCAGGCGAACCAGCTCGCTCTCGAACAGGTGCTGGGCGCCGGGCGGCATCAGGCCGGTCAGCGACTCGGCGCGCTGGGCGATCTTGTCGGGGTCCATCAACAGGCCGAACAGACCCATGCCGATGGCGATAGCGGGAAAGGCCGCCAGCATGGCCCAGAAGCTGACCCCGCCGACGTAGAGCATGACGTCCCGGCCCCACAGCCGCGACAGCGACTTGCCCGCGACACTGGCCGTCAGCCGCACCCAGTGGGCCGGATCGAGGTCTCGCCAACGGGAAAGCAGCGCGAACCGGGCGCGGGGGTCTGTCATCGCGGGAACCTGCCCGCAGTTGCTGCGCCGCGCAATACAAGACGGCGCGCCGCCCGGATAACCGTGCGGCGCGCCTCCAGGATGATCTTGCCTTCGTCCTGTATGCCCTTCGGCGCCGCTTTCGAGGGACGGGAGAGCGCGGCGCCTCCAGTCACGATGCCAAACTAGAGGCGCGCGGCTGAACCGTGGCTGAATGGAAGGTGTCGGGTCAGTGTCAGACTCTTTGCAGGACTGACACGGCCCCCACCTACAGAGCCCCCGAGTCCTGCAACGCCTTGATGGCGTCAGCCGAGAAGCCCCAGTCGGTCAGCGCGGCTTCGTTATGCGCGCCGATCTTCGGCGGCGGAGCCTGGATCTTTCCGGGGGTGGCCGAGAACCGGGGAGCCGGCGCCGGCTGGATCACGCCCTCGACGGTGACGAACGTCTCACGGGCGACGTTGTGCGCGTGCTTGGGGGCCTCATCCAGGTCGAGGATGGGGGCGAAGCAGATGTCGGTGGCGTCCATGATCTCGCACCACTCGGCCTGGGTCTTGGTCTTGAGGACGTCGGCCAGCTTCTGGGTCAGCTCGGGCCAGGCCGAGCGGTCCATCTGGTTCTGGAAGGCCGGGTCGGTGATGCCGGTCTTCTCCAGCAGCAGGGCGTAGAACTGCGGCTCGATCGAGCCGATCGAGATCCACTTGCCGTCGGCGCACTGGTAGGTGTCGTAGAAGTGGGCCCCGCCGTCGAGCAGGTTTGACCGGCGGGTCTCCTGCCAGGCGCCCATGGCCTTGAAGCCGTAGAACATGCTCATCAGGGAGGCCGCGCCATCGCTCATGGCGCAGTCGATGACCTGGCCTTCGCCGGTGCTGCGGGCGTGAATCACCCCGGCCAGCAGGCCGAAGGCGAGGTAGAGGGCGCCGCCGCCGAAATCACCGACCAGATTGAGCGGCGGGATCGGCTTCTCATCCGTACCGATGGCGTGGAGGGCGCCGGTGATGGCGATGTAGTTCATGTCATGGCCGGCGGCCTTGGCGTAGGGACCGAACTGGCCCCAGCCGGTCATGCGGCCGTAGACGAGCTTGGGATTGCGCTTCAGGGCGACGTCGGGGCCGAGGCCGAGGCGTTCCATGACGCCGGGGCGAAAGCCCTCGATGATGCCGTCGGCCTCTTCCATCAGCTTGAGGCAGGTCTCGATGGCGTCCGGGTTCTTGAGATCCAGGGCCACCGAGCGACGGCCTCGCGCGGTGATGTCAGCGGGCGAACCGCGACCGGCGCCCTTGCGGTCGATGCGCACGACGTCGGCGCCGAGGTCCGACAGCAGCATGCCGCAGAACGGTCCCGGACCGATTCCGGCGAACTCGACGATCTTCAGACCGGACAGGGGCCCCTGGGCCATGTGCGTTTCTCCACAATGTGTTTGCCGCGATCTAGAAGCGGTGCCGCACGGTCAGGCAAGCCTTGCCTGCGCGACGATCTTCGACGGATATCGTCGCATGCTCAGACTCGGCGTGGACTTCGGCGGCACCAAGATCGAGGCGGCCGCCCTGGATGGCGAGGGCCGGTTCGTATCGCGTATCCGTCTGCCCAACCCCCGGGTCTACGAGGCCTCGCTGGAGGTCACCCGCCAGGTGGTCGAGGCGGTGGAGGCGGAGGTGGGTCAGCGATTCGAGCGGATCGGCGTCGGCATCCCCGGCTCGATCTCGCCGGCCACCGGTCTGGTGCGCAACGCCAACAGCTATTGGCTGAACGATGCGCCGCTGGAGGCCGACATGGTGCGGGTGCTGGGCCGTCCGGTGCGGCTGCGCAACGACGCTGACTGCCTGATCATTTCCGAAGCCGTCGACGGGGCGGCGGTGGGCGCGAAGGTCGCCTTCGGGGTGATCATCGGCACCGGCTGCGGCGCCGGGGTCTGGCTGGGCGGTCAGGACTGGCCCGGCGCCTCGGGCTTCTCCGGCGAGTTCGGCCATACCCCCCTTCCCTGGCCGACGGCCGAGGAGCATGCCGCCCACACCTGTTGGTGCGGGCGGGTGAACTGTCTGGAGACCTGGATCAGCGGGACAGCCTTCCTCGAGGAGTATCGGGCCGAGTCGGGCCAGGCCCTCGACGGGCCGGAGATCGTCGCCAGGGCCCGGGCGGGCGATCCGGCCGCCGCCCTGGTGCTCGACCGCTACAGCGATCGGCTGGGCCGGGGCCTGGCCGTTGTCTGCGACATCATCGATCCGGACGTCATCGTGCTGGGCGGCGGCATGTCGAACATCGACGAGCTGTACGAGCGATTGCCGGGGCTGATCGGTCATCATGTGTTCTCGGACACGTTCGAGACCCCGATCCGTCGGGCGGCGCATGGGGATTCGTCGGGGGTGCGCGGCGCGGCCTGGCTTTGGCCGGCAGAGTAGCCGCTATCGAAGCGGCTCTATTGTAGCATGGCTACAAAATCAGGCAGCGTTTTCGCCCTAGCCCCGGAAGTCCCGGCGGGCGTGGGTTTTACGTGGGCCGCAACGCCGCAGATGTAGGTCAGAGCGTAGGTCTGAAAGTGGTCGAACGGCGGGGAATGTAGCCCGGTTTGCGCCCGACCCGACCTACGGCGGAGGCAGGACTCCCGGCACTGGTCCGAAAGCCGCGATAATTTCGACCGGGTAAAATTATGGCGCCCGGCTCGTCCGTCCTGGGGCGGCGACCGGAAGGCCGGGAGTATGGTACTGACCGGCCATGAAGGCCTTCTGCCGCGACTGCTTCTGGACCGGAGACACGGCCCCGCGCCGCTGCCCGGCCTGTGGCTCGCCGCGGATGGTGGCCCACGATGAACTGGCGAGCCTGAGCATCGCCCACATGGACTGTGACGCCTTCTACGCCTCGGTGGAGAAACGCGACCGGCCGGAGCTGCGGGATGTGCCGGTGATCATCGGCGGCGGTGTGCGGGGGGTGGTCTCGACCTGTTGCTACATCGCCCGGATGAGCGGGGTTCGGTCGGCCATGCCGATGTTCACGGCGCGCAAGCTGTGCCCGCAGGCGGTGATCCTGAAGCCCGACTTCGGCAAGTACGTGCCCGAAAGCAAGCGGATCATGGAGCTGATCCGGGACCTGACCCCGCTGGTCCAGACCCTGTCGCTGGACGAGTGCTGGATTGATCTGTCGGGCACCGAGCGGCTGCACGGCATGCCCCCTGCCCTGACCCTGGCCCGGCTGCAGGCGCGGATCGAGGCGGAGGTCGGGATCACCGTGTCCATCGGCCTGGCCCCGAACAAGTTCCTGGCAAAGATCGCCTCGGAGCTGGACAAGCCGCGCGGGTTTTCAGTGCTGGGGGCGGAGGCGGCGTCCGTGCTGGCGCCGAAATCGGTGCGCATCCTGCCCGGCGTCGGGCCGGTGTTCGCCGCGACCCTGGAGAAGGCCGGATACCGGACGGTTGGCGACCTGGCGCGGGCTGAGCTCAAGGAGTTGGCGACCGAGTTCGGCAGTCATGGCATGAGCCTGCACAAGCTGGCCAACGGCCAGGATGCCCGGGTGGTCAATCCGCGTGAAGGCCGCAAGACGATCAGCGCCGAGACCACTTTCAACGAGGACTACTCGGACCGCGAGACCCTGGAGAACATCCTCTGGCCGCTCTGCGAAAAGGTGGCGCGGCAACTGCGCAAGGAGGGCATCACCGGGCGGGTGGCGGTGCTGAAACTGCGCAAGATCGACTTCAAGATCATCACCCGCCGCCGCACCCTGCCCGCCCCTACCCAGACCGCGCGGACGCTGTTCAACGCTGTGCGCGACCTGCTCGCAAACGAGACGGACGGGACGCTGTACCGGCTGATCGGGGCGGGATTGTCGGACTTCGAGGAGGCGGGGGCGTCGGGCGGCGACTTCTTCGGCGGGGACGAGAAGCGTGCGCTCAGCCATGAGACGGCGATGGACCGGATGGAGGCGAAGTTCGGCAAGGGGGCGCTGGTGACGGGACGGGCCTTGAAGGGGAAGGCATGAGGGGCAGATGAGGGCCTGTGACAGGCCGTCCTTCGGACGCTGGTTGTCTTCCCGTATTCACCGGGGCGGGAGACAGCTCTGAAGATGTCAGGCGGCGCTTGCGTAGACGTAAGTCTCGAGCACGGCGACGAGGGTGTCGATGGCCACGGGTTTGGCGACCACAGCGTCCAGGCCCATCTCGCGAAATCCCTGCCCCGCGCCGACAAGAGCGCTGGCCGTGACGGCGATGATCGGCGTACGCGGGCGGCCGCTGTCCCGTTCGAGACCGCGAATGGTCCGGGTGGCCTCCAGCCCGTCCATCACCGGCATGTGAATGTCCATCAGGATGCCGTCCCAGGACCGGGACCGCCAAGCCTCGACCGCTTCCTGGCCGTTGCAGGCAAAGGCGCTGGATACCCCCAGGTGGCTCAAAAGGGTCTGAAGCACCAGTCTGTTGGTCGGGTTATCCTCGACGATCAGAATCTGTTCTTCGGTTGCGAGGGCGGCGGGAATGGACAACTCCGCGGGGGCGGCGGCTACGACGGTTTTGAACGGAAGATCGAGCCGGAAAGTCGCGCCTTCGCCTGGACGGGATTCGACGGCGATGGTCCCGCCCATCAGTTCGGCAAGGTCCCGGCAAATGGAGAGTCCGAGGCCGGCGCCGCCAAACTGACGGGTGCTGGCGGCGTCAAGCTGCGTGAAGCGATCGAAGATACGCGCCTGATCAACGGCTGCTATGCCCGGTCCGGTATCGCTGACCGCCAGGCAAAACCCGTCGGAGTCGCCGTCGATAACGATATCGATTCGCCCTGACGCGGTGAATTTCACGGCGTTCGCGATCAGGTGCCCGGCGATCTTGAGCAGAAAATCTTCATCGCCCCGGCGCTCCAGCGGGCATTCCGGGGACACCTCGAACGAGATGGCCAGCCCGACGTCCCGGGCCGCCTGGCCGTGGACGGTCTCCAGCCGGGCGGCGAGGCCGAGGAGGTTGAAGTTACGGGGCATGAAAGTCAGGCCTCCGGCGTCAATGCAGGTCAGATCGATCAGATCGTCAACCAGGCTCTGAAGGATGGCGGATGAGGCCGAGAGAGCCGCCAGATGAGCCGCCTGCGCCTCCCCCAGCTCCCCGGCCGCCATGATGCGCGTCAGGCCGACTATGCCGTTCAGCGGGGTGCGCAGTTCATGGCTGATGGTTTCGAGGAACTCCGACTTGGCGCGGTTGGCTGCCTCGGCCTTGAAGGTCATCGTCTGGAGGTCGGCGGTACGGTCAGCGACGCGCTTCTCCAGATCCCGGTTTATCTCGGCAATGGCCAGGTTCCGCGCCTCAACATCGGCGATCAGGGCGGTGTTGGCCTCCCGCAGACGGATCGACTCGCAGAGCAGGTTGTAGTTGTTGCGATGACCCGCAATCATGACGCCCCAGAAGGCGAAGCCCAGAATGCCGAGCACCGTGTCCCCTGTGCCAGACATGCCCAGAGCGACACTGGCCGGAACAAGCAGGATGGTGACGTAGAGCCGACCTGTCCATTTGAGCGGCGCGAGAACACCGATCGCCCCACCCGCCAGCGCGGAGACGACGATCAGGATCATATAACGGCTCTGGGCTCCGTCGAGCGGCATGCGCCAGCAGGCCAGGACCGCCCAGAGGGTCGCACTGACCAGCAACCCGGCGTTCTGGCCAAGGGCCAGCCCCTTGAGAATCTCGTCACGACGGCCGCCATCGAGTTCCCGTCCCAGGGCGACGGCCACCAACAGGCGAGCCGCCGCAACCGTCAGAACGATCCCAAGCCAAACGAAGAAGAACGGCCGGGCCTGCGGCGGCGCGGCGGCGGTGACGCCGATCGAACTGGCGATCTGGACCACCATGGTCGCGGCGTTGTTCTTGTGGGACTGCTTGAGAAGAGACCACTCGAGGTTTCCCCAGGCAGGTCCAAACCGGGTCCGTCGCAGTTCATCCGTCGCCGTCACGCCCCACCCTGATCACCTCAGCCCTGAATGACTGTTCGGTTATAGGGAGAACGGCGTTTTTATTCTGTGAAATGTCACGTGTGCGTCAAAATGACTAAATCCAGTGAATACGCCCTCATTTTGAGGTCGCTGATGACTTACAAGCCCTTAGGCCGACTGTTGCTGCGGCCGGTCCGCCACGAAGGTTCGGTTGCGTCCTCCTGGCGGACGGGCGTCGAAGGCCAGCGTTATTCCTCGCCGACGGTCGCTGCCCCCTTCCAATGGGCCGATGTTTCCATATCTAATCACCAAGAATGGCGGCCGTGTCGCGGACCGCCGCAGTGATTGTCAAAGGTCGGCATGTCGGAACGGAAGTCAGGAACTGATGCGGGACAGGGTGGTTCCGGTACGGGCGTGGTCACACAGACCAAGGCCAAGACCGCGAAGCCTTCGCTGTACCGCGTCCTGATTCTGAACGACGACTACACACCGATGGAGTTCGTCGTTTACGTGCTTGAGCGTTTTTTCAACAAGTCGCGCGAAGATGCGACCCGGATCATGCTTCATGTGCACCAGAACGGCGTAGGGGTATGCGGTGTCTTCACCTACGAAGTCGCCGAGACAAAAGTCGCCCAGGTAATCGACGCAGCCAGACGGCATCAGCACCCGCTGCAGTGCACCATGGAAAAGGATTAGAGGAGCCACATTTGCCCTCGTTTTCGCGCAATCTCGAAGAAACACTTCACCGCGCAGTCGCTTACGCCAACCAGCGAAAGCATGAGTACGCCACCCTGGAGCACCTGCTGCTCAGCCTCGCCGACGACGAGGACGCCGCCGGGGTGATGAAGGCCTGCGATGTCGATCTCGCGGAGCTGAAGAAGACTCTCGTCAACTACATCGACACCGAACTCCGCGCCCTGATCGTGGACGACGGCGAGGAAGCCAAGCCGACGGCCGGCTTCCAGCGCGTCATCCAGCGCGCGGTGATCCATGTGCAATCCTCCGGCCGCGACGACGTGACCGGGGCCAATGTGCTGGTCGCCGTTTTCAGCGAGCGCGAAAGCCACGCCGCCTACTTCCTGCAGGAGCAGGACATGACGCGGTACGACGCGGTGAATTACATCGCCCACGGCATCGCCAAGAAGGCCGGGGCTTCCGAGCCCAAGACCGTCAAGGGCGCGACCGATGAGGAAGAGAACGGCGGAAAGCCCAACGCCAAGACCGGCGGCGAGGCCCTCGAGGCCTATTGTGTCGATCTCAACGAGAAGGCGAGGCTGGGCAAGGTTGACCCGCTGATCGGGCGGATGGCCGAGGTCGAGCGTTGTATCCAGATCCTCTGCCGGCGGACCAAGAACAACCCGCTGCTGGTCGGTGACCCGGGCGTCGGCAAGACCGCCATCGCCGAGGGCCTGGCCCGCAAGATCATCAACCACGAAGTGCCGGAGGTGCTTGAAGGCGCCACCATCTTCTCGCTCGACATGGGCGCGCTGCTGGCCGGCACCCGCTATCGCGGCGACTTCGAGGAGCGGATCAAGCAGGTCATCAAGGAACTGGAAAATCACCCGAACGCCATCCTGTTCGTCGACGAGATCCACACGGTGATCGGCGCCGGCGCGACCAGCGGCGGGGCGATGGACGCCTCCAACCTGCTCAAGCCCGCTCTGGCCTCGGGCAGCCTGCGCTGCATGGGCTCGACGACCTACAAGGAGTTCCGTCAGCACTTCGAGAAGGATCGGGCCCTGGTCCGGCGCTTCCAGAAGATCGACGTCAACGAGCCGACGATCGACGACACCATCAAGATCCTCAAGGGTCTGAAGGTGTACTACGAAGAGTTCCACAAGCTGAAGTACACCAACGACGCCATCAAGACGGCGGTGGACCTGTCGGCCAAGTACATCACCGACCGCAAGCTGCCCGACAAGGCGATCGACGTGATCGACGAAGCGGGCGCCGGCCAGATGTTGCTGCCCGAGGGCAAGCGGAAGAAGGTGATCGGGGTCAAGGAGATCGAGGCCGTCGTCGCCAAGATCGCCCGCATCCCGCCGAAGTCTGTGTCCAAGACCGACACCGAGGCGCTGAAAGAGCTGGAAACGGATCTGACGCGAGCGGTGTTCGGCCAGGCCGAGGCCATCAAGCAGCTCAGCTCGGCCATGAAGATGGCCCGGGCCGGCCTGCGCGACGCCAACAAGCCGATCGGCAGCTACCTGTTCAGCGGTCCGACCGGCGTCGGCAAGACCGAAGCCGCACGGCAGCTGGCCTCGACGCTGGGCATCGAGCTGCTGCGCTTCGACATGTCGGAATACATGGAACGCCACACCGTCAGCCGCCTGATCGGGGCTCCCCCCGGCTATGTCGGCTACGATCAGGGCGGCCAGCTGACCGACGCCGTCGACCAGCATCCGCATGCCGTGGTCCTGCTCGACGAAATCGAGAAGGCGCACCAGGACGTCTACAACATCCTGCTGCAGGTGATGGACAACGGCACGCTGACGGACTCGAACGGCAAGAAGGTCGATTTCCGCAACGTGGTCCTGATCATGACCACCAACGCGGGCGCCTCCGACGCCCAGAAGAACACCATCGGCTTTGGCCGTGGGCGTAATGACGGCGAGCAGGAAGAGGCGCTGAAGCGTCTGTTCACGCCGGAGTTCCGCAACCGTCTGGACGCCGTCGTGGCCTTCAAGCCGCTGACCCAGGACATCATCCGCCAGGTGGTCCAGAAGTTCGTTCTGCAGCTGGAAGCCCAGCTGGCCGACCGCAACATCACCATCGAAACCACCGACGAGGCAGCTGACTGGCTGGCCAAGAACGGCTTCGACGAACTCTATGGGGCTCGGCCGCTGGCCCGGGTCATCCAGGAGCACATCAAGAAGCCGCTGGCCGACGACATCCTGTTCGGCAAGCTGTCCAAGGGTGGCCACGTCAAGGTGGTGCTCAAGGACGGCAAGATCGCCTTCGAGTTCGAGATCGACACGCCCAAGGCTCGCGAGCCTGGGGCGCCGGAGATCGAAGAGCCGGCGTTGGCGGAGTAGGCCCGCCTTCCTCCCCCCCTTCATGGGGAGGGACAGACCGCGAAGCGGTCAGGGTGGGGTACGAAAATGACAGGGCGCCAGTCTTCCGTGATTGGCGCC
Organism: Caulobacter sp.; assembly: GCA_032122215.1. Lineage (GTDB taxonomy): Bacteria > Pseudomonadota > Alphaproteobacteria > Caulobacterales > Caulobacteraceae > Caulobacter. The sequence continues at coordinate 26,042 of JAUMCZ010000096.1, forward strand.
TTTTTTTCTGACTTCCCCACCCGTCGCGCTGCGCGCGCCACCCTCCCCATAAAGGGGAGGGATACGCCAGGGCTTGCTTCCGGGCCCGGCGCGACCCAATTGAGGGATCGGGGTTCAGTCGAGGGGTCATTCCATGAAACGCAGCGTCGTCGTCACCGGCGTCTCCACCGGCATCGGCCATGGCGCCGTCCAGGTGCTGGCGGCCAACGGCTTCCATGTCTTCGGCAGCGTCCGCAAACAGGCCGACGCCGACCGCCTGAAGCAGGAATTCGGCGACGCCTTCACGCCGCTAATCTTCGATGTGACCGACGCGGCGGGGGCCCAGGCGGCGGCCGAGACCGTGCGCAAGGCGCTGAACGGTCAGACCCTGGCGGGCCTCGTCAACAACGCCGGCATTGCGGTGGCCGGCCCCCTGCTCCATCTCCCGGTCGACGATTTCCGCCAGCAGATGGAGGTCAATGTCACCGGCGTGGTCATCGCCACCCAGGCCTTCGCGCCCCTGCTCGGCGCTGAGCCCGGCCTGACCGGGCCCAAGGGCAGGATCGTCAACATCAGCTCGGTCGGCGGCCGCAACGCCTCCCCGTTCATGGGGCCCTACAGCGCCTCCAAGTTCGCCCTCGAGGGTCTGTCGGAAGCCCTGCGCCGTGAGCTGCTGATCCACGGCATCGATGTGGTCATCGTGGCCCCGGGCGCTGTGGCGACACCGATCTGGGCCAAGGCCGACGAGGTCGACACCGGCCCCTACGCCGCGACCGTGTTCGGTCCGGCGCTGGAACGGATCAAGGGCTACATGCTGACCCTGGGCAAGAACGGCCTGCCGCCGTCCGCCATCGGCGAGGCGATCCTCAAGGGGCTGACGGCGGCAAAGCCCAAGCACCGCTATGTGGTCTCGCCCTCCCCGTTAGAGGTGCTGATGACCGAGATTCTGCCGCGCCGGACGATGGACCGGATCGTGGGCAAACGGTTGGGGCTGTTGCCCTGACCGCTAAAGGGCTGAAATCGCCCACCGCGCCGCCAGAAGGACGATGCCGATCACAATGATCGGTCCAAAAATCCGGAAGGTATGCCGGGTGATCCTGTCGGGCAGGAAGGTGTCGAAGGCGGCGCCGTCGACCGATGCGCCGTAGCGAACGGCAACGGCTGTCAGAGGGCATTTGAAGCCGAAGGCGGCAAAGACCAGGCTCTCGATCCCGACCAGCCCAAGCGCTACCCAGAGCCAGTCGCCCGTCCACCCTGTGATCCCGGCGAACAGCACCACTAACGAGGCGGAGGCCATCACCAGATAGATGGCCGAATGTAGGGCCCGGACGAAGAACAGGCGCTGGCGGTCGGTCATCGGTCAGCTTGCCAGCAACAGGCCCGCCATGGCCGCGCTCATCAGGTTGGCCAGCGAACCCGCAAGCACCGCCAGCAAGCCAAGGCGGGCGATGGTCGGCCGCTTCTCCGGGATCAGACCGCCCAGCACGCCCATCTGGATAGCGATCGAGCTGATGTTGGCAAAGCCGCACAGGGCGAAGGTGACCACCGCCTGGGTGTGAGGCGACAAAGCCGCCTTGGCCTCGCTGTAGTGCAGGAAGGCGACGAACTCGTTGAGGATCAGCTTCTCGCCGAACAGCTCGCCGGCTTTGCGGGCCTCGTCCCAGGGCACATTGAGCATGAACATGACGGGGGCGAAGACGTAGCCGAGGATCTGCTGGAAGCTGAGACCCGGATGACCGAACCAGCCACCGATCCCGCCGAGGATGCCGTTGGCGAGCGCGATCAGGGCGACGAAGACGATCAGCATTGCGCCGACCGCCACGGCCAGTTGCACCCCGTCCTGGGCGCCGTTGAAGGCGGCCATGATGATGTTGGTGGCCCGCTCCTCTTCCTCCGGCTCCGGCATGAGGGCGGCGACGGCCTGGACGTCCTCATCTGCCTCGGCGGGTGGCGGAGCCTTCTCGTCGGGCATGATGATCTTGGCCATCAGCAGGCCACCAGGGGCGGACATGAAGGCGGCGGCGAGCAGATATTTCAGGTCAGCGCCCATGGAGGCGTAGGCCGCCAGGATTGAGCCGGCCACCCCGGCCATGCCGGTGACCATGAGGGCGAAGATCTGGGCGTCGGTCAGGCCGCGCAGGTAGCGCCGAACGACCAGCGGCGATTCCGACTGGCCGACGAGGACGTTGGCGGCCGCGTAAAGACCCTCCACCCGGTCGACGCCGAGCAGCCAGCGCAGGGCCCCACCGCCCCACTTCACGACCAGCTGCATGATCCCGAGATAGTAGAGGATCGAGACCAGGGCGCTGAAGAAGATGATGATCGGGAGGATGTTGATGGCGAAGCTGGCGACGCCGTTCACCTGGGTCAGGCCGCCGAACACCATCTCGATGCCGACCGCGCTGTAGCCCAACAGGCGCTCGACGGCCTGCGCCGTGGCGGCCATGGCGGCGCGGCCTGCCGGCAGATAGAGGACGAAGACGGCGATGGCGGCCTGCAGGCCGAACGCACTGGCGACGATCCGCAGGTTGATGCGGCTGCGTGCCCTGGACAGGGCGAAGGCCACGCCCAGAAGCAGCAGGATGCCGCCAAGGCCGATCAGGATGTGCTGCATGTGTCGCTCCCCGTGCGGAGTGTTACCGCAACCGGGGACGAACGGAAATGCGTCGTTCAGGCCTTCGGGTCGCCGGCGGCCGCGCCGTGCTCGACCGCCCCGCTTGTGACTTCGGTGCGGGAAAAGACCTCTTCCTGCCCGTCGTTGAGGGGCTCGACGTCAGCCGCTTCCGCCGCCTGGCGGGCCACGATGGCCAGGGCCTCGGCCTCCGTGTCGGCGGTGACCTTCACATCCCGGATGCAGGCGGTCTGGGCGGTATCCTCGCCGAGCCAGACCTGGACGCGCCATTGTGCGGGCATGCTCGTCTCCTGTTCGGGAGACCAACGCGGCGCGGTCCGTCCAGTTGCCGGGCGACGGCTGCCGACTAGCGGCCGGGGGCCACAACCATGCAGGACTGCTTGCGGGCGCTGAGCGCCTTGCAGGCCGCGCGGGCGTCGTCAGCGGTCAGACCGGTGAAACGCACGCGGAAGAAGCCATCGACCTTGCCGCCGATCACGCCTTCGGCGTCGTCGAAGACCTTGCCGAAGCGCTTCTGGATCGAGCCCAGCTGGGTCTTCGCCTGATCCTTGCTCTTGAAGGCGCCGGCCTGGACCGTCCACTGGCCCTTCGGCTTCTTCACCACGGCCGCCTTCTTGGGCGAAGCGGCCTTCTTGGCCTCAGCCATGCTGCTGGAGACCTTCACCTGCGCGACTTCCGGACCGGCGACGAAGTAGGCGCGCGGCAGGTCCGTGTCGCCCTGCGCCACGTCATACTGCAAAGGCGCGGGCGGCGGCGGCGGTTCGAAAAGGCTCTGGGCGACCAGGATACGCTCGCCACGGTCACGACGACGCATGACGTCGAACCCGGTGGTCAGCAATTCCTGCACATGGTTGTCGCGGGCGGCGTTGGAGGTTCCGCCGAGCATGACGACGATGAGACGGCGGCCGTCCTGCACGCCGGAGGCGGCGAGGTTATAGCCCGAGGCGTTGGTGTATCCGGTCTTGAGGCCATCCACGCCCGGCATGCGGTTCAGCAGCCGGTTGTGGTTGTTCATGGTGATGCCCCGGTAGGTGAAGGAGCGCAGGTTGAACAGGCTGTAGTACTGCGGATAGTCGCGCATCACGGCGCGGGACAGGATGGCGATGTCGCGGGCGCTGGACACCTGGCGGCTGTCCGGCAGGCCCGACGCATTCACGAAGCGGGTGTTCAGCATGCCCAGCTCCTGGGCCCGCAGGGTCATCAGGGCGGCGAACTTGGCTTCCGAGCCATTGGCCATGTGCTCGGCCAGGGCGACGGCCATGTCATTGGCGGACTTCACGGCCAGCGCCTTCATGGCGTCGTCGACGGTGATCACCTCGCCCGCCGACAGACCGAGCTTGGTCGGCGGCTGGGCGGCGGCCCTGGCCGAGACGGTGATCAGGTCGCTGGGATTGAGCCGCCCCTCATTGATCGCCTCGAACGCAAGATAGAGGGTCATCACCTTGGTGATGGAGGCGGGGTAGCGCGGGCTGTCGGCGCGCTTGGCGTAAAGCACCTCGCCAGAGTTGGCGTCTACGACGACAGCGGCATACTTGGGTTGCGCGGCCGGGTTGGCGCGCGGGGCCGACTGAAGCTGGGCGTAGGGAACCTGGGCGGTCGCCAGACCGTTAACAATGGGCGCGAAAACCATCGCGACGGCGGCGAACGCTGAGAACACTACGCGGCGGGCGGGCTTGTACATGCTGCGTCCGTCGATGAATCAATGGGTTACGCCACCCCCTTTCGGCGGCGACTAGCAACATAGCATGCACATTGTCGCCTTACGCCAAAGTAAACACCTGTTGAGCGAGTTTGCCGCAATCGCCCGATTGGGCAGCAATTACGGTCACATAAGCGTCATTGTGCACTGCACAATAATTCGTTGACTGCTGCAGTGCAGCATGGGACAACGCTGCTACGCCGAACCTCCCCATGCCTCGGCGATCCAGATCACCGCCAAGCGATTTCAAGGAGCCTCCCATGGCCGCCGCCGAAACCTTCAAAGCCACCGTCGAGCAGTTCACCGTCGCCGGCAACCAAGCCTTCAAGGACCAGGTCGAGAAGAACCTCGCCGGCCTGAACGAGATGAACGCCCACTCAAAGAAGAACCTCGAAGCCGTCGTCGCTTCGGTCACCGCCGTCACCAAGGGCGCCGAGTCGCTGGGCGCGCAGTACATGGCCTATTCCAAGACCGCCGTGGAAAACCAGGTCGCCGCCGCCAAGGCCCTCTCGGGCGCCAAGAGCGTGCAGGAAGCCGTCGAGCTTCAGACCACCTGGGCCAAGAGCGCCATGGAGCTCTACATGGCGCAGGTCGGCAAGATGGGTGAAACCGTCGCCGCCGCCGTCAAGGACAGCATGAAGCCGCTCAACGAACGCGTCACCGCGACCGTCGAGAAGCTGCAGTCGGTGAAGTAAGCTTCTTCTGGTCACCAGAACGTGAGGGCCCGGATCAGCAATGGTCCGGGCCTTTTGCGTTTCCGCCGCGGGCCGTGGCGGGATAGAAGCGGCGCATGTCAAACGCCGAACAACGCCTGGCCGCCGCCGGCATTACCCTGCCCGCCCCGGTCGCCCCGATCGCCAACTATGTGCCCTTCGTCCGCTCGGGCAACCTGCTGCACATCTCCGGCCAGGTGTCTCTGGACGCCTCGGGCGGGATCACCGGCATCGTCGGCGAGGACGTCGATGCGGCGACCGCCGTTCAGGCCGCACGGCTGTGCGGCATCAACCTGATCGCCCAGATCAAGGCCGCGACCGGCGACCTCGACAAGGTTGTCCGGATCGTCAAGCTCGGCGGCTTCGTCCAGGCCGGACCCGACTTCTATGACATCCCCAGCATCATCAACGGCGCCTCAGACCTGATGGTCGAGGTGTTCGGCGAGGCCGGTCGCCATGCCCGCTCGGCGGTCGGGGTCTATCGCCTGCCGCGCAACTTCGCCGTCGAGGTGGATGCGGTCGTGGAGCTGCTGCCATGAAGCACCACCCGCGCCCGCAGCCGGCCGAATTCGGCCAGGCCTGGGAGTTGCTGTTCAGCCCGCCGGTCGCGCACCGTGGCCTGTGGTCTCCGGATGGGCCGCCCGAGAACAGCCTGGGCGCCTTTCACGCGGCCTGCGCCGCCGGGTACGGCATTGAGCTGGATGTCCATCTGTCCGCCGACGGTGAGGCGGTCGTGTTCCATGATTACACCCTGGACCGCATGTGCGGCGTCCCGGGCAAGGTGAAGGATCGCAGCCTCGCCGATCTGCGCGATCTTCGCCTCAAGGGGACCGACGAGCCGATCCCGACCCTGGCCGAGGCGCTGGTGGAGATCGGCAGCAGGGCGCTGGTCCACATCGAGCTGAAGACACCGTTCGGAGAGGTCGGACCGCTTGAGAAGCGGGTGAGCGAGGTGCTCCTCGACCACCACGGCCCGACCTGTGTTATCGGCTTCAATCCCTACAGCCACGCCTGGTTCGCCGACCATCATCCGCAGATCCTGCGCGGCCTCGACAGCTACGCCTGGAACGACGACAACGCCCGTCACCTGGCCCCGGAAATGCGCAAGAGCTTCGCCAACCTCGAGCACGTCGAGATCGCCCGGCCCGACTTCCTGGCGCTCGACACCCGCATGCTGCCCAGCCCGCGGGCCGAAGTGTTCCGCAGCCGGGGCATGCCCATCGTCGCCTGGACGGTGCGCACCCTGGAAGATGGCGAGCGCCTGGAGCCCTACTGCGACAACGTCATCTTCGAGGGCTTCCGCGCGTGAGTCTGAAGCCGGCGGTTCGTATCCACCGCCGTATCGCCGAGATCGGGAAAGCCGCCTGGAACGCCTGCGCCGGCGAGGGCAATCCGTTTGTCGCCTACGACTTCCTCGACATCTGCGAGGAGAGCGGCTGCGCCACGGACCGCACCGGCTGGGCGCCGCACCATCTGTCCATCGAGGACGAGGCGGGTCAGATCGCGGCGGTTATGCCGCTCTATCTGAAGAGCCACAGCCAGGGCGAGTACGTCTTCGACTGGTCCTGGGCCGACGCCTATGAGCGGGCCGGTGGGCGGTACTATCCCAAGCTTCAGTGCGCCTCCCCCTTCTCGCCGGTGACCGGTCCCCGCCTGCTGGTGCGGCCGGACGTCGACCAGGCTGAGGGCCGCAACATGTTGCTGGGCGGGGCGCTGACCGTTGCAGAGAAGCTGGGCGCGTCCGGCCTGCACGTCACCTTTCCGGAGGAGCGCGACTGGCGGTTCCTGACCACGGCCGGGCTGCTGGCGCGGCAGGACCAGCAGTACCACTGGACCAACCAGGGCTACGCGACCTTCGACGACTTCCTCGCCGCCCTGTCCTCGAACCGCCGCAAGACGATCCGGCGAGAGCGACGCGACGCCCAGGCCGGGGTGGAAATCGTCGGCCTGAGCGGGGCGGACCTGACCGAAGAGCACTGGGACGCCTTCTACGCCTTCTACCTGGATACCGGCTCCCGCAAGTGGGGCAGCCCCTACCTGAACCGGCGGTTCTTCTCGATGCTCGGCGAGCGGATGGCCGACCGGGTGCTGTTGGTCATGGCCCGGCGCGAGGGACGCTGGATCGCCGGGGCCCTGAACCTGATCGGCGACGACTGCCTCTACGGCCGCAACTGGGGCGCTCTGGAGGAGCGGCCGTTCCTGCATTTCGAGCTCTGCTACTATCAGGCCATCGAGCACGCCATCCGGCTGGGCCTGAGCCGGGTCGAGGCCGGGGCCCAGGGCCAGCACAAGATCGCCCGCGGCTACCTGCCCTCCCCGGTCTATTCCGCCCACTGGATCGCCGATCCGATGCTGCGCGAGCCGGTCGCCCGTTACCTCGACCAGGAACGGGCCAATGTGCAGGGCGAGATGGACTATCTGGCCGAGGAGTTTTCGCCGTTCCGTCAGGGTTAGCTGGCGCTCGGTGAGGTGTTCGGCCATCGTTGCAGGCCGGCAGTTGGAGCGAGCCTGATGAGTCTGGACGGAACCTACGACGACGCCAACATCTTTGCGAAGATCGTGCGGGGTGAGATCCCCAGCGCCAAGGTCTTCGAGGATGACGACGTCCTGGCCTTCATGGACGCCTTTCCGCAGTCGAAGGGCCACTGCCTGGTGATCTCCAAGACCTCGAAGGCCCGGAACCTGCTTGAGGTCGAGGCCGACGTCCTGGTCAAGGTCATGGCCGCGGTGCAGCGGCTGACGCGGGCGGCGCGCAAGGCGTTGAACCCGGACGGTGTGGTCGTCACCCAGTTCAACGGCGCGCCGGCAGGACAGACCATCTTCCATCTCCATGTCCACGTCATCCCGAGGTTTGAGGGCGAGGCGCTGGGCCGGCACGGCGGCGGCATGGCCGATCCGGCCGAACTTCAGGCGCTGGCCGCGCAGATCCGGGCGGCGCTGGACTGATGCGCCTGGCCGCCTTCGCCATGGTCGCCGGCCTGCTGGCCACGCCGGGGGCGGCGGCCGATTTCCGCATCTTCGCGGACGACCGCGAGGGGCTGGGGGTGGTCGACCTGGACGGCATCGTCATGGCGGGGACCTATCAGAGCTTCGAGCTGGTGCTGATCTACGGCGAAGAGGGCCCGGTGCAGGTGGCGATGATGCCGATGCAGCTCTCCTGCGGGCGGCGTCAGTTCAGGGCCAACGGGCCGGCGCGCGGGCTGGACGCCGAACTGAGGGTGGTCGAGACCAGCGCTGTGCCGACCGACTGGAAGCCGACCGGGGGTAGCCAGATGGCGCGGGTGGCGGCCCACATCTGCGACGGCATACCGATGCCGCTGGCCCCGGGCAGCAGCGTCCGGGAGGTCATGGACAAGCGGCTGGCGCGGGTTCCGAACTAGCGCTTCAGCAGCTGGTCCCTGGCCGCGTTGAGCTGGGCCGCCAGGCCCGCCGTGCCGCCCCGGTCGGGGTGGGCCATGCGGATCAGGCGGCTGTAGGCGGCCTGGATTTCAGCCTCGTCGGCGCCCTCGGAGACTCCAAGAATGGCGCGGGCCTCGGTGTCGCCCGGGCTCGGCAGGGTGGCCTTGCGCGGGAGATTAACGCGGGCGCCGAAGGCCAGGCCGAGGCCGACGACCAGCAGGGCCGCGCCCAGCAGCATGCTGCCGCGCATCACCGTCGCGACACCGCCAAGGGCCACCAAGGCCCCGAGCGCGCCGCCGGCCACCCGCCACTCCCGGACCTTCAGGAGCTTCAGCAGGCTGCGGCGGCTGGTCCACAGCAGCAGACCGGCCGCGCCGGCCATCAAGAGATAGATCATCAAGGAAAGCTCCCCGCCCTACTCGGCGGCGAGCAACACATCGCCCGAGAAGGCCGAAAGTCCAAGCGAATGCATCAGGGCGCGAAGCTCCTGGCGCGCCGCCACGTGGCTGAGGGCCACAGGGATCGGTCGGACCTTGGCCGACAGGTCGGCGATGGTCAGGCCGAAGGGGAAGAGCTCGCGGTAGATGACCCGGTCGCGCAGGCCGGGGCCGGTGCGGAAGCCGACCCGTTTGGCCAGGGCCATCAGGCGGTCATCGACGCGCTTGCGGTTACGGGCGTCGGCCGAGGCCAGGCGGTTGCGCAGCACCACCCAGTCGAGCGGCTGGCGCTGGCCGGTCATGGCCCGGGCCTTGCGGGCATCCCAGACGGTTTCGGAATAGAGACTGGGCTTTTCCAGCTCCAGGGTCACCGGGTTGACGCTGCCCAGCATGTCGAAGTCGACGAAGCTGTCGTTCATCGGGGTGACGATCAGGTCGGCGCGGGCGTGGGCGGCGCGGCTGAGCGGGGTGTCGCCACCGGGGGTGTCGATGACCAGGAAGTCGGCGTCCTGGTGGCCAGCGGCGAAGGCGATCTCGAAGGCGGCCATCTGCTCGGCGGCGTCGGCGCGATGCAGGGCGACGCCGTCTTCTGACGGGTTGCGGATCAGCGGCTCGGGCAGGCTGACCTCAGGCTGCGAGGCAAGCCAGGCGTGGCGGTTGCGGTAGAACTTGGCGAGCGAGGACTGGCGCAGGTCGAGATCCATGATCGCCACCTTGGCCCCGCCATGCAGCAGGGCCGCGGTCAGGTGGATGGCGATGGTCGACTTGCCGGCCCCGCCCTTCTCGTTGCCGACGACAATGACGCGCGGCATCTGTGTGGGACGTTGGTTCATGGCGGTCTCCTTCGCCGATGTGGCCGCGACTCAGCGAGCCCGGGCCGTTAACGATTAACCCGCGAGGCCCCGAGAGCAATGTGACCGGAACGATTGTCCACAGCCGTATGGATAACCTTGGTCTTGCTGGACTTGGCGCGGCGGGACGGGCGATAAGCCGCCGCCCGTTGCCCTACAAAGGAGGCGACCTTGAGTCCCCGCCCCGCCATCGTCCGCACCGTCTCTGACCTGCGCCAACAGGTCGCGGCCTGGCGCGCCGCCGGAAAGCGCATCGCCCTGGTCCCGACCATGGGCGCCTTGCATGCGGGGCACCTGTCGCTGGTCCGGCTGGGCCTTGAGACCTGCGACCATGTGGTGGCCTCGATCTTCGTCAATCCGGCCCAGTTCGCGCCGCATGAGGACTTCGACGCCTACCCCCGCGGAGAGGGCCGTGACGCCGATCTGCTGGCCGAGGCCGGCTGTGAGCTGATCTTCGCACCGGGCGTGGAGGTGATGTATCCGCCGGGCTTTGCGACAGCGGTGACGGTGGCCGGGGTCTCCGGGCCGCTTGAGGGCGAGAAGCGGCCGCAGTTCTTCGGCGGGGTGGCGACGGTGGTCTCCAAGCTGCTGATCCAGTGCGGTCCGGACGTCGCCCTGTTCGGCGAGAAGGACTATCAGCAGCTGCTGGTCATCAAGCGGATGGCGCGGGACCTCGATCTGCCGGTGGAGATTATCGGTGGGCCGACGGTGCGGGAGGCGGATGGCTTGGCCATGTCGTCGCGCAACGCCTACCTGAGCGCCGAGGAGCGCAAGACGGCGGCGGTTGTGCCGGCGGTGATGGCCGAGGCGGTCGAGGCCTTGCGTGGCGGGACGGCTGTGGACGAGGTCGAGGCGGCGGCGGTGGCCCGGCTGGCGGCGGCGGGGTTCGGGCCGGTCGACTATGTGCAGGCGCATGACGGGGAAACCATGGAGCGGCTGGGGCCGGGGCCGGTGGGGACCGGAGCGCGGGTGTTCGTGGCTGCGTGGCTTGGTCGGACGCGGTTGATCGACAACTGGGCGGTTTGACGCCGAAACAGTTCCTCCCCCATCGGGGGAGGTGGCAGGCGCCGATAGGCGACTGACGGAGGGGGTCCGCTCCGTTGAGTCAGTGCGAATTGGGGCATTTGCAGTCGCCGGTGCGGACCCCCTCCACCACCGCCTTTGGCGGCGGTCCCCCTCCCCCGATGGGGGAGGATCTAGTGAAGCGTCACCACGCCCCCAGCTCCCGAAGCTGCCTGGCCAGTTCCTGGTCCATCGCCTCCCCTGCCCCGGTCGAGAGGTCCGGCGGGGCGTCCGAGGGGTCGAGGTAGCGCCAACCCTGGAAGGGGCGACGCGGCTGGGGGGCGGTCTCGATGAGGTCAGCGGCCAGCATGAAGCGGACCGGTTGCTGGCCCGGCAGGCCGGTCTGGATCTCGGTAATCGTCTGGCGGGCGAGGATGCTGCCCTTGATCACCCAGTAGAGCGAACCGCCGTCGAGAATCTCGGCGGCGCGTTTGGGGGCCATGCGGGTCGGACAGTATGACGGAAAACCCTGCGCCGCGCGCTGGGCCCGCCAGTCGCGCAGGTCCTGAAGGCTCTCGACGCCGACGCAGAGTTTGATGATGTGGAGCGGCATGGGGCGGGATTTAAGCCCTTGGGCTACGGATGGAAGGGCTATCGAAGCGCCAGACCATTATACCGCAGGCCGGATCGGCTAGTGCGTTGTTTTCGCGTGCCTTTGGTGTGGGTCGAGGCGCGGGGAAAGTAGCCCGGCGTGTAGCCCGGACCGTAGGTCGACGTCCTGCGAATGTAGGTCGAAAGGAGCCCGGCCGGACCTACGGGTCGCGCAGCACGATCGGCGCCTGAAAATGATGCAAAAACAATATGTCTAGACATATTCATGTTGGGGAATTGCAGGGGCGGGGGTTTGCAAGCGGGCGGCGGCTTCCTACATGCCCGGCAACCTTCGGGGAGTAGCCGCCCGCGCCTTCAGCGGGGCCATCGTCACCAGTACCGGCCTCTCAGGCCCTGGCGATGGCGGCGGATCAGTGGATCCGGACTGGCGAGACCGACGACGCCGATCCCGGCATGGGCCGCGGGATCGTTCGTCGTCGTCTGGACTGGCCCTGGGATGACGCCATTGAAACACCCGATCCGAACCGGCCTGATGACGGCCGGCCTCGCCGCCTCCGCCCTGCTCCTCGCCGCCTGTGGTGAAGAGGGGGCGGCCGCCCTGCAGAAGGTCGAGAACGCTGCGGCGACGGCCCGCCAGGCCAGCGAACAACTCAGCGAAAGCGCGGCCCTGGCCGAGGAAGCGGTGCGGGATCCGGCGGGCGCGGTTCGCAACAGCGCCCTGAGCGCCCGCTTCAGCCGGGCCGCGACGGCGCAGCCCAACCTGTTCGTGCTGACTGACATCGCCACCGGGTGCCAGTATCTGGCGACCTACGCGGCCGACGGATCGACCGTGCAGTCGATCGCGCCGCGCATGGACGACGCCGAAGGCAAGCAGCGCTGTATCGTCCCGGGCGCGGACGGCCTGAAGGCCCCGGACGCCGCCAGCCTGGTCGGAAAGGCCATTGGCGGCCTTGGCGGCGGGTCCGGTGAGGCGGCTCCGTAGCGGCTCCGTCGAGCGCAAGGGAAGCGCGCCCCCTCCGCCCCAGCAAGTCAGGGAACTGGCGGCGCCCGGTTTTGCTCTTCGACAGACGCCGGAGGCGGGTTGAGCTTGACCTCGGCCTCATTGAGCCGGTTCAAACTGGCGGCCATCCGGTTGGTGCAGACCTTGAAATCGGTCTTCCACTGGCTGTTGAAGAGGTCACCCATCGCAGCCGGAGACGCCAGGAAGGCATAGGCCTCACCGACCCAGTCCCGTGCGGGATCGGCGACCTCGAGCCGGCCAAGGTAATAGACGACCAGTCCGGAGACCTTGGGCATCCGCACAGTGGCGTAGCCGTAGTTGAGCGCGAGGTTCAGGCAGCGTTGATCGTTCGGCTCGGCCTCGCCCTCCGCCGCCAGGACCGGAGCCGCCGAGGCGAGTGCCATGACTGCAGCGGCGACCGCGAGACGCCTATGCACCGGCTGCCTCCAGCTTCGCCAGCACCACCCCTTCGCTGACCTGGCCGCCGGCGACGGCGGACAGTTCGGCGACGACGCCGTCGAAGGGGGCGGTCAGGGCGTGTTCCATCTTCATGGCCTCAAGGACCAGCAAGGTCTGGCCCTTGGTCACCGTGTCGCCGGCCTTGACCGAGACAGAGACGACCTTGCCGGGCATGGGGGAGAGGATGGCGCCGTCGGAGGCGGAGGCTTGCGCGCTCGCCGCGGCCGACGAGGCGAAGGAGAACTCGAAGGTCTCACCGTCTTGAAAGATGTAGAGCGGCTCATCGCCGTGGCTCGGCGGCATTGGATGGTTGGGCTGGAAGTCCTGCCGGCCATCGACACTGAAACGGTCTCGCACATCGAAGGTCCGTGCGCCTGCAACTGGACCGGCCACCTCCAGACGCATGACCTGCCCGTCGATCGCCATGGGCAAGTTCAGGCCGGCGGTGGGAGCGTTCAGCCGGAAGCCAAACAGGCCGTAGTTGGTGTTCGACCATGCGTCCCTGTCCCACTCCTGAAACGCCTCCAGCCGTTGGCTGACGGCGGCGAGCAGGACGGAGTCGTCCATAGCCCGGGTGACCAGCGCGTCCAGTCGGCCATCGATGAAGCCGGTATCGATCCGACCCGCGACAAAATCAGGGTGCGCGGCGCAACGGGCAAGGAAGCCGGCATTTGTCTTGACCGGCCAAACCTCTACGGAGCCACAGGCCCGAGCCAGAAGGCCGGCCGCCGCCGCGCGATGGCGAGCATGCACGATCAGCTTGGCGATCATCGGATCGTAGAAAGGGCTGACCTCGCCACCTTCTTCGACCGCGCTGTCGACCCGGATCGTCTCACCGTCAGTCGCCGGAAGGCGGAAATGCTCAAGTCGCCCGATACTCGGCAGGAACCCCGTCGCCGGATTCTCCGCATACAGCCGCGCCTCCATCGCCCAGCCGTCGATCTTCAGCTCGTCCTGCGTCAGCGGCAGCGGCTCGCCGCTCGCCACCCGCAGCTGCCATTCCACCAGGTCCTGGCCGGTGATCATCTCCGTCACCGGATGTTCGACCTGCAGCCGGGTGTTCATTTCCATGAACCAGATGCGGTCGGCCTTCAGGCCTTCCGAAGCATCGGCGATGAACTCGATAGTGCCCGCGCCCTCGTAGTTCACCGCCCTGGCGGCCTTGACGGCGGCTTCGCAGACCACCGCGCGCGTGGCCTCGTCCATGCCGGGGGCCGGGGCTTCCTCGATGACCTTCTGGTGGCGGCGCTGCAGGCTGCAGTCGCGCTCGAACAGGTGGACGACGTTGCCGTGGCTGTCGCCGAACACCTGCACCTCGATGTGGCGCGGGCGGGTGACGTACTTCTCGATCAGCACCTTCTGGTCGCCGAAACTGGCGGCGGCCTCGCGCTGGCAGGAGGCAAGCGCGGCGGCAAACTCGCCGGCTTCCAGCACCTTGCGCATGCCCTTGCCGCCGCCGCCGGCCACGGCCTTGATCAGGACGGGATAACCGATGGCGTCGGCTTCCTTCTGGAGCCGTTCGGGGGACTGGTCGTCGCCGAGGTAGCCCGGGGTGACCGGCACACCGGCCTGCGCCATGCGCTTCTTGGCGGCGTCTTTCAGGCCCATGGCGTCGATGGCGGCCGGGGGCGGGCCGACCCAGATCAGGCCGGCGTCGATGACCGCCTGGGCGAAGGCGGCGTTCTCGGACAGGAAGCCGTAGCCGGGGTGGATGGCGGCGGCGTTCGTCGCCTTGGCGGCGGCGAGGATCTTTTCCTGGACCAGATAGCTTTCGCGGGCCGGAGCCGGGCCGATGTGGACGGCCTCGTCGGCTTCGCGGACGTGGGGGGCGTCGGCGTCGGCGTCGGAATAGACGGCGATGGTGCGGACGCCGAGCTTGCGGGCGGTGCGGATGATCCGCCGGGCGATTTCGCCCCGGTTGGCGATGAGGACGCTTTCAAGCATGGGGAACACCCAGAAGACCAATGGCGGCGACGCCGAGAATGAAAATGCCGAGGGCGACAAGCGTCAGGAGGCCCATCACCAGACCCGTTGCGATCGCGCCGGGCCAACCCATCGCATAGGCGACCTTCAGGTGTCGAACGGCGTGGATGGGGATGAAGATCATCATCATGAAGAGCCACGGGCCACGGACCGAGGGCGGCAACAACTCGCTCACCGCCGTCAGCAGGGCCGTGAAGCCCAGCCCGTACAGCGCCACCGTCGCGTGGTCATACAGGGTGTAGCTCCGCTTGTAGAACAGCAGGAGCCAGAGGATCAGCATCGAGATCGGGGCCATCAGGAAGCCGAACTTGTAGAGCAGGCTCTGGATCTTCAGCTTGTAGTAGTCCCAGTGACCGGAGCGCTTGTCGAAGAAGTCCACGGCCTTGTTGGCGAACGCCTGCGGGCCGCTGGTCTCTCCCACCTGCTTCCCGTTGAGGGCAGCGACCTTTTCACGCTGCGCCTTCATGACCGCCTCGCGGTCCTGCTGGTCGATGATGACCGGCGCGCCGTTGACGTTGACCGTGTCGTTCGTCTGGTAGTGGACGAAGGTCGGGATCGTGAACATCAGGAACAGGGCGAACAGGAAGATGTGCAGGGGCGCGACATAGCGGGCCCGCTTGCCTTCGATCCAGTCACGGCTGAGCCGGCCCGGGCGCCAGGCGAGCAGCGGCAGGGTCCGCCACAGGCGACCGTCGAAGTGGGCTATGCCTTCGACGAACTCGTGCAGCAGGTGGCCGAGCTTGTTGTGCAGATGCCCCTGCTGGCCGCACGCATGGCAGTAGTGGCCGACCAGCGGCGTGCCACAGTTGGCGCAGGTCTTTCCGGGATCAGACGGCATCGGCGGCTGGCCGGGCGTGGGATGCTCCGGGTCGATCGTCGGGGGGTCGGCGCTTGCCGTGAGGACCTCGGCGGCCGCGGAGACCGGCGTCGCGGCCTTTCGCGCGCGCGGCTTGCGCGGCTTTGCGGCCGCCGGTTTCTTCGGTGTCGCCCCCTCGCTCATGCCTACTCGGCCCAGCCCGGCTTGCGCTTTTCAAGGAAGGCCAGAACCCCTTCGCGGCCCTCTTCGCTGACCCGCCGGGCGGCGATGCGTTTGGCGGTCTCTTCCATGACGCCGCGATCGATCTCGGCGCCCTCGATGTCGTTGACCAGCGCCTTGGCGTCGGCCACGGCGCCGGGGGCGCAGGCCTTGATGGCCGTGCTCAGGCCGGCGCGGACCGCGTCGAAGGCTTCGGCGTCAGCGACGACCTGGCTTACCAGACCGTAGCCTTGCGCCTCGGCGGCGCCGAACACCTCGCCGGTCGCGAACAGGCGCTTGGCGTTGCGGGCTCCGATGGCGCGGATCACATAGGGGCTGATGGTCGCCGGGGTGAGGCCGAGCTTCACTTCCGAGAAGGCGAAGGTGGAGCGCTCGGTGGCCACGGCCATGTCGCAGGCGGCTGCAAGGCCGGCGCCGCCGCCGAAGGCCGGGCCGTCGATCAGGGCGACGGTGAGTTGCGGCAGGTCGTGCAGGGCTTTCAGCATGCTGGCCAGGGCCATGGCGTCTTCGCGGTTCTCGGATTCGGACCACTCGACGGCGGCCTTCATCCACTCCAGGTCGGCGCCCGCGCTGAACGAGGCACCTGCCCCGGTCAGGAAGACCAGCCGCACGCCGTCGGCGTCGCTGAGGGTCATGAAGGCCTCATGCAGGGCCGCGATGACCTCTGCGTTGAAGGCGTTGCGCTTGGCGGCACGGTTGATGGTGACCGTGGCGATGCCGTCCAGGGTGGCCTCGATGAGGACGAGGTCGCTGAGGGTGTCGGTGTCGGGGATTTCGACGAGGGGGTCGGCGATGGGGTTTGTCATTTGGGGACTCTACGGCGTGGGAAACGGGAGAAGAAGGTTTTCAGTCCCTTCTCCCGCTTGTCGGGAGAAGGTGGCAGCCGAAGGCTGACGGATGAGGGCAGCGCCGGCGATCGGAGGTGTGGAAGCATCAAGTTCTCCTCCATAACGCGCCAAGCCGTCTGGCGACTGCGCTGCCCTCATCCGACCCGCTTCGCGGGCCACCTTCTCCCGACAAGCGGGAGAAGGACGCGACACTACATCCTGAACACCCCGAACTGCGTCTCGGGGATCGGGGCATTCAGGCTGGCGCTGATGGCCAGGCCCAGCACATCCCGCGTCTGGGCCGGGTCGATGACGCCGTCGTCCCAGAGGCGGGCGGTGGCGTGGTAGGGGTTGCCCTCGTCCTCGTACTTCTGGCGGACGGGGGCCTTGAAGGCTTCTTCCTCTTCCTTCGTCCACTTGTCGGCGTCGCGGTGGACGGTGGCGAGGACGGAGGCGGCCTGCTCGCCGCCCATGACGCTGATGCGGCTGTTGGGCCAGGTGAACAGGAAGCGGGGGCTGTAGGCGCGGCCGCACATGCCGTAGTTGCCGGCTCCGAAGCTGCCGCCGATCAGGACGGTGAACTTCGGCACGTTGGCCGAGGCGACGGCGGTGACCATCTTGGCCCCGTCCTTGGCGATGCCGCCGGCCTCGTACTTTCCGCCGACCATGAAGCCGGAGATGTTCTGCAGGAAGACCAGCGGGATCTTCCGCTTGCAGGCCAGTTCGATGAAGTGGGCGGCCTTCTGGGCGCTTTCGCTGAACAGCACGCCGTTGTTGGCCAGGATGGCGACCGGATAGCCCCAGATGCGGGCGAAGCCGCAGACCAGGCTGGTCCCGTAGAGGGCCTTGAACTCGTCGAAGTCGCTGCCGTCGACGATGCGGGCGATGACCTCCTTGACGTCGTAGGGGGCGCGGACGTCGGCCGGGACGATGCCGTAGAGCTCGGAGGGGTCGAAGGCCGGCGGACGAGGCTCGCGGACGTCGGTTTCCGAGGGTTTCAGGGTATTCAGGCCGGCGACAATGTTGCGGACGATCTCCAGCGCATGCTCGTCGTTGGCGGCGACATGGTCGACGACGCCAGAGCGGCGGCCGTGAACGTCGGCGCCGCCGAGGTCCGTGGCGGAGATGACCTCGCCGGTGGCGGCCTTCACCAGCGGCGGGCCGGCCAGGAAGATGGTGCCCTGGCTCTCGTCGCCGGCGCCGCGGACGATGACCGTCTCGTCGCTCATCGCCGGAACGTAGGCGCCGCCGGCGGTGCAGGATCCCATGACGCAGGCGATCTGCGGGATGTTCTCGGCGCTCATCCGGGCCTGGTTGAAGAAGATGCGGCCGAAGTGGTCGCGGTCGGGGAAGACCTCGTCCTGGTGGGGCAGGTTCGCGCCGCCGCTGTCGACCAGATAGATACAGGGCAGACGGTTCTGCTGGGCGATCTCCTGGGCGCGGAGGTGCTTCTTGACCGTCATCGGGTAGTAGGTGCCGCCCTTCACGGTGGCGTCGTTGGCGACGATCATCACCTCGCGCCCCGAGACCCGGCCGATGCCGCAGATCAGGCCGGCGGCGGCGATTTCATCGTCATAGAGACCGAAGGCGGCCAGTTGGCCGATCTCCAGGAAGGGCGAGCCCGGGTCGAGCAGGCGTTCGACGCGCTCGCGCGGCAGCAGCTTGCCCCTGGAGGAATGGCGCAGTCGCGAGGATTCCGGGCCGCCGAGCGCGGCCTTGGCGACCCGCTGTCGCAGCTCCTCGACCAGGCCCTTGTTGACGGCGGCGTTGCGGGCGAAGGCCTCGCTGGATTTGTCGACGGTCGTGCTCAGTTTCGGCATGGGTGAGGGATAGCTTGTCCTTCGAGGCCGGGGAAGCGGCAGGATTGTGCCCGTTGAAGACCGAGCCGTGCTGACCGATGCATTTCCGGGACTCATGCTAGCGTCGCTGCGTGGTCGGGCCCCTCACCTATCGACAGGACAGCGCCCTCACCCGCCTCTTCGAGCGCGAGTGGGAGGCCGGAAGCGCGCGCTGGTTCTCGCTGCCGGGCGGGGCGACGCTGTTCGAATCGGGCGAGCAGTCGAACCAGATCTTCCTCGTGCACGCCGGCAAGCTGGGCGCCTTCCGCAAGGAAGAGGGCCTCGACCGGCAGTTCGTCGGCGTCATCCGGCCGGGTGAACCGGCCGGCGAGATGGCCCTGGTCGGCGGCACGGCCCACACGGCGCGGGTCGTCGCCCTGCGGGATTCCGAAGTGCTGGCGATGGACGGCGCGGACTTCTTCGCGGCGGCGGACGACGATCCGCATGTGATGCTGGAAATCGCCAGGCTGGTGCTCAACCGGGCCCGCTATGCCAGCACGCGCGTGTCGACGGGCGATCCGGCCGTCTTCGGCTTCGTCGCCACCGAGCGGACCGGCAAGATCCGGCCGCTGATCGGCAAGATCGCCCGTCGCATGGCCGAGATGGGCCATTCGGTGACGGTTGTCGGCGCCGAGGCGGCCGGGGCGCCGACCGAATGGTTCTCGAACGTCGAGGCCGATCACGAATTCGTCCTCTATGTCGCCGAGGCCGGCGACCGGGCCTGGGGCGATCTGGTCGGCCGGCAGGTGGATCGCCTGTTCCGTGTCGGGCGGGGCGACCGACCGCCGCCGCCGATCAACGGCAAGGCGTCAGAGACGCTGGAAGCCTACAAGCTGGTCGATCTGGTGCTGATCCAGCCCGCGAACCTGGCGCAGCCACAGGGTTCGGAGGCCTGGCTGGAGGCGACGGGGGCGGCGCGCCTGTTCCATGTGCGCGAAGGCAGCGAGCCCTGCGCGGCGCGGATGGCGCGGCTGTTGACCGGGCGGTCAGTGGGGCTGGTGCTGTCAGGCGGCGGGGCGCGGGCTTACGCCCACATCGGCGCCCTGCGGGCCCTGAAAGCCGCCGGCGTGCCGGTCGACTTCGTCGGCGGCGCCTCGATGGGGGCGATCATCGGCGCCAGCGTGGCGATGGGTTGGGAGGAAGATGAGCTGGAGCGGCGCATCCGCCAGGCCTTCGTCGACACCAGCCCGCTGGACGATATCGCCCTGCCGCTGATCGCCCTGACCCACGGACGAAAGGTCAATCACCGGCTCGAAGACCATTTCGGCGAGGTCGAGATCCCCGACCTGTGGCTGCCCTTCTATTGCATCTCCTCGAACCTGACCAAGGGCACCTACGAGCTGCATCAGCGGGGCGTGCTGCGGCATGCGCTGCGGGCCTCCATCGCCCTGCCCGGGGTCATGCCGCCCTCGACCCTGGCCGGCGAGGTGCTGGTCGACGGGGCGGTGATGAAGAATTTCCCGGCCGACATCATGCGCTCACTGCATCGCGGGCCGGTGGTCGGGGTCGACGTCACCCGCGGCCGCAGCATCACGACCGAGGATATCGTCATGCCCTCGCTGCTGAAGTGGGTGCTGTCGGGGGAATGGCGCAAGGGACCGCCGATCGTCGCCCTGCTGATGCGGGCGGCCACCCTGTCGACCAACCGCGAGGTGCTGGCGGCGCGCGACGCCACCGACGTGCTGGTGCTGCCCAACGTCGACCACATCGATATCCGCGACTGGAAAGCCTTCGAGAGCGGGGCGGACGCCGGTTTTGTCGCCACCGGGCAGGTGCTGGCGAGCCTGGAGCGGGCGGTTGTCGATTTGAGGCGGGCCAAAGCGTGACAGGATTGAGCCGGCGCTCGCGCGCGGGCTAGGGTGCGCCGAGGTCAGGGGGAACTATCATGGCAATTGAAGATCGGCGGCGCGCCTGGTTCAGCTTCGGGCGGGTGTTTTCGCGAGGGTTTTCGACCTTCGGCCAGGCCATGGCGCCGGCCCTGCTGATCACCCTGATCTTCATCGTGGCCCCGCAGGCGGCGCTGCTGTGGACGGTCGGCGGCTTCAGCACCTCGGCTGATTTCGAGCGGCTGGCGAATTCCGGCATGATGATCGGGGGCGCGGTCGGCGGCATCCTGATGTGGATCTTCGCCGTCGCCGCCCAGACGGGCCTGGTCCACCTGGCGCTGAGCGCCCAGCAGCGACAGGCGACGAGCTTTGGTGAAAGCATGCTGACCGGCCTGCGGCTGTTCCTGCCGGTCCTCGGCCTCAGCATCCTGGTCAGCCTGGGAACGGGTCTGGGCCTGATCCTGCTGATCGTGCCGGGGGTGATCCTGATGATCATGTGGTGCGTGGCCATTCCCGCCCGCATCCACGACGGCCCCGGCGTCACCGCCGCCATGGAGGAAAGCAGCAGCCTGACCAAGGGCGTTCGCTGGCAGGTGTTCGCCATGCTGCTGCTGACCGGCATCGGTCTCTACGCCGTGGGCCTGCTGGGGAGCCTGCCCGCCATCTGGATGCCGCCGGAGACCGCGAAATTCGCCGTCGCCATCCTGCAGCCCCTGACCACCGGCGTCTCGGCCCTGGTTACCGCCTTCGGCACAGCCTCGCTGTTCCATGAGCTGAAGTGGGGCGACCGCGATCCGGGCGAGGAAGCGACAGCGGAGCTGTTCAACTGACGACGGCGGCCGACCGCTCGTTGCAAGTTATCCACAGGCCGCGACATTTGCGCTTGGGGCTGGAGATGGTCTTTGCAATGGGCGGCGAGGCGCCCATATCCTGAAGGTCCTGTTCTCAACAGCTGAAAGGAGGTGATCCAGTGTCTCACCAAAAACACACGGCAACCGCTCACGGATCGACGGGCGGGGTTCTTTCCCTCCTTTGATCTGTGACGTCGTCTGACGACGCGGTTTAACCGTCGTTTGGTGTGGGGCCGGCTCTCGTAAGGGGGCCGGCCCTTTCCATTGGGATCTAGCCGAAGAAGCCCCAGACCCAGTAGCCGACCGCCGCCACCAGCACGGCGAACAGCAGCCCGATCAGGATTCGTCCGAACAGCCGACCGTGCCGGACAGCCGCCGGGCCGCGCTCAGCCAGCTGGCGACGGCGCATCGCTTCACGGTCGGCCATGGCGGCGGCCCGCTTGCGGTCCGCTTCCTGCTCCCGACGCTGGTCGAGGCTGACGATCTTGTCTTTGTCTTCACGGGCCATGGGGCGGGTCTAGCGCCGACCGTCGAAGCCGCCAAGCCTCAACCGCCGACCAGCTCCCGACCGATGAGGAAGCGGCGGATTTCGTTGGTGCCCGCGCCGATATCGTAGAGCTTGGCGTCGCGCAGCAGGCGTTCGACCGGCCATTCCTTGGTGTAGCCGGCGCCGCCGAGGGCCTGGATGGCTTCGTTGGCCACCTTCATGGCGTTCTCGGAGGCCAGCAGGATGGCGCCGGCGGCGTCGAAGCGGGTGGTCTTGCCGGCGTCGCAGGCGCGGGCCACCGAATAGACGTAGGCCCTGGCGCTGTTGAGGGCGACGTACATGTCGGCGACCTTGCCCTGCATCAACTGGAACGAGCCGATGGGCTTGCCGAACTGTTTGCGGTCGCGGACGTAGGGCAGGACGACGTCGAGGCAGGCCTGCATGATGCCGAGCGGCCCGGCGGCGAGGACGGCGCGCTCATAGTCGAGGCCGCTCATCAGAACGCCGACGCCGCCGTTCAGCGGGCCCATGATGTTCTCTTCCGGGACTTCGCAGTCCTCGAATACCAGCTCGGCGGTGTCGGAGCCGCGCATGCCCATCTTGTCGAGCTTCTTCGAGACGCTGAAGCCCTTCATGCCCTTCTCGATGAGGAAGGCGGTGATGCCACGGCTGGCGCCTTCGGGGTCGGTCTTGGCGTAGACGACCAGGGTGTCGGCGTGCGGGGCGTTGGTGATCCAGAACTTCGTGCCGTTCAGCACGTACCGATCACCCTTGTGGTCGGCGCGCAGCTTCATCGAGACGACGTCCGAACCGGACCCGGCCTCGCTCATCGCCAGGGAGCCGACGTGCTCGCCGCTGATCAGGCCCGGCAGGTATCTGCGCTTCTGCTCGGGCGTGGCCCAGCGGCGGATCTGGTTGATGCAGAGGTTGGAGTGGGCGCCGTACGACAGGCCGATGCTGGCGGAGGCGCGGGACACCTCCTCCATGGCGATAACGTGCTCGAGGTAGCCGAGGCCAAGGCCGCCGAACTCTTCCTCGACGGTGATTCCGTGCAGGCCGAGCTCGCCCATCTCGGGCCAGAGCTCGCGTGGGAAGTGGTTGTCGGCGTCGATCTGCGCGGCCATGGGCGCGATGCGGTCGGCGGCGTAGCGGGCGGTGGTTTCGCGGATCGCCTCGGCGGTCTCGCCAAGGCCGAAGTCCATCTGGGGGGAGTGTGTCATGGGCGCCAGATAGCATGACGCCCCGCAGGTCGCACAGACCCACGGGGCGCTTACGCCAAGCTACGCGGCACTAACGCTTACTGCCCCCTACCCCCGTCCATCACTCGGCCGGGGTATTCTCGCTCGATTGAGCCTCGTCCTCGTCGTCCATCGGCGGCAGGCCGAAGGCCGACAGCCAGCGCCAGGCCGAAAACAGCAGCACGCCGCCGCCGCCCAGGGCCATCGACCAGGCCGCGATCTTGACGCCGGCGTCGCCGGTGCCGTCGACCAGGCCCCAGGCGATGCCGCCGCCGCAGACGAACAGGCCGACCACGGCGCCGCCCAGCCACGGCAGGCCGGCGATGCGCGGCTCCTGCAGCTCGGTGGCGTCAAAGGTGGGATCGAAGTTGGCGGCCAGGGTCCGCTCGTCCTCTTCGACCAGCCGGCGAATGTGGTCTTCGTTCAGCAGCGGCTGGCTACGGACGCCGGTCGATTGCGGCTCGAAGGGCTGGCTCGAGATATCGAACAGGCCCGGCTCCGACTCGTTGGCCGCTTCGAAGCGGTAGGGGTCGTTGCCGAAGCTGACGGCGGCTGGCTCATGCTCGGGCGCCGGCGTGAGGACAAAGGCGCGGTCGCCGTTGCCGACGGCCAGCACCGGCGTCGCCGGGTACGGCGTATAGCTCTCCGGTTGCTCAGGCAGCGCTTCGACGGGAGCCGGCGGCGGCGGGAAGGCCAGGGCGTCGAAGGCCGGGGCCGCGGTCGGTTCGGCCGGGGTCCGCGAGAATTCGAGGACCGGTTCGGACTCGCTGACCTCGGCGACCGTGGCTTGAGACGACACCGGCGACCAGGCGAGGCTGTCGTCAGTGGTCTGCGAAGCGACGGCCTCTTCCGGCGGGTGCTCGACGACCGGGGCGATCACAGGCTCGTCGGTGGCCGGGGCGGTCGGCGCGGACACCGGCTCCACCGCCGGGACCGGCGGCGGCACGACGACAGGCTCCGGCACCAGCTCTGCCAGACGCGAGGTCACGGCGGCGGCGGCGGTCATGGCGGCCGTCGTGACCACAGGCGTGGCCTGGGGCGGCGCGTGCGGCGAAGGCAGCGGCTCATCACGCATCGCGACGGCCTTGTCGGCGGTCAGGTCGGTCTTCAGGGCCGTCGGGGTCTGGCGCGGCACGAAGTTGACCGCGTCATAGTCGACCTTGGGCCGCAGGATCGGCGACGGGGCCGGCACCCAGCCTTTGGCGGGCGTCAGGAACAAGGTCTTCTCGGCCGAGCGGCGACGGACCAGGGCGTCGACGACGATGCGCTCGCCCTCGAAGTCGGCCTTGCGCCACATCTCCATGGCGCAGGCGGCCTGCAGCAGGCTGCCTTCATTGACCCGGCGCAGGACGCTGGAGCGCTTGAAGTTGTCGAGACCCACGTTGAAGGCGAAGCAGCACAGGGCGTCGAACTGGTTCTGCGTCAGCGGCGTGAAGGTCTGCTCGTTGACCGCGTGGGCGACGGCGATCAGGTCGTAGAGCAAGAGCGCCTCGGCGTCCTGTTCCGAGACCTGTGCACCCTCGCGGGCGGTCAGCGTGTGGCCAAAGCCGATCGTCCAGCGCCCGTCGGGCAGCTGAGCCGCTTTGGAACGGTAGCCTTCGAACGTCTTGATCAGTTCGACGGCGGCCTTGGAGACCTGATGGCGGGGTGTCATGCCCATTGTGACCCAAATTGATACGAGCGCCGGTGCGTTCCCCCTCCCCCGGGCAAGATAGGGGCCGGTTTGCGCGAGCGCTGAACTGAGGGTCTCACCTTACAGGAGAATCAACGCCGCCAGACCCAGGAAGGACAGGAAACCCATAAAATCAGTCATGAACGTGACGAAGACCGAAGAAGACACCGCCGGATCGCGTCCGAGGCGGTCAAGCGCCAGCGGCACGAGGATGCCGGCCATGCTGGCGATGAACAGGTTGATGACCAGGGCCAGGCCGATGGTCAGGCACAGCATGGGGTCCCTGAAGAACAGGAAGACGGCCAGGGCCATGATCGAGGCCAGCACGGCGCCGTTCAGCACCCCCACCCCCAGCTCGCGCAGGACGATACGCATCGCGTTGGACGCATTCAGCTCGCGGCTGGCCAGGGCGCGCACGGCGACTGCCAGGGTCTGGGTGCCGGCGTTGCCGCCCAGGGAGGCGACAATTGGCATGAGGATGGCCAGGGTGAGGATCTTGCTGATCTCCTCCTGAAAGGCCCCGATGACGCTGGCGGCGATGGCCGCGGTCAGGGTGTTGACCACAAGCCAGGGCAGACGCGACCGGGCGATGCCCCAGATGGTGGCGTCACGGCCGGCGTCACCCACCCCGGCGAGGGCCAGGATGTCTTCGTCGCTCTCGTCCTTGATGACCTCGACGATGTCGTCGACGGTGATCTGGCCCACCAGTCGTCCACCCGTGTCGACCACGGGGGCGCTGATCAGGTGGTACTTGTCGAAGATGTAGGCGACCTCTTCCTGGTCCATGTCGACGTCGATCTCGGTGACCGGCTCCATGATCTCGGCCAGGTGCTGGTCGCGCTGCGCGCGCAGCAGCATGCTGACCGGCACCGCCCCGGTGGGCTTGTGCGAGGGATCGATGACGTAGACGTCGAAGAACAGCTCCGGCAGGTCGTCGCTGTGGCTGCGGATATGGTCGATGGTCTGGCCGACGGTCCAGAAGCTGGGAGCGGCCATCAGGTCGCGCTGCATCAGGCGGCCGGCGGTCTCGTCGCCGTACTTCAGGGCCGTGACGATGGCGTCGCGGTCTTCCTGGTCCATGGCGGCCAGGACCTGGGCGCGGCGGTCATCTTCCAGGTCCTCGACCAGGTCGACGGCGTCGTCGCTGTCCATCTCCTCCAGCGCCCGGGCCAGGGTGGTGCTCGGCACCGAGTCCATGATCTCTTCGCGCAGGTTGGTGTCGAGCTCCGACAGCACCTCGCCCAGGGTTTCGGCGTCGAGTTGCGGGATGACCTGTTCGCGATAGTCGGCGGTCAGGAAGCCCATGAGGTCGGCGACGTCTTCGGAGCGCAGCGCGCCGACCAGTTCCCGCAGGCGCTCGTCGTCGCCGCGGTCGGCGGCGTCGATCACCATCTCGACGTATTCGGCGTTCAGGGCGTAGTCATCGCCAAGCGCGAGGTCTTCGAGATCCTCGGGCGTGGCGATGGGGAGCGCGTCATGCAGATCGCTCAGGTCGGCTTCGTCCCGGGTCATGGGGGCCTCCTGGCTGAAGTGGCTGCGCCTTTTTCGACCAAGGACCCGGGCCTGCCATCGGCAGGCCCGGATGCTTGTCAGAACGCGATTGGTAGATCGCCTTCTTTCATCGATTCACTGGTGCGGTCGAGAAGACTCGAACTTCCACGGGTTGCCCCACAGCGACCTCAACGCTGCGCGTCTACCAATTCCGCCACGACCGCTCGTAGTGAGGCGCGGGGGGTAGCAAAAGCCGCGCGCGATGGGAAGTCATTTGTTCCGTCTCCCGCTTGTGGAGGGAACGCGCGCCTTCAGTCGACGCCGAACGCCGAGACGACCTGATTGCCGCCACCCTTGCCGCCCCAGCCCCAGCTGTTGTTGCCAAGCTTGGGCGCGATGGCGAGCGCGTATTCTCCGGCCGCCAGCGGCTCGGCCGGGGCCAGGCTCCAGCCGGCGTCGCCGCGGGTGGCGGTAAAAGCGACGGCCGAGGCGTTCTTGACGTTGCGGGTGCCGTAGCCGAGCGGATTGACCTTTCCGGTGGGCAGGCGGCGCGTGTTTTTGACGGTCGTCAGGCGGAACAGGCCGAAGATCTGCTGGGGATCGACGTCGGCCGATTCGGCGCTGCTGAAGACCAAAGCGTCCGCGCTCTTGAACCGCGTCGTGCTGGCCGCACCCTTCAGCTCATAGAAGACGTCGGCGCCGCCATAGCCCATGGCCTTCATCTGCTGCTTGAACAGGGCGGTCTGGACTTCTAGCGAGGCGGCCGCGCCATTGACGCTGACCCCGAACGGCGAGGTCGGGGCAGCCTTGGCCGCAAGCGCCGGGCCGGCGACGAGGGCGGCGGTCGAGGTCAGGATGAAGGCGCGACGGTGCATGGGGACTCTCCGGTTGTGGACGGAGAGTGACCTGTCACGGCCGGGCCCGCGTCCCCGGAATGGGGGGCTCAGGCGACGCCGTCGCCACGTCCCAGAGGATCGCGCAGCGGCTCCCCTGCCCCGACGAATTCCAGCGACACCGAATTGATGCAGTAGCGCAGACCGGTGGGCGGCGGGCCGTCGGGGAAGACGTGGCCCTGATGGCTGTCGCAGCGGGCGCAGCGGGTCTCGACGCGGCGCATGCCGTAGCTGCGGTCCTCCACGCCCTTGACGTTTGCCGCGTTGATCGGGGCGTAGAAGCTGGGCCAGCCGGTGCCGCTCTCGAACTTGGTTTCGAACTTGAACAGCGGCAGGGCGCACAGCCGGCAGCAGTAGACTCCCGGACGCTTCTCGCCGAGCAGGCCGCCGCAGAAGGGCGCCTCGGTGCCGTGGTGAAGAAGGACGTCGCGTTCCTCCTGGTTGAGGTCGGCTTCCAGAACCTTGCGCTCGGCTTCGGTCGGCGGAGTCAGGTCGAATTGGGTGGCGGTGTCGGTCATGGCTACCAATCTAAGGCGGGCGGGCCATTCCGCAATCATTCGAAAGGGCAAGCCGTCGTGATCACCTCCACTACCCATACCGTCCCCGGCCGCGAGGTCGTCGAAAGCCTGGGCGTCGTCAGCGGCGAAGCGATCATCGGGGCCCATATCTTCCGCGACTTCTTCGCCGGCATCACCAACATCATCGGCGGGCGGGCCGGCGGCTATGAAAAGGCCCTGCGCCAGGCCCGCGACATCGCCCTGCAGGAAATGGGCGACGAGGCCCGCGAACGCGGCGCCGATGCGGTCATCGGCGTCGATCTCGACTACGAGACGCTCGGCGCCGACAACGGGATGATGATGGTCACGGCCAGCGGCACGGCCGTGCGGCTGGGCTAGGCGATCGGCCGGCGCTACCCTGTCCCCGGACCACTTCGGGGACAGGGACGTGCTGCAGGTACGACGACTGACAGGCAAGGACGCGGCGGCGTTTCAGGCCCTTCGCCTCAAGGGGCTGCGAGAGCATCCCGACGCCTTCGGGTCATCCTTCGAGGAAGAGGTCGACCGGTCGCTCGATCAGATCGCCGAGGCGCTCGATGCCCGGTTCGTGGCCGGTTGTGAACGAAACGGCGCGTTGGTCGGGATCGGTGGCATTCGCCGGGGAGACTTGGTGAAGACCCGCCATCGCGCGGTCGTGTGGGGCCTGTACGTCGATCCGGCGGCGCGAGGCCTCGGGGCCGGCGCCCTTCTGCTGTCGACGCTCATCGATCACGCGCAGGGCCGGGTCGAGGATGTCACACTTACCGTTGCGGCCCACAACGAGTCGGCGGTACGGCTTTATCGCCGGTTCGGATTTGTCGAGTACGGTCTCGACCCTCGCGCTCTGAAGCTCGCCGCCGATTACGTCGACGAGCGGCTCATGCGGCTGGTCCTGGAGGGCTAGCCCTCCGCCTTCATGCGCCGGCGCACGTCGCAGAGATAGGCCAGCATGAACAGCACCGCGTAGATCTCGATCGACTCCCGAATGGCGATGTATTGCGCCCGGAACATATCCTCCATGTCGGTCGCCACCAGCAGCCGCTCGGAGATCCGCATAACCCAGGTCAGCGCGGCCGCCGGCCAGATCAGGCTGCTCGGCCAGATCCAGCTGAACCAGCCGTCGCCGAGGTAGGGGCCGCGCTTCCTGGCCCAGGCCCAGATCGGCCAGATGATGCCGCCCAGCAGGGCCGCCAGGATGAGCAGGGTCTTGGGCACTTCCTCGGTCAGGGAACTGAGGTTGTGCAGATTGGTCTCGCCCTGGCGATTGAGCCTGGCGTACTCCGCCGGCGTCTCCCACCGGAACCAGCTCTGTCCCCAGCTGGCTTCCTCGCCGGCGAAGACAACGAGCGCCACCACGAACAGGCCGAACCACCAGACCAGGGCCGGATGCGGCAACCTGCGGCGGTCGCGGATGATCTTGATCGCCTCCCACGCGCCCCAGAGCGCGAAGATGATGGTCGGTATCTCGACAATGCCGAGTTCGCCCGACAACCAGCGCCGGCCCGCCTCAGGCCAGGGAAAGAGAGCGACGGCCAGAATCGTGGTGGCGAGCAGAACGAAGAGCGGCAGGCGGCGGCTGAAGGACAGAGTCATTCTGTCACAATTGCCCCAGACGCGACCGTCTCGCAAACACTATGCTCATGTTGAGCAGTCGTTATGCTGACCTAGCGTCGCCGTTGCCAACCGTGCGTGGCCGGTCTAACCCCCATCGCGCAAGAACCCTGCGTGCAAGAGGCTGCCTGGTCGATGTTTTCGAAGATTCTGATCGCCAACCGCGGCGAGATCGCCGTCCGTGTCATCAAGACCTGCCGTCGCATGGGCATCAAGACCGTGGTGGTCTACTCGGAGGCCGACGCCGACAGCATGGCCGTGGAAATGGCCGATGAGACGGTCTTCATCGGACCGCCGCCCGCCAACCAGTCCTATCTGGTAGCCGAAAAGATCATCGCCGCCTGCAAGTCGACCGGCGCCGAGGCTGTGCACCCCGGCTTCGGCTTCCTGTCCGAAAAGGCCGAGTTCGCCCAACTGTGCGCCGATGAGGGCATTGTCTTCATCGGACCGAACCCGGGCGCCATCAGCGCCATGGGCGACAAGATTGAATCGAAGAAGTTCGCCCAGGCCGCCGGCGTCTCCTGCGTGCCCGGCCACATCGGTGAGATCGACGACACCGCCCACGCCATCAAGATCTCCGAGGAGATCGGCTATCCGGTGATGATCAAGGCCAGCGCCGGCGGCGGCGGCAAGGGCATCCGGGTCGCCTGGAACGAGAAGGACGTCGAAGAGGGCTTCCCGGCCGTGCGGGCCGAGGCCAAGGGCGCCTTCGGCGACGACCGCATCTTCATCGAGAAGTTTATCGTCGATCCGCGCCATATCGAGATCCAGGTGCTGGGCGACAAGCACGGCCACGTCGTCCATCTGTTCGAGCGCGAATGCTCGATCCAGCGCCGCAACCAGAAGGTCATCGAGGAAGCCCCCTCCCCGCTGCTCGACCAGAAGACCCGCGACGCCATGGGCGCCCAGGCCGTCGCCCTGGCGAGGGCCGTGAACTACGACAGCGCAGGCACCGTCGAGTTCGTGGCCGGCCAGGACAAGAGCTTCTACTTCCTGGAAATGAACACCCGCCTGCAGGTGGAACATCCGGTGACCGAGCTGATCACCGGCCTTGATCTGGTCGAGCAGATGATCCGCTCGGCCTACGGCGAGGCGCTGTCGTTCAAGCAGGAAGACCTGAAGATCAACGGCTGGGCAATGGAAAGCCGCATCTACGCCGAAGACCCCTACCGCAAGTTCCTGCCGTCGATCGGCCGTCTGGTTCGTTACGACCCGCCGCGCGAGGGGGTCGAGGACGGCTACACCGTGCGCAATGACGCCGGGGTGCGCGAGGGCGACGAGATCTCGATGTTCTACGACCCGATGATCTCCAAGCTCTGCACCTGGGGCAAGACGCGGGAGGCGGCCATCGCCGGCATGGGCCGGGCGCTGGAGGACTTCCACATTGAGGGCCTGGGGCACAACATCCCCTTCCTGTCGGCCGTGATGGACCACCCGGTGTTCCAGTCAGGCAAGCTGGCGACCAGCTTCATCGCCGAGGAATACCCGGAAGGCTTCCAGGGGGCTCCGGCCAGCGACGCTTGCCTGGACCTGATGACGGCTTCGGCCGCCGCCATGCACCTGGTGCAGCAGCAACGCGTCGGCGGGAACAAGCGGACCGACTGGATCGTCGTCATCGGCCACCGCCAGATTCCGGTCAGTCTTTCAGGCGGGGGTGAGAACGTCAGCGTCCGCATGGGCGACCAGAACCGCGTTCTGGAACTCACCGACATCGCCTGGCGCCCGGGCCAGCCGCTGTTCAAGGCGCGCCTCGACGGCAAGCCGTTCAGTGTCACGGTCGCCCCGGCGCCCGAAGGCTTCACCATTCGCCACCGGGCGACGAAGCTCAAGGTGCTGGTCCTGACCCCGCGCTCGGCGGAACTGCATACCAAGCTGCCCGAGAAGAAGGCCGCCGACACCTCCAGGATGATCATCAGCCCGATGCCGGGCCTTGTCGTCTCGATGGACGTCGTGCTGGGTCAGCAGGTTCGCGAGGGCGAGATCGTCTGCGTCATCGAGGCGATGAAGATGCAGAACATCATCCGGGCCGAGCGCGACGGGGTGGTCAAGCTGGTCTCGGCCAAGGGTGGCGACAGCGTTGCGGCCGACGAGGTGCTGGTCGAGTTCGCCTGA
The DNA here is from genome assembly GCA_032122215.1 of Caulobacter sp. Classification (GTDB taxonomy): domain Bacteria; phylum Pseudomonadota; class Alphaproteobacteria; order Caulobacterales; family Caulobacteraceae; genus Caulobacter. The sequence goes on from JAUMCZ010000096.1 coordinate 57,226, forward strand.
CAGGACGCCCAAGGGTCGACAGCCCGACCAAACCTGTTGCATGCCTGCGACAGGACGCCGCAACTCGCAGTCTGTTGAGGTAAATCCCCGCATCCATTCCCTGTGCCCGGCGCTATGCTGCGGGACAGGACGGGTGAACGGATATGGGCGTTCCGCATCTTTACAGCCTTGAAGGCCGCATCGGACGGCGTGAATTCCTGCTGACCCAGATCGGCGTCTTCGTCAGCTGGTACTTCGCGACCTTCCTGCTCATCATCATCGGCGGCGCCGGCTACGCCAGCCAGACCGGCGTGCGCGGCATCTGGGAAGCCATCGTCAACATCGGCGGCTGCATCGCCGCCAGCCACGCCATCTGGATTTCGATCGCCGCCGCCGTGAAGCGTTGCCATGATCGCGGGCTCAGCGGCTTCATGCTGCTGTTCGCCATGCCGCCGGTGATCGGGCAACTCTGGATGGTTCTCAGCCTGATCGCCGGCCGGGGCGAGGCCACGGACAACCGCTATGGACCGGCCCGAATGTGCGACGCGCTTTCGCAAGACGCCGCCCTCGCCTAGATAGGGACCGACCGGGGCCATCAGCGCCTCAAGCGATGAGTCGGAGCGGCAAGGCGAATGAACGGCCAAACGGACTGGGCGGAGCTTTTCTTCTCCTCGACGGGACGGCTGGCGCGCACCCCCTTCATCATCTGCAGCGTCCTGCTGTTCGCGGTCGCCTTCCTGTATTTCCTGATTATTCCCGGGCCCGTGCAGTGGCTGACCGGCTGGATCGTCTATTCGGGGCTGCTGATCAGCGGCTGCTGCCTGCTGGCCAAGCGCCTGCATGACCGGGGACGGTCGGGTTGGTGGTCGGGATTGATCATTCTGGCGGTCATCGCCGTGTTTCCCTGGCCGCAGGGCTTTTTCGACTTCGTGTTCTCGGCCATCGTGGTCTGGGCCGTGGTCGAGCTGGGCGTCATGCCAGGCGAAGCCGGGGCCAACCGTTTCGGGCAAAGCCCGCTGAAAACCGCCTGAGATCTGGAGCTGATCAAGATGCGTTTCGTGACCGCCGCCGCCGTCCTGGCCCTCACCCTGTCCGCCGGCGCCGCCTCCGCCGAAGACGCCCTGAGCCCTGAGGCCCAGGCCGGCGTTGATATCGCCAAGCAGTACGCCAGGACCGAGAAGATCAAGTTCCGCAAAGTGAAGGTCGGAGCCGACGGCAAGGTCTGCGGCAAGGTCGCCGTGGGCGCCGACGCCGACATCGAGTTCATCGTCGATCCGGCCGAACAGACCCTTTGGCTGAACGAAGGGGCTCAGGAAGCCGAGAGCGTCTTCGCCTGGGGCAACAAGATCGTCCGCGGCGCCGGCGACCGCAAGGCGTTCCAGGTCTGGAAGGCCTGTCAGGCCGGCAAGTAGCGCTTACCGGTCAGATCGGCGCCGGGACCTCGCTCACGGCGCCGAATACCGTCTCGAAGCTCGACTTCAACGCCGCGTCGGCCTCGTCCATGGTCACCGGCAGGCCGAGATCGACCAGGCTCGTCACCCCATGCTCGGTGACGCCGCAGGGGACGATGCCGTCAAAGTGGGCCAGGTCCGGTTCGACGTTCAGGCTGATGCCGTGAAAGCTGACCCAGCGGCGCAGCTTGACCCCGACCGCCGCGATCTTGTCCTCGCGCGTCCAGCCCGGCCCCTTGCGCTCGACCCAGACGCCGACCCGGCCGTCGCGCAGTTCGCCGGTGACATTGAACACCCCCAGCGCGCCGATCACCCAGGTTTCCAGCGCCGTGACGAACCGGCGCACGTCGCGGCCGCGCCTCGTCAGGTCCAGCATTACATAAGCCACCCGCTGACCCGGCCCATGATAGGTGTACTGCCCGCCCCGGCCGCTCTCGAAGACGGGGAATCGCGACCCGTCCAGCAGGTCGCCGGACTTGGCCGAGACCCCGGCGGTGTAGAGCGGCGGATGCTCCAGCAGCCAGACCAGCTCCCCCGCCCGCCCCTCGGCGATATCGGCGGCGCGCTGCTCCATGGCCACCACGGCGTCCGGATAGGCGACCGGCGAAGTCGATACGGCCCAGCCCGCCGGAACCCCGTCTTCACGGCCGAAAAGGGGGTTGGCGCTGTCGGAACTTAACTGGTGATCAAGCATGTCGGGCCAATGTGGGGCCTGCGCGATCTTTGCGCGAGGGGTTGGTGCTCAGTGAGCCAGGTCAAGTCGGTCAACGTCGAGATTTCCGTGGTCCTGGGCCGCTCCCAGCTGCCCATGGCGCAACTGCTGCGCATGGGCCGCGGCGCCGTCATCCCGCTGGACGCCAAGGCCACCGACGAGGTCTGGATCCTGGCGAACAATCATCCGGTGGCGCGGGGTGAGATCCAGATCAACGACGACAAGATCAGCATCGCCGTGACACGGGCCGCCGACGTCTATGACTTCATGGCCGGCGGCCAGAGCTGATACCCGGATCTAGGGGAAAAGCTGCCCCGTCAATTCGATGACTTTTGCGTCGGCATCGATCCACTTCGTCAGGTTCAGACCACCCTTCTTGGCGTCATACGACGCCTGCCCGGCTTTGGCTCCGTCTCGATAAACGGTGAGGTCTGCCTCAGCCATGTAGATAGTGAAGTCGAAGCTCCAGCGTGCGGTGTATGTCGACGTCACCGGACACGACGTGATGCTGCTGCCAGCTTCCAGCATTTTCACCGTGTAGCCTTTATCCCGCAAAGCTCGCTTGTAGGACTGCAGGAAGGTCGCGCGGACCGCAGGGTCCTCGATGATGCAGACCTCTTTAGTGGTCACACCAAGCACCGGATCAACCTTCTGGCTGATAGCGCAACCTGCAACCGAAAGCGCAACGGCGGCCAGGCCAAAAACGGACAGCAGTTTCATGGATACCCCAGAGACTGACTAAAGCGGAATGTTGTCGTGCTTCTTCCAGGGGTTGGAAAGCTCCTTCCCCCGCAGGCTCTTGAACGCCCGCACGATCCGGCGACGCGTGCCATGCGGCATGATCACGTCGTCGATGTAGCCACGGCTCGCCGCAACGAACGGGTTGGCGAAGCGGGCCTTATAGTCGGCTTCCTTCTCGGCGATCTTTTCCGGATCGCCGATGTCGGCGCGGAAGATGATCTCCACCGCCCCCTTCGAGCCCATCACCGCGATCTCGGCCGTCGGCCAGGCGTAGTTCACGTCGCCGCGCAGGTGCTTGGAGCTCATCACGTCGTAGGCGCCGCCGTAGGCCTTGCGGGTGATCAGGGTGACCTTCGGCACGGTGGCCTCGGCATAGGCGAACAGCAGCTTGGCGCCGTGTTTGATCAGGCCGCCGTACTCCTGCTTGGTGCCCGGCATGAAGCCCGGAACGTCGACCAGCGTCAGCAGCGGGATGTTGAAGGCGTCGCAGAAGCGCACGAACCGGGCGGCCTTGCGGCTGCTGTCGATGTCCAGAACGCCGGCCAGCACCTGCGGCTGGTTGGCGACAATGCCGATGCTCTCACCGTCCATGCGGGCAAATCCGCAGACAATGTTCTTGGCCCATTCGCTTGAAATTTCGAAGAAATCAGCCTCATCGACGATCTTGAGGATCAGCTCCTTCATATCGTAGGGCTTGTTGGCGTTGGCCGGGATCAGGGTGTCGAGACTGGCTTCCTCGCGCATCGGCGGATCGAAGCTCTCACGCACGGGCGGCTTCTCGCGGTTCGACGAGGGCAGGAAGTCGATCAGGCGGCGAACCTGGGTCAGGGCTTCCAGGTCGTTGTCGAACGCCCCTTCGGCGACGCCGGACTTGGCGGCGTGGACGCGGGCCCCGCCGAGGTCTTCGTGGCTGACTTCCTCGTTGGTGACCGTCTTCACCACGTCGGGGCCGGTCACGTACATGTAGCTCGTGTCCTTCACCATGAAGATGAAGTCGGTCATGGCCGGCGAATAGACATCGCCGCCGGCGCAGGGGCCCATGATGACGCTGATCTGCGGGACCACGCCGCTGGACAGCACGTTCTCGAGGAAGATGTCGGCATAGCCGGCCAGGCTGTCCACGCCTTCCTGGATGCGGGCGCCGCCGGCGTCGAACAGGCCGATGATCGGCGCGCCGACCTTGGCCGCCTGGCGCTGGACCTTGACGATCTTGGCCGCGTGGGCGCCCGACAGCGAGCCGCCAAAGACGGTGAAGTCCTTCGAGAAGACGAAGACCACCTTGCCGTTGATCGTGCCCCAGCCAGTGACGACGCCGTCGCCGGCGACACGCTGGTTTTCCATGCCGAAATCATGGCTGCGGTGTTCGACGAACATGTCGAACTCCTCGAAGCTGTCCTCGTCGAGCAGCAGGTCGATGCGCTCGCGGGCCGTCAGCTTGCCCTTGGCGTGCTGGCTGGCGATACGGCGCTCGCCGCCACCGGCCCGGGCCTGTTCGCGCCGACGTTCAAGCTCTGCGAGGATATCTTTCACGCGCCTGCTCCACTCAATGATCTGGGGACGGGTTAAAGCGCGGAACGGGACGGCGCAAGCGTCCCGCTAGGTCAGCGTAGAGCCTCGAACCAGGCGCCCAGCATCCGGGCTTCGCCCAGCCGATTGGCTGTGCGGTCGGCCGCCTCCTCGTCGAGGCCCCAGCGCTCTTCCTGGAAGGCCTCGTCGACGCGGGCCAGATGGTGCGCGTCCTCGCCGGTCAGGCGGCCGCGCTGGACAGCCAGGGCCAGCAGGGCCGAGCCGAACAGGCTGGTGGCGCTCAGGAGGGCGATCAGGCTGAAGTCGTCCATGGCCAGGGCCAGCGCCCTCGCCTGCTCCAGGGTCGTCACCGGCTGCGGCCGGTGAATCACCCCGGCGGCGCGTTCGAAGGCCAACTCATGCTCTTCCAGCGCCCACTGCAGCACCGGCTCCCAGGCCGCCGTCTGCCGTGCGATCAGTTCGCTCGGCTGGTCGGCGAAATAGCAGAGGGCGTCGCTGCCGGCGTAGCGGGCGAACTCGTCGGCCAGGGCGGCGCGCGACGGGGCGGTCTTCTCGATCGCCGTGAAGGCCAGCCGCGTGGCCGGCATCTGGGCCATCAGGATGAACTCCTTCTGGCTCTCCCACTCTTCGGCGACCAGAGCGGCCAACGCCTGCGTCGGCGCCACCATCGGCAGGCCGCCGGGGCTTTTCGGCGAACGGCCATCCAGCTTGACCGCGAATCCGCCTTCGACGGCCTCTACGGTCACAGCCTTGTAGAACCGCCGCGCCGTCTGCACGGTGTCGTCCGGACCTTTGAGCGCCATCTCTTTATCCTGCCTGCGACGGAAGCGCGTCGTGCGGCCGTGGAAGTGGGGCAAGCCGACGTTTGTTGCAAGGGAGCGTGAAGTTTGGCCCTGCCCTCGAAAGACCTGATGGCGTCCATCGCCGCCACGCGGTTCGGCCTCGGCGCGAGGCCCGGCGAGATCGACGCCGCCCGATCCGACCCGCACGCCTGGCTCAGCCGTCAGATCGTCGGCCGGGGCGCCGACGGCGGCGTCGCTGACTACGAACTCAGCGCCGGCCGCATCGCCGAATTCCGCAACTTCCGCGCCGACCGCCGCGATATGCGCCAGGACGCCGCCGAGGCCATGAAGAAGGGCGAGACAGCGCCGGACCGGGATCCGGTGCAGATGGCCGGCCGCATGATCCGCGAGGGCGCCGCCGAGGACTTCCTGGCCCGGGCCCGCAACGCCTCTAGCACCGACGCCGCCTTCCGCGAGCGCTGGGCGATGTTCTGGTGCAACCACTTCACCGTCTCGGGGGTGAAACTGATCACCGCCGTCACCGTCGGGCCGTTTGAGGCCGAGGCGATCCGCCCCCGCGTGTTCGGCAAGTTCGAGGACCTGCTGATCGCCTCCAGCGCCCACCCGGCCATGCTGCTCTATCTCGACCAGGCCCAGTCGACCGGCCCGAACAGCCGTGTCGGCATGGCCCTGCAGAAGCGGCCCAATCCGCGCAATCGCGGCGGCGGTCTCAACGAGAACCTGGCCCGCGAGATTCTTGAGCTGCACACGGTCGGCGTCGACGGCGGCTACAGCCAGGCCGACGTCACCGAATTCGCCCGCTGCATGACCGGCTGGAGCGTCGGCAACCAGCGCGAGCCGGAGAGGTTCGGCAAGTTCGTCTTCCGCGAATACGCCCATGAGCCCGGCGACCGCACGGTGATGGGCAAACGCTACCGCGACGACGGCGTCGATCAGGCCGCCGCGGTGATGAAGGACCTCGCCGCCAACCCGAAGACCGCCCGCTTCGTCTGCGGCAAGATCGCCCGCCACTTCGTCGCCGACGCCCCGCCACCGGAACTGGTCGCCGATCTGGAGAAGGCCTGGCTGTCGTCCGGCGGTCATCTGGGGGAGGTTGCGAAGGCGCTGATCGCCTCGCCCCACGCCTGGATCCCTGAGCCGCAGAAGTTCAAGACGCCCTATGAGTTCATCATCTCGGGCTATCGGCTGATCGGCGGTCAGCCCGGAGCCATCGAGCACCTGGCCCCGACCCTCAACGGTCTCGGCATGAAGGCCTATTCGCCGCCCTCGCCCAAGGGCTGGCCCGACGAAGGCGCCTACTGGGCGACCCCCGACGCCCTGATCAAGCGCATGGCCTGGGCCGAGTCCTTCTCGGCCGTCGTCGCCCCCGAGCGCGATCCCGACGCCCTGGCCCGCTCCGCCCTCGGGGCCCGTCTCTCCGAGCGTACCGGCAAGGCCGTGGCCCGGGCCGAGTCGCGCCCGGAAGCGCTGTCCCTGTTGTTGATGTCCCCGGAGTTCCAGCGCCGATGACCGCCTCCCTTCTGACCCGCCGCTCGATCCTGGCCGCCGGCGCCGGCCTGTCGGTCGCCTTCATGGGCCGCAGCGCCTTCGCCGACGAGGCCCTGGGCGGCCGCAAGCTGGTCGTCGTCGTCTGCCGGGGCGGCATGGACGGCCTCAGCGTCTCGCCGCCGATCGGCGACCCGGACTACGCGGGACTGCGCAAGGGCATCGCCATCGCCCCGGACGCCGCCCTGCGCCTCGACGGGACCTTTGGCCTGCACCCTTCGCTTGCCGCCATCCACGCCATGGCCCGGATGGGCGAGGCCCGCATCGTCCCGGCCATGGCCAGCCCCGATCGCGCCCGCAGCCATTTCGAGGCCCAGGACGTGCTGGAGACCGGCGCCGCCGGCGTCTACGCCACCGACAGCGGCTGGCTGAACCGGGCCCTGACCGCCATGGGCGACACCAAGGTCCAGGCCCTGTCGGTCGGCGCCACCTCGCCGCTGATCCTGCGGGGTCCGGTGCAGACCGGCGCCTGGTCGCCCGGGCGGGCCAGTGAGAAGAGCCCCCGCCTGCCCGGCCTGTTGATGGACCTCTACGCCGGCGATCCGCTGCTGGGTCCGGCCTTCGCCCAGGGCCTGGAGACCGAGGCCATGGCCAGGACCGCCATGGTCGGCATGAGCAAGACAGCGGCGGCGGGCTACGAAGGCGGCGGCCTTGCCGGCCTGCAGCGGCAGGGCCAGGCCTCGGCCAAACGCATCGGCCAGACCATCGCGGGCTTCATGACCCAGCCGGAGGGGCCCCAGATGGTGGCTCTGTCGGCCGAAGGCTTCGACACCCACGCCAACCAGGGCGCCGCGACCGGCCAACTGGCCAACCGCCTCGCCTATCTGGACTCCCTGGCCGAGGGCCTGCGCGAGGGGCTCGGGGCGCAGTGGAGCAAGACGGTGGTGGTGTTCGCCACCGAGTTCGGCCGTACAGCCCGCATCAACGGCACAGGCGGCACCGACCACGGAACCGGCTCGACCGCCATCCTGCTGGGCGGCGCGCTCAAGAAGGGCGGCATCGTCGGCGACTGGCCGACCCTGAAGGAGAACGCTCTCTACGAAGGCCGCGACACCCGCCCGACCGTCGACAGCCGCGCCCTGTTCAAGGGCCTGCTGGCCGATCACATGGGTGTCGACCGTCGCGCTCTGGACGCGACGGTCTTCCCGGACAGCGGCGGCATCGCGCCGGTGCTGGGGCTGGTCTAGGCGGGGACCACGTCGAAGGCGATCGTCAGCCGGGGCTCGTCGCCGCCGAAGCTCTCGGTGCCGTGCCACATGTAGCTGGGGAACAGCACAAGCAGTCCCGGCTTCGGCTTGACCCTGAACTCCGCGTCCAGCGCCGGCTTGGTGTCGGTCCCCGGATGGCCGAAGCGCAGTGAGCCTTCATCGCCCTCGGCCCGCACGCTGGCCGGCAGGGAGACGTAGAAGGCCGATGAGATCCAGCCGCTGTGGTGCAGGTGATCGACGTGGTGGCCGCCGGGGGTCAGCCGCACCGACCAGCTGCCGCTGAGCCTGTAGCCGTCGCCATGGGGCCGGCCGCGCAGGGCGTCGTCGCCTTCGCCCAGCCCGGCGATATAGGCCCGGATGGGCGCGTCGATAGCCTTGAAGAAGGCCTTGATGGCCGGATCGTCGCTCTGCTCGAGGCTGACGTTGGTCTGGGTGCCGCCGCGCAGGGTCTGGCCGATGGGATGGGCCTTCAGCCCGTGCAGCCGCTCAAGCGCCGCCTTCAGGTCGCCCAGCCAGGCCTCGAGGCTGTCCCAGCCCTCAGGCGTCTCGACCACACCGGCCGAAACGAAGGAGTCGTAGTCATGAAGCTGGCGATAGCGCTCATCGCCCTTCAGCCGCCAGGCCGTGGCCAGCAGGGCCAGGCCGTGCTGGTCATTGGGGTCGATCTTGCGGATCCTGGCGGCGGTCGCTTCCGCGCCATCGATATCGCCGGCGGCCAACTGGGCCTGGGCCAGGGTGGCGAGGCCGAAGGTGTCGTTCGGCGCGGTGGCGATGGCCTGCGCGGCCAGGATGGCGGCCTTCAGCGGATCGACCGGCAGCACGACCTGCGAAGCGGCGCAGAGCAGATAGTTGGGGGCGCCCGGTTTGTCGGCGGCGGGAACGAGGATCGCGCGGGCGGCGTCCAGATCGCCGGCGTATTCGAACAGCTTGGCCTTCACGACCAGCAGCGGCAGGCCTTCAGCCTCGCCAAGCCCCGCAAGCGCCTCGTCGAGCCGCGCGGTGGCGGCGGCCACGTCGCCGGTCCGCATCCAGACCAGCTGCGACAGGTCGCGGTGGATCGAGGGGTTGGCAGGGGCAAGTCTGACGGCGTCCTCGAAGGCGGCCTGGGCTTCCTCGAAGCGGTCGCGGACCAGGAAGGATTGGGCCAGCGCCTGCGTCAGGGCGGCGGAACCGGGCTGGCGCGACATGGCCTTGCGCAGCACGCCCTCGGCCTCGTCCAGACGGCCCGCCGCGCCCAGCGCCATGGCCAGGTTGTGCAGGGCCGCCGGGTCGGATCCGGAAGCGATGACGGCCGCTTCATAGTCTTTCAGCTCGGCGATGATCTCGCCCAGCTTGCCGTGCGCCATGGCGCGGAGGGTCAGGAAGGTCGGGTCTGGCCGGCCTTTCAGACTCTGGTTCAGCACGGCGATGGCGCCAGCCGCGTCGCCGCTGGCCGTCAGCTGTTGCGCCAGGTTGCTGGTCGCCACGCCCCGGGGATCACGCTGGTGCGCCTCGCGCCAGGCGGCGGCGGCGTCTTCATCCCGGCCCTCTTCGAACAGGAAGTCACCGAGGGCTGTCGGACCAAGCGGCCCGTCAGCGTCCAGCTCGGCCACCTTGCGCAGGGCCCGCTCGACGGTGGCCTTGTCGCCCGCCATCTGCGCCAGGGTCGCCTGGGCCCACCACAGGCGCGGCTCTTCGGGAATCTGGCTGGCGACGCGCACCAGGACGTCCTGCGCCTCGTGCGGACGGCCGGCCTGCAGGTGGTGTTCTACGGTGGCCATCAGACGGGCCTGATCGGGGCTCAACGCTTGGATCTCCGGGAGGTGAAGGGGTCTTCGTCCATTTCGGACTCGTGGAAGCCGAAGCGCTCGAAGCCGGCCCGAAGCTCGGGGCTGATCGGCGCGGTCACATCGATGAGGCCGCCGCTGGGGTGCGGACAGACCAGACGGCGGGCATGCAGCTGCAGCTTGATGCCGCCGCTGAGCTCGGCGCTCTTCTCGTTGGAGTACTTCGGATCGCCGAGAATCGGGTGGCCGATCGCCTGCATGTGGGCGCGCAGCTGGTGGGTGCGGCCGGTGTGCGGGCGCAGGGCCATCCAGGCGGCCCGGTGGGCGGCGCGCGACAGGGTCACGTATTCGGTCTCGGCCGGATCGCCGCGCGGGTCCTTCGGGTCAGCAGCGACGACCAGTTCCCGGTCGCCGACGCCGGTCTTCATCAGCGGCAGCTCGATGACGCCTTCGGACGGCTTGGGATTGCCTGACACGATTGCCCAGTAGGTCTTCTTGGCCTTGCGACGCGCGAAGGCGCCCGACAGCTTGGCCGCCGCGCCGGGGCTCTTGCCCAGCATCAGGACGCCTGAGGTGTCACGGTCCAGCCGGTGGACCAGACGCGGACGCTCCAGCCCCTCGCCCCAGGCCGACAGCAGCCGGTCGATATGGTGCGGCGTCTTGGTCCCCCCCTGCACGGCCAGACCAGCCGGCTTGTTCAGGGCGATGACCTCGTCATCCTCATAGAGCACCAGCGAGCGGACGTAGGCCGCGTCCCGGTCGCTGATCTGCTTCTTCTCGCCGGCCGGCGGAGCGTCGGGCAGCGGCGGCACGCGGACGATCTGGCCGGCGGCCAGTCGGGTGTCCGGCTTGGCGCGGCCGCCGTCGACACGGAGCTGCCCGGTGCGGGTCAACTTCTGGATCTGGATCTGGCCCAGATGCGGCCAGCGCCGCCTCAGCCAGCGATCCAGGCGACTGCCGTCCTCGCCATCGGCGACAACCAGCGACTTGACCTCTCTGACGCTCACGCGAAAACCCTCCGGGCCAGCATGAGCCCCACAAAGACGGCGGCGACCGAAAGGGTCACCGAAACGATGGCGTAGCCCGCCGCGCCGGCCATGTCGCGCCGCTCGATCATGTTCGCCACCTCCAGCGAGAAAGCCGAGAAGGTGGTGAAGCCGCCGAGGCAGCCCACGCCCAGCAACAGCCGCATCCGCTCCTGACCGTCCCCACCGCGCAGGGCAAGGGTTCCGATCAACAGGCCCATCAGCAGACCACCGAGGATATTGACGCTCAACGTGCCCCAGGGCCATCCGCCCCAGCGCGCCGTCAGCGTCCCGGTCAGATAGCGGGCCACCGAGCCCGCCGCCCCGCCGGCGGCTACCAGAAACAGCTTCTCCATCCGCGCCTTATAGCGAAACCGGCAGGTTCCGCACCCCCTCAGGCCGGGCCTTCAGGCGGGATCGACGTCGAAGGCGATCGTCAGTCGCTCGGCGCCGTCCTCGAACGGCTCGGTGCCATGCCACATCGAACTGGGGAACAGGGCCAGCATGCCGGGCCGGGGCTGGATCCAGCGTTCGGCTTCCAGCGGCGGCGTCGTCCGCAGGCCGGGTTTGCCCAGCCGCAGCCAGCCAGCCCGGCCGCCCGCCTCAACCTCGGCCGGCAGAGCGACGTAGAAGGCCGAGGAAATCCAGGCCTTGTGCAGGTGATCGACATGGACGCCGCCGGGCGCGAGGCGCACCGACCAGGACCGGACGACCTTGAAGGGCGCCTCGCCGCCCGTCAGTTGGGCAATGTGGGCGGCGATAGGGGCCTCGATGGCCTGGAAGAAGGCGCGAATGGCCGGGTCGTCGCTTTCGGTCAGGCTCTTGTCGGTCTGGGTGCCCCCGCGCAGCGACTGGCCGACCGGATGGGCCTTGCCGCCGTGCAGGGCGCGAAGGGCGACGGCGAGATCGGCCAGATAGGCGTCCAGGCTGTCCCAGCCGGACGGCGTGGCGATGGTCCGGGTCGAGACCATGGTCTCGTAGTCGCAGGCCAGCGGGTAGCGGGGATCGCCGTGCAGCCGCCAGACCAGTTGGCGGATCGACTGCCCGTGCTCGTCATCGGGGACAAGCGTCAGAAGATGGTCGGCGGCCTGGCCGGCGCCGAAGGTATCGCCAAGGGCCAGTTTCGCCTCGGCAAGGGCGGCGAGGGCGAAGGGATCGTCGGGTTGGCGAGCCAGCGCCCGCTGGGCAAGGCCGGCGGCGGCGTCCGGATCGACCGCAACGGTCAGACGGGCGGCGGCGCTGAGCACCAGCGGAGCGGCCCCGAAATCCAGAGCCGGCTCCGCCAGCACGGCGCGAGCGGCGTCCAGGTCGCCGGCATACTCAAGCACCCGGGCTTTCAGGACCAGCAGACCGGGCTCGCCGGGACGCCAGGCAAGAGCCGCGTCGATTTCCCTCGTCGCCTCCACCGCGTCGCCGGTCAGACTCCAGCGCAAGGCGGCAAGCTCGCGGTGCAGGCCTTCATCTTCGGGCCACTGCAGCAGACCCTGGCGGAACGTCGCCTCGGCGGCCTCGAGATCGCCGCTCAGCCGCTCGCCATGACCAATGACCTGCACAAGGTCAGGTGAACGGACGCCCAGAGCTTCGGCCCGCCGGCCGGCCTTCACCGTCTCCGCCCCCCGGTTCAGCCGGGCCAGGGCCACCGCCAGTTCGAACTGCAGCTGCGCTTCATCCGGCGCCAGCGCTGTCGCCGCCCGCAGATCATCGGCGGTCTCCTCCGCCCGGCCAAGCGCGCGATAGACCCGAGCCCGCGCCGCCAATGCCCCGGCCGGCGGGTCCTGCGCCATCGCCGTAGCCAGCAGCGCCAGAGCCTCTTCCCCCCTGCCCTCGCCGGCCAGCTTGTCAGCCAGGGCGGCCGCGACCGGGTGCCCGGGATCGGCTTTCAAGGCGGCTCGCCAGGCGTCCTCAGCGTCATCGGCCCTGCCGGCGGCGGCCATCAGCTCGCCGAGCGCCACCCAGCTCTGGGCCCGGCCGCCGTCGATCCGCACCAGGTGGCGCAGGGACCGCTCGGCGCCGACGGTGTCGCCGGCCATGCGGCAGGCGTTGGCCAGGGCCCACCAGACGTTCGGCGCGGTCGGCGTCTCCATGCCGAGCGACGCCAGCATCGCGCGCGCCTCCACCGGCCGCCCGCCACGAAGGAGCTGCTCGGCCTGTTGAAAGCGAAGGGACTGATCGGGACTCATGGGGCCCTTATACCCGCAACCGTCCACAGCGATATCGCCCCCTCAGACTGGGCACATACACCGGCCGTTAAGCGCCGCTGCGGCACCCTGCCGCCAGTGACGACGCCAACACCCCACGACCGCATCGCCGCAACCGATGTCGCCGCCGTTCTCGAACGGGTGGCCGGCGCGGATCTGGCCGCGCGCGGCGCCATCACCGTCATCAGCATCGACGCCGTCCGCGACAAGGTCGGTGATCGCTGGGAACGCAACCGGGCCGCCGTCTGGTCCTATGTCCAGCGCCGTATGGGCGAGCATCTTCAGCCGGGCGATATCTTCCAGCGCATCGGCGACACCGACTTCCTGATCGCCATGACCAGCGAGCACGGCGCCGCCGCCCAGGCCGTCGCGCTTCGCATTCTGGAGGAGGTGCTCAGCCACTTCCTCGGAGAGGCCAAGCCCTCGCAACTCAGGATCCGCACCGTCACCGACGTCACCGGCGACGAGTTGCGCTGTGTCGAGCTGGACCCCCGCGTCATCGCCGTCGCCCGCCGCACCGCCGATACCCCCGACTCCCCCCATCGCCTGGGCATCGATCCACGCGAGGAGGCCCGCCGCAACCCGGCCAGCTTCGTCACCGCCAGCGGCGCCCGACTGCGCGTCGATTTCGCCCTCGAACATCTGGTCAGCCTGCGCCATCAGGTCACCGCCGCCCTTCGGGTGGAGCCCACCGTCACCGACGAGGCCAGCGGCCGCGTCTTCGCCGCTCGCCAGTTGATCAAGCTGAGCGACGACGAACTGGAACAGATCGACCAGGCGACCATGGACTATGGCGCCCTGTTCCTGCCGGCCGGCCAGGACCGGGCCCGCACGCCGCTGATCCTGCCCGCTTCCTTCCGAACCATGATGGCCCGCAAGGGCCGGGGCATGCTGATCGCCGCCGCTGGCCAGGCCCCGGACCTTGCCCGAACCGGCCTGCTGGTCGAGCTCAACGATGTTGATCGCGGTACGCCGCCCGGGCGTCTGATCGAGGTGGTCGGCCTGTTGCGCACCCTGACCCGCGGCGTCTTCGTGCGCGGCGGGCTGTCCAGGGACGCGCTCGAGCCCCTGCGCGGGGCGCGGCTGGCGGGGGTGACGATGGACGCCGCAGACCTGACCACGGACGCCTCGAAGCTGGCCGCCAGCCTCCTCGACTTCGGCCGCCAGGCGCGCGGCCTGGCGCCGGCCGTCGCCGTACAGGGCCTGCCGTCGGATGACTATTTCGCGGTGGCGGAAGTCGCCGGCATGACCCATGCGGCGGTGCGCGGCGCGGCCCTGACCGCCAGCAAGGCCGCCTAGAGCAGGCTGCCCCGGCCGCTGGTCACTTCGCTGTAGCGGTGGACCCGGGTCGACAGCACCAGGCCAAAGCCGATCATCACCGTCATCATCACGGTACCGCCATAGCTGAGCAGCGGCATCGGCACGCCGACGACCGGCGCCATGCCCATGACCATCGCCCCGTTGATCAGCACATAGAGGGCGAAGGTCGCCGTCACCCCGGCCGACCCCAGCCGGCCGAAATGGCTGTGGCTGGCCGAGGCGATGCGCAGGGCCATGAAGATGACCCCGACATAGAGCAGCAGGATGGTGGCGCCGCCCAGGAAGCCCAGCTGTTCGGACAGGGCCGCGAAGATGAAGTCAGTGTGCTTTTCGGGCAGGTAGTCGAGCTGGCTCTGGCTACCCAGGCCCAGGCCCTTGCCGAGGAAGCCGCCGGAGCCCAGCGCGATCTTCGACTGCAGGATGTGATAGCCGTCGCCCATCTTGTCGGACTCGGGGTCGAGGAAGGTCAGGATCCGGCGCCTTTGGTAGTCCTGCAGCACAAAGAAGATGAACGGCGGCAGCGCCGCCAGGGTGGCCCCGATACCGCCGAGGATCAGCTTCCAGTCCAGACCGGCCAGCACCATGATGGCGACCCCCGTCGCGCCAACCAGGATGGCGGTGCCGAGGTCGGGCTGGTGAGCCACCAGCAGGGTCGGCGCGGCGATCATCGCCAGCGGGATCAACAGCCACCAGCTGAACCGGGCGCTCTCGGCCGAAACGCCGTGGTAGAAGCGGGCCAGGGCAAGCACGATGCCGATCTTCATGATTTCCGACGGCTGGAAGCGCAACGGCCCGATCTCCAGCCAGCGCTGCGCCCCCTTGGCGACGTCCCCGACCAGCTCGACCGCGACCAGCAGGGCCAGGCCGACGAAGTAGACGGGATAGGCGACCTCGAACCAGACCCGCAGCGGCAGCATGGCCAGAACGATCATGGCCACGAAGAAGATGCTGTAGCGGACCAGATGCTGCGCCGCCCAGGGCGTCCAGCTCGCTCCAGCGACATAGAACATGATCAGCGAGCCCGCGCCGGCGATCAGGCACAGCAGCAGGCAGAAGACCCAGTCGATCTCCAGGAACTTGATCAGGGGCCGGTCGCGCTCGCCGGGCCGCGAGAGGGCGGACATGGTCATCGGCCGGCTCCCGGCGGCGGCGCGGCGGGTGTCGCCGTCTCTGGCGCCGGCGTCAGCGGCGCCAACCCTTCAGTCGGAAGCTCGGGCTCGGCGCCCTCGACGTCGGCGTTGGGGTCGAGTTCGGGCGGCGGCAGCGGTTTTTCGATGCGGGCCCGGATTTCCGGGTCCTTGAGCAGCGCCGTGCGCATGATCTCACGGGCCCGGGGGGCGGCGGCCAGAGAGCCGCTGACCCCGCCGTGCTGGACGATGACCGCCAGGGCATAGCGCGGATTGTCGACCGGCGCGAAGGCGATGAAGAGGTTGTGGTCCTTTTTGGTCCAGGCCAGGCCGGCGTTCTTGCGCGACTCGCCGGGCTTGTAGTCCCGCGACTGGGCGGTGCCGGTCTTGCCGGCCATCAGCACGTCGCCAAGACCCAGCTGGCTCTGCCGATAGGCGCCGCCGGTGGTGTCGTTGGCCACCGCGGCCATGGCGTTGCGCACGATGTCCAGGTGCTCTTTCGGGATCGGCAGGTCCGGCACAGCCGCGCCCGAGGGCAGCTCCTTGCCGCCCACCGACCTGATCAGCCGGGGGTTCAGCGCCTTGCGGCTGTTGGCGATGCGGGCCGTGGCGACGCAGAGCTGCAGGGCATTGACCGTGATCGCCCCCTGCCCGATGGCCACCGAAAGGGTTTCGCCCAGATGCCACACCCGGGAATCGGGGTTGGGGTTCCTTTTGAACGCCTCTTTCTTCCAGGCCTTGTTCGGGATGAGCCCGCGCGACTGGCCCGGGATGCCGATATCGAAGACCTGCTGGAAGCCCAGCTTCTTGGCCGTATCAGCGATCAGGTCGATGCCGGCGCGGTTGCAGAGGTGGTAGAAGTAGACGTCGCAGGAATTCTTGATGGCGTCGTGCATGTCCTGCGCGCCATGGCCACCGACTTTCCAGCAGCGGAAGGTGCGGTTGCCGTAGTGGTAGCCGCCCGTGCAGACGACCCGCTCCTTGGGATTGATGCCGGCCGCCAGCAAGGCCAGGGCGGTCGTCGGCTTGAAGGTCGAGCCGGCCGGATAGGTGCCCGAAAGCGCCTTGTCGAGCAGCGGCTTGCGCTCGTAGCCGGCCAGCGCCCGGTATTCCGGCCCTGAAAGGCCGCGCACGAAACCGTTGGCGTCGAAGGCCGGGGCCGAGGCCATGCAGAGGATGTCGCCGGTGCGGCAGTCCATCAGCACCGCGGCCCCGCTCTCCTCGCCGAACACTTCCAGCGCCCGGCGCTGAACGTCGACATCGAGGGTCAGACGGATCTCGTCGCCGGGCACCGGCGGCAGGTCGCCGCCCGGATCCTCGGCCACCACCCGCCCCTTGGCGTCGACCTCGACCTTCTTGCCGCCGGCCTTGCCGCGCAGCTCCAGATCGAAGGCCTTCTCCACGCCCTGGCGACCGATCCGGAAGCCGGGGTTGTAGAGCAGCTGGTCCGGCTGCTGGCCGGCGTCCTTGATCTTCTTGATGTCCTTGTCGTTGACCTTGGCGACATAGCCGATGACGTGGGCGAAGGCGCCGCCGTAGGGATAGACCCGCACCTCGGCCATGTCGGCCGAAACGCCCGGCAGCTCCGGCGCGCGGACGTTGATGCGGGTGAACTGTTCCCAGCTCAGGTCTTCCATGACCGGCACAGGAGACTTTTTTGGCGAGTTTTCAATCTGCTTGATCAGCCGCGGGATCTTGGCCGGATCGATGGGCACCAGCCTGGACAGGTTGTCGATCACCTGGGCGACGTTGGTGTCCTCGTCGCGATAGACCGTCAGCCTGAAATTCGGCCGGTTGGACGCCAGCACCACCCCGTTACGGTCCAGGATGCGCCCGCGCGGCGGCGGCACCATGATGAAGTTGAACTGGTTGGAGCTGGCCAGCATCTGATAGCGCTGGGCTTCGATGACCTGCAGATAGGCCAGTCGGCCGCCGAGCGCCGCCAGGCCCAGGCTCGTTATGCCGCCCAGCAGGAAGGCGCGCCGGTTGAAGTCGCCCTGGCGGCGATTGACCTCGCTGAAGAAGATGGATGGCTCGCTCACCGGAACCTCACGTCCGCGTCGTCGAACCGGTCGATCAGGCGGTGGGCGAACGGGTACAGCAGGCCTGTGGCGAGAAGTTGCCAGATGAGGCCGACCAGGTTCGGCGTCGCCCCGCCGTGCAGCATCATGAACAG
>JAUMCZ010000097.1:0-8176 GCA_032122215.1 Caulobacter sp.
CGGTCTATCGCCAGGGTTCCTTCCTGCTGGAAGGCCCTCCCATGCAGGTTCGCGAATACATCGAACGGGCCGGCGGTCTTCAGCGGGCGGCCGACAAGCAGAACATCTTTGTCGTCCGCGCCAATGGCGAGGTCCTGACGCGCAAGAAGGGGGCCCTGAAGGCCCTGGTCCTGCCGGGCGACGTCGTGTTCGTGCCGGTCAAGACTGGCAGGTTCAATTTCTGGACCGGCTTCCGTGAGGCCACGTCCACCCTGTTCCAACTGGCGATCACCGCCGCTGCCTTCGGGTCGCTGTGATGACCCGACCCAAAAGCCTGATCGGCTCCGTCGTGGGGCTCCGCTTTTTCGAGCGGTTCGTCTGGCGCGCGGCCATCTTCGCCCCGATCATCCTGGTCCTGCTCGTGCTGACCTTCGTGCCCGAGCGGTACAAGGCG
Organism: Caulobacter sp.; assembly: GCA_032122215.1. Lineage (GTDB taxonomy): Bacteria > Pseudomonadota > Alphaproteobacteria > Caulobacterales > Caulobacteraceae > Caulobacter. The sequence continues at coordinate 434 of JAUMCZ010000097.1, forward strand.
ACGGCGTCCTTCACGCCGCAGGATTCCGCCGCCATGGGCCTGAGCGGCGCCCTCGGCCAACTGGGCGCCATCGACAACGTGTTCGGCAACCAGGCTGCCGTCGAGATCGCGCTTCGCATCGCCAAGAGCGTGGACGTCACCGATCGCGTGATCACCGAGGTCAAGCTGCAGGATCACATGAAGGGCGAAAGCCGGATCAACCTGCATCGCTGGCTGACCAAGAAGGTCCAGATCCGATCCCTGCGCGGCGGGATTATCACTGTCCAGATGCAGCACCGCGACCCGGCCCTCTCCAAGGCCATCGTCGCCAGCTACATCCGCGCCACCCGCCAGGAGCTGACCGAGATCAGCCGCCGTCAGACCAAGTTCAAGCGGGAAATCCTGCGCAACCTGGTCAATGAGGCCTGGGTCGAATTCACCGACGCCCAGGCCAGATACGACACCTTCCGCCTCAGCCGGGGCATGGCCGATCCGCGCAAGTCCATCGAGTCGATCAGCGACCGTATCCCCATGCTGGAGTCCGACATCAAGGGCCGTCAGATCGCCCTGAGCGCGGCGCGGCAGCTCTACACCGACGACAACATGGTCGTGAAACAGCAGCTCGCCGAGCTGGCCGCCGTCCAGGGCCAGCTGGCCGCCGCCAAGGCCGCCGCTGACCGGGGCCCCGACAGCCTGGGACGGCTGGTGGACAACTCCAAGCAGCTCTACTTCCTGGAGCGGGAACTCGGCATCGCGCGGTCCCTGTACGACAGCTACATGCGCTACCTCCAGGGCACCGCCGTCGAGGACGCCACCGCCACCGGCAACGTGCGCATTCTGGAAGACGCCTACGTCGAATCCGCCCGCCAGAAGTACCTGCCGGCCCTGGTCGGGGCGCTGGCCTTCTTCCTGCTGTGGATGGCGATCGAGTTCTACCGGCTGCGTCCCCCGGTGGGCGAACGCCTTCAAACCCGGACCTCCCATGATCAGTAGCCCCGAAGTCTCCGTCGTCATCGCCTGCCGGAACGAGGAGGAGAATGCCGAGGCGATCGCTGCCGCGGTGTCCGAACAGTTGTCGACCGTCACCGACTCCTTCGACATCATCTTCATCGACAACGGCTCGCAGGATCGCACCGTCGAGATCGTCCGCGCCATGGCCGCGCGGGACCCCCGCGTCCGGCTGATCGTCAACACCCGCAACTACGGCCAGATGCGCTCGCCGACCCATGGGATCTACCAGGCCGGCGGCCGGGCGGTGATCTCCATGTGCGCCGACTTCCAGGATTCTCCGGCCCTGCTGCCCGAGTTCGTGCGACGCTGGCGGACGGGCGTGGACATTGTCCTGGGCGTCCGGGAAAGCGAGAAGTCCGGACCCGTGCTGACCTTCATGCGCGGCCTGTCCTACAATCTGCAGAAGCAGTTCGGCGACTACGCGATCATCCCCAACGCCACCGGCTTTGGCATCTATGACCGCCGGGTCGTCGAAACGATCAAATCCCTGAACGAGCCCGAACCCTTCTTCCGGGGTCTGCTGGTCGAGACCGGCTACACGATCGAGACCATTCCGTTCAGCCGCCCCGCCCGGGCCGGCGGCCGCTCGAATAACAACTTCTTCACCCTGCTCGACTTCGCGCTGAACAGCCTTGCGGGGTCATCGAAGAAGCTGCTCCGCGCGCCGCTGTACGTTGCCTTCGTGATCGGCCTGCTGACGGCCTTCACCCTGCTGGGCTCCATCTACGCGCTGCTGACCGGCGCCTCGGTCCAGCTCTGGCTGCTTGCCGCGATGATCGAGGGCCAGTTCTGCCTGCTGTTCCTGTTCCTGGGCCTGCTCGGCGTTCAGGTGGCGCTGATCTCGGAGCGTACGCGCAATCAGCCGCTCGTCCTCGAACGCGAACGGGTCAATTTCCCGCCCGGCTATTGACCATGTTCAACTGGCGATCCCGCAGTGAATGGATGCAGGTCTGGCGCTACTATCAGGCGGGCATCGTCAACACCCTTTTCGGCTACGGCGTGTTCGCGCTGCTCATCTGGCTGGGCGTCAACCTCTTCCTGGCGCAGATCATTTCCCACGTCCTGGGGATGACCTTCAACTACTTCACCTACAGCCGGCACGCGTTCGCCGGCCACACGACCACGAAGACCCGCTTCTTCCTGTCCTACGCCGGGAACTATCTTCTGGGCCTGGCGACGCTTTGGCTGATCGCCCTCGTCATCCATTCCCCCTATGTCGCGGGCCTCCTCACCACCGTCATCGTCTCGGTGATCAACTACTTCGTTCTCAAGCGCCTCGTCTTCCGGCCGCGAGACGACGCGTGATCTTTCGCCGCCCTGATCTGTCCGGCTGGCGCTGGGTCGAACCGGCGCTGGCGGCGGTGGTTCTGGCGGGCATCGGCTTTTGCGCCTGGTATTTCTGGGTCCATCACTACCTCCCCCAGCCGTTCCTCTATGATCGGGCCGACACCTACGGCGACTGGTTCAATACGGCGGGTTGGGCTCGCGACGCCGGCGCCTATGACGCCTGGAAAACCATCTATCCGCCCCTGTCCTTCGTCTTTCTCAGGCTGGTTGGTCTGGACGCCTGTTACGGCAACGCGCCAGGCGGCGCGGCGCTGGCGGCGGTCCGGGCGTGCGACACGGTCGGCGTCAGCGCAATCTGGCTGATCTTCCTGATCAATGTGGCGCTGGTCTGGTTCACCTTCCGCAAGATCGACCCCAAGACCGCCCTGCCCCGGACGATCTGCGTCGCGCTCGGTTTTCCGATGCTCGATGGCCTCGAGCGCGGCAATCTGATGCTCATCACCTTCACCTGCCTGCTGCTCGCCCTCGGACCGATCCTGCGATCTGCCCGCCTGCGCTGGCTGTGCGCGGGGCTGGCGGTGAACTTCAAGGTCTATCTGATCGCCGCCTTCATCCCCCTGCTGCTGAAGCGGCGCTGGCGCTGGGTGGAAGGCGCTCTCCTGGCCGTCATCCTGGTCTTCATGCTGAGCTACGCCATCCTCGGCCGCGGAACGCCGATGGAGATCGCCGACAACATCATCCAGTTCTCGAACGGCACCATCTATTCCGTTCTCGATATCTGGCATGGCACCAACTATCGGCCGCTTGTTTCCCTGATGACCGACGGCGGCTTTCCGTTCGTCGCGCTGATCGGATCCCAGGCGGTCGACGTCATCCTGTTCCTGATCCCGGCCGTCCAGCGCCTGGTCCAGCTCCTGATCGTCGTCGCGGCGGCGTCTGTCTGGCTGAGGCCCGAAGCGGTGCCGACCTACCGGGTGATCAACCTCGGCCTGCTGCTGGCGATGATCACCTCGGACGCGGGCCTCTATAGCCTGGCCTACTTCATGCTTTTCGTGATGATGGAGCCCTGGCGCGGCTTCGGCAGGCGGTTTGCCATCATCGCCTGTTACATCCTGGCGATTCCCATGGATATTCCCATCGAAGGTCTGCCGGATTTCCCGCAGGATCTCGCCTTTGGGGGGGAACGGACGATGGTCAGCAACTTCATCGTCATTGGCCCCTTCCTGAGGCCGTTCATTGTCATGACGATCGCGGTGGCGCTGTCCCTCACAACAATCGTCGAGGTCTGGCGCGATGTCCGGCTGCAGGGCTGGTCCGGCCGCTGGCGCCTGCGCCGTGACGCCCCGCTGCTTCCGTGGGTGCGTCGACCGACGCCGGCGACTGCGTCGGGGGACAACGGTTGACGGCGAGCAGAGCCGGCCCGGGCTTCAATCGCTTATCCATTTCGCAGCCGATCCTCGAGCTCATCCTCTGTGCGGTCGTCCTGTCGAGTGTGGCCTATGTCGCCGCCCACTTCCTGGCTTTCGGCGGCCTGCCGCGACCGCTGCCGTCTGATCCATCGCAGTCGCTCATGGATCTGTACAACACGGCCTACTGGGCGAACCGGGACGGCGCCTACGACATCTGGCACACCGTCTATCCACCGCTGTCGCTGATCTTCGCCCAGGCGATCTCCAGGCAGGCCTGCTATGCGACCACGCCCTTCGACGGGCGGGCCTGCGATCCCGGCGCGGCCTGGTTCATCCTGGCCTTCTATCTTGTGAACATCGCCCTGGCTTTCCTGGCCCTCTGGCGCTCGGACCGCAGAACGGCCGCGCCACGCACGCTCGCCCTCTGCCTCGGCCTGCCGATGCTCTACGCGCTGGATTTCGCCAACCTCATCATCCCCTGCTTCACCTTCTTCATCCTGGCGCACGGCCGGCTGGTGCGATCACGCTGGCTGCGGCACCTCTTCTCGGCGGTCGCCTTCAACTTCAAACTCTACCTGCTGGTCGTCGCCCTGCCCTTCGCACTCCAGCGGCGGGTGCGCTGGGTGCTCAGCGCGGCCGCAGCCTTTCTGGTCGTCTATCTGGTGACCCTCGCCATCTACGGATCCGGAACCCCGTGGCAGCTCCTCCAGGACCTGCTCTACTATTCGCGCGTCCAGTCCGGCCTGTTCCTGGAAGACAACCGCCTGCCGGCCATCGCCCGCGCCAGCGGTGACGCCTGGGCCTTGACGATGCCGCTCGTCCTGCGCCTCGGCGAAGCGGTGGCCCTCCTCGCCCTGCTGGCCGGGATCCGGTCCCGGGGCGCCGTCGATCGCCGTCGCCTGGCCGCGCTGGCCCTGTCGGTGCTGTGCACGGAGGCAGCCCTCCACACTCACGGCTTTTCAGCCGACTACACCCAGGTCTTCCTGCTCTTCCTGCTGTTTCTGGAGCGGGAATGGCGGCCTGCGACCACATTCGTCACCGTGCTGGCCTATCTCCTCTGCATCAGCGGAGATTTCACCCTGGTCCACGCCGAAACCGTCTATCGGGCCGGCTATTTCTCGGGCTCCGACGTCCGCGTCGACTTCGGTCTGACCGCCAGCCAGTTTGTCCGGCCCCTGCTGATCGTGCTGATCCAGTTCGGCCTGGCCTGGATGATTGTCCGCAAGGTCATCGACCGCCGCCCGGCCCGCACCGCGCCCCAGCCGCCCACTCTCCCCGCCGGATAGCGGTCTCGCGACGGAGGCAGCGACGCAACGTCGCGTTCCCCCGCCGAGCCCACTCACCTAACATCGCTCTCTCGTTGCGGTGGAGGGAACCAAGGTGTTGCGGTGGTATTGCGTCATCCGCCATCCAGCGGGGCTGACGCCGGAATTGAGCGATCAGGAGCGCCGCCACTGGATCGGGCTTTCGCGGGTGCTGATCGAGCGTGGCGGGCGAGACCAGCAGACCCTGATCGAGGTGCGGGCCTACCGCAGTCTCCGTCAGGCCGAGCGTGACGCCATCGCCGGCAGCTCCAGCGTCCGGCGTCGCCCAACCGAAACCGCCTCCCTGGTCCAGGTCAACGCCTGGTTCCCCTTCCGGGCCTGCCTGCGCAGCCTCAAACCCAACCTGCGTCGCCCTCTTCGCCCGGCCGCCTAGCCAAACCTGACGGCCGGGCGCAGAAAGCCTTCCGTCCATGCGTGTCCACGACCTTCCCCGCACCGACCTGACCTACGCCATCGGCGATATCCACGGCCGCCTGGACATCCTCGAACGCGCCTTCGATCTGATCTGGGCCCATGCCGGCGCGCGGAGCTTCCAGATCATCTGTCTGGGCGATTACGTCGACCGGGGTCCTGATGGTCGCGGCGTCGTCGGATTCCTGATCGCGGAGCAGGCCCGCTCTGCCCTGACCTGCCTGAAGGGCAACCACGAGGACATGATGCTGGACGCCATCGATGCCGGCGAATGGTCCATGTGGCTCGACAACGGCGGCGAAGAGACCTGGTCTTCCTATCAGGGAGACGTTCCCGACCAGCACCTGAACTGGTTGCGCGCGCTCCCGGTCTGCGCCCGCGATGCCGATCGACTGTACGTCCACGCGGGGTTCATGCCCGGTCTGGACCTGGCCGACCAGGATGAGGACGCCTGCATGTGGATCCGCGGACGTTTCCTCAATGCGGATGCGGCGGAACTGCCGGCCCACGTGGTCCACGGCCATACGCCCAAACACAGTGACAAGCCCGACATGGCGTCTCCCGAACGCCTGCCTCATCGCACCAACCTCGACACCGGCGCCTGCTGGACGGGTGTGCTCGGCGTCGGGGTCTTCGAGCCGGGTCAGGCTGAACCGGTCGAGGTCTTCAGCGTCCGCTGACCAAATCGGCTAAAGCCAGCCCCCCTGGAAGCCGGCCCGTTCCAGACCCCGCCGGATCACCGGTTCCTCGCGCATCAATCGCCAGATCAGACCGCTGCGGTGGTTCTCGATCATCGCCACGATCGGCCCCTGGTCGATGCCCAGCATGTCGCGGCTGACCCAGCCGGTCATGGGCTTCACCTCGCCATGGTCTGGCGGCGCCTTGCTGACCGAGGGGTTGAAGGCGTCCTGGAAGCCGTGCGGGCCATAGATGGCCGGTCCGTGATCCTCGATCATCCGCCGCAGGGCGGGCGCCACCGCTTCCGGCGCAAACGGCAGCGAGGCCGCGACCGCCGTCGGCGCCAGCGTCCCATCGTCGAAATCCCATGCGCCGCGCGCCGAATAGGCCCGGAACGACTTCAGCGACAGACCACGCAACCGGGTGAACTTCCCCGGGCCATCGCAGGCGGTCAGGCCCCAGGCGTCCTCGCCATAGCCGTTCCAGCGTCCGGGATTGTCGCGGGCATAGACCTGCTGGGCCAGCACGGCGCGGCGGCTGTTCTCGAAATAGTCGAGCCCGGCCTCGCGCATGAACCGGTCCTGGATGCCCCGAAAGTCGATCCAGAGGTGGCTGTACTGGTGGCCGAACATTGGACCAAACGCCAGGTGCGGGGCCGGGGCCGCCGTCCAGCTCTTGGGATAGCTGGCGCACCAGGCCTCCCAGGCGCCGGCCGGCACAGGCGATCCTTCCGCCCCCAGCGCCAGCACGTAGAGCAGCATCGCCTCGTTGTAGCCGCCCCACTCATAGGGAATGAAGCCGCTCTCCGGCGTCCAGCCGAGCGCGAACCGCCCCGACGGCCGCAGCGCGAAGCCCCAGTCGATCCGGGCCATCATCCGCCCTGTCCGCTCCCGGATTTCGACCTCGTCCGGCTCCGCCCCGTCGAACCAGCGGGCCGCCGTCAGGGCGCCGGCCATCAGCAGGGCGGTGTCGATGGTCGAGAGCTCGCACCCGCCGGCCCGCAGACCGGTCTGCATGTTGAGAAAATGATAGAACCAGCCCCGCGTCCCCGACACCCCCTCGGCCGCGTCGCCCTGCGGCGCGGTCTCCAGGGTGCGCAGGGCCCGTGCGGTCAGGTCGGCGGCCCGTTCCCTGGTCATCCAGCCCCGCTCGGCGCCGGCCACCCAGCAGGTCAGGGCGAACCCGACCGCGGCGATCGAGCAGGCGGACGGCGTCGGCCAGCGGTCGGCGGTCAGGCCGGAGGTCCGGTCGGTGGCCGAGACAAGGCTTGCGAAGGTCCGCGCCTGGATCTGGCCGATCAGCTCTTCGTCGGTCACCTCAGACGCCCCATCCCGCCGCCGGGGCGGCCGGCCCGCCGCCATAGGCGTCCACCGCCGCGAATAGCCCCGCCACCATCGCCCGCTCGGCCTCGCTCAGTTCGGGGCGCCAGACGTCGAAGATCAGGATGATGCGGTCCTCGTCGCTGTCATTCCAGGCCTCGTGCTCGATGGTGTCGTCAAACAGCCAGGCCTCCCCCTCCCGCCATTCACGCACCTCGTTGCCGACCCGGAAGCCGCACTTGCCGGGCACGATCAGCGGCAGATGCCCGATCAGCCGGGTGTTGATGAAGCCGTTATGCGGCGGAATCTTCGCCCCCGGCGCCA
>JAUMCZ010000098.1:0-11127 GCA_032122215.1 Caulobacter sp.
TCGCGCGCCGCGTCGACGGCGGGACCGGCTTTCGTGTCGGTCAGGGCCGACAGCGGAATGGCCCCCTCGCCCGTCCCGTCGGCGGTGACGAAGGTCAGGCCGAGGCCCTTCAGGGTTTCAAAGGCGCGGGCGAACATCTCGCCCGACTGGGCGAAGACGACCTTGGGCTTCACCACCTCCACACAATGCTTGAGCTTGGCGTGGTCGGTGGAGATCAGGCTGTAGGCCGGGCTGATCGGCGAGACCGGCACGCCGGCCGTGTAGCATCCGACCTTGATCAGGGCATGCTCCAGGCTGTTGGAGGACAGCACCATCACCGAGTCCTCGGCGGTCAGGCCCTGGTCCAGCAGCCACTGGGCGATGCCCTCGGCCTTTTGCAGGGCCTCGCCGTAGGTCAGCGTGCGCCAGGGTCCGTGACCGGGCTCGCGCTGCTTCATCCAGGGGCGGTCCGGATGCTTTTCCGCCTTCTCCCTGAGGAGGTGGGCGATGGAGCGCGGGCCCTCGCCGGGGGCATGGTTGGAGCGGATCAGGATCGAGCCGTCGGGACGGCGCTCCACCGAGACGTCGGGGCCCTTCATGGGCAGGTCGGCAAACGGCGTTTGCGACAGGACGGCCGGAGCCGCCGCGCCATCGGCGGGGGTCATGGGCGGTTTCCTCAAGGCATCTGTTATCGTTGTTGCCTTGAGGTTACCCCGCGCGGAAACACGCGGACAAGTATGACGGCGGGGAAGCCTGGCCTCACAAACCCTTCAGCCAGTCGACCAGCAGCTTGGTCACCGCCTCGGGCTGTTCCTGCTGGGTCCAGTGGCCGCAGCCTTCGAGGACCGTGGCGCCGCGCAGGCCCGGCAGGTGGGGCTTCATGATGTCGATCGGGTTCACGCCGGGGATCATCTTCAGCACCAGGTCGCGCGAGCCGCCGATGAACAGCGACGGCTGCTCGATCTGGCGGTCCTTGAACTGTTGCAGCCATTCGAAGTCGGCGCCGTGGTTGCGATAGCGGCTGAGCGGGCCGAAGAAGCCCGACTGCCTGAATTCACTGTCGTAGTAGGCGATGTCGGCCTCGGTCAGCCAGGCCGGGAAGGGTTTGGGATCGGGCAGGCGGTCGAGCAGGGTCGCGCCATGCGGCTTGTCGGCCGGCCAGGTCCCGTCGGGGGCGTCGCCGCTGATGGCGTAGTAGAACTGGCGGATGGTCGCGGCGGGGTCGGCTTCCAGCTCGGCCTCGGCGACGCCGACGTCCTGGAAATAGACCTGGTAGAAGAAGCGGCCATTGTCGGTGAACACCGCCTTGACGATGTCGAGGAAGTTGGCGGTCGGCACGCCGGTGTAGGGCACCGACAGGCCGGCGACGGCCGACACCCGGTCCGGCCGGGTCAGCGCCGTGTTCCAGACGATCGGAGCGCCCCAGTCATGGCCGATCAGTACGCCCGTGCCGTCGTCCGACAGGGCCTCGATGACGCCGGCGACATCGGCGGTGATCTGCTGAAGGGAATAGTCGGCGACCTCCGTCGGCTTGTCGGAGCCGCCGTAGCCGCGCACGTCGATGGCGCAGGCGGTGAAGCCGGCGTCAGCGATCGGGCCCATCTGGTGGCGCCAGCTGTACCAGCTCTCCGGAAAACCATGGACCATGACCACCAGCGGGCCGGACCCCTGGACGGCGGCGCGCAGCTTGATGCCGTTGGTCTCGATCATACGGAAGTCAGGCATGGGTGTTTCCTCGTTTTCCGTAAGCGAGCATGACTTCCGCTCGGGAAGCATAGAGGGTGCGTCCTTCGACACGCCGCTGCGCGGCTGCTCAGGATGACTGGAAGGGGTCAGGTTTCGAAAAAGTCAGTCATGCTGAGCAGCGGTCGAAGACCGTGTGTCGAAGCACGCACCAGCACTCACCCCACCATCCGCTCGCGCCCTTCCCAGAACGGCGCCCGCAGTTCGCGGCGCAGCACCTTGCCCGAAGGGTTGCGCGGCAGAACCTCCATGACGTCGATAGACTTTGGGCATTTGTAGCCGGCGATCAGGCCCCGGCAGTGGGCGATGAGCGCCTCAGGCGTCGCCGACTGGCCAGCCTTGAACACAACGATCCCCTTTACCGCCTCGCCCCAGCGCTCGTCCGGCACCCCGACCACGGCCGCGTCGGCGACGGCGGGGTGGCTGAACAGGGCGTTCTCGACCTCGGCTGGATAGACGTTCTCGCCGCCGCTGACGATCATGTCCTTCACCCGGTCGTAGATGTAGAGGTAGCCCTCCTCGTCGAAGTAGCCGGCGTCGCCGGAGCTGAACCAGCCCTCGCCGCAGACGGCCTCGGCGGTGGCGTCGGGGCGGTTCCAGTAGCCCTTCATCACCCCCTTGGCGCGGATCTGCACCTCGCCGACGTCGCGCGGGCCGCCGACGCTGCCGTCAGGCTTCTTCACCCGCACCTCGAAGCCCGGCCACGGCCGGCCACAGCTGCGCAGCTTGTCGCGTTCGGGGGCGTGATCGGCGGCCGACAGGTGGGTAGCGCCGCCGATGGTTTCGGTCAGGCCGTAGAGCTGGTGGAAGTCGCAGCCGAACACCTCTTGCGCCTTGCGCAGGACGGCTTCGGAGATCGGCGAGGCGCCGTAGAAGATGCGCTCCAGCTTCGAGAAGTCGGCCTCGTCGACGCCGGGCGTCTGCAGCAGCATGTTGATGATGGTCGGGGCGAGGAAGGCGTAGTTCACCCCCTGCCCGGGGATCAGCGCCACGATCTCGGCGGGGTTCACCTCCCGCAGGATGATCTCCCGCACCCCCTGCAACAGGCCGAGCAGGCCGCAGTTGACGCCGGCCACGTGGAACAGCGGCATGAGGACGAGATTGGTCTTGCCGGCGTCGTACCTGGCCCAGCCGGCGGTCAGCGCTGTGTCGAAGAGGGCGATGTAGTTGGCCTGCGTCAGCTGCACGCCCTTGGGCAGGCCGGTAGTGCCGCTGGTGTAGAGCTGGATGACGTCGTCGTCGTCGCGGGGGGCGAGCTTCGGATCGTCGGGATAGTGGCCGCCGATCCAGTCGCGGAAGGCCGGCCAGCGGGGATGGCCGGGTTCGAACTGGATGAGGCCCTTCACGCTGGGGACGTCGGAGATGATCATGTCGACGACGCCGGCCATGTCCTCGCCGACAACCAGCAGCTTGACGCCGGCATCCTTGAGAATGAAGGCGATCTCCGGCGGGGCGAGGCGCCAGTTGACCGGCGCCAGGCAGACCCGGGCCTTGATGCAGCCCATCCAGAGGACGAAGAAATCATCGTTGTTCTTGGCCAGGACGCCGACCCGGTCGCCGGGCTTCAGCCCCTGGGCGAGCAAGGCCTGGGCGCAGCGGTTGGAGGCCTCGTTCCACTGGGCGAAGGTGGTCTCGCGGCCTTCAAACCACAGGGCGACGGCATCGGGGCGGATCGCGGCCTGCTGGCGCGGGATATCGGCGACGTTGGTCAACATGGTTTCCTCAGGGGGTTCGCCTCTGGCGGGCGTGTTGGCGGCATTTTCAACAGCTCAGGCACGGCTGTCGAGCGTTTCGCTCTCCGCCCCCGCGAGGGGGCGGAGGACGGTTCGGAGCGTGAGCGACGGACCAGGAGGCGGGGCAGCGCCGGCGGTTGGGGGTTAGCGTTCCTCCGGCGGTGGGGACCCCCTCGGTTTGGCTCGCTTGCAGCGCTCGCCAAATCCACTCCCCCATTGCATGGGGGAGAGCGACAGCGCGGCTCTTGTCCAAGAAAAAGGGCCGCCCCGGTTTCCCGGGACGGCCCTCAATCACTTCAGGACCGAAAGTCCTACTCCGCCGCCACCGGCGCCGAGTAGCCCAGCACGGCCTTGGTCTCCAGGAACTCACCGAACGCGTGATCCCCCCATTCGCGACCGTTGCCGCTCATCTTGTAGCCGCCGAAGGGGGCCATCATGTCCGGCGCGGCGCCGTTGATGTTGACCTGACCGGCGCGCAGCTTTTTGGCCACGGCGTTGATCTTGTCGACGTCGGTGCCGGAGATGTAGGCGGCGAGGCCGTATTCGGTGTCGTTGCCGACCCGGACCGCTTCATCGACGCTGTCGTAACCGAGGATCGAGACGACCGGGCCGAAGATCTCTTCCTTGGCGATGGTCATTTCGTTGGTGACGTTGGCGAACACGGTGGGCTTCACATAGTAGCCCTTCTCCAGGCCGTCCGGCAGGCCGACGCCGCCGGAGACCAGGGTCGCACCCTCGTCGATCCCGGCCTGGATCAGGCCCTGAATCTTCTTCCACTGAACCTCGGACACGACCGGGCCCATCTTGGAGTTGCCGTTCGGGTCGCCGACCGTGTGGGCATCGGCGGTCGCCTTGGCGATGGCGATGACCTCGTCCATCTTCGCGGCCGGGACCAGCATGCGGGTCGGGGCGTTGCAGGACTGGCCCGAGTTCATCATCACGCTGGAGACGCCGCCGGCGATGGCGCGGGCGAAGTCGGCGTCTTCGAGGATGATGTTCGGCGACTTGCCGCCCAGTTCCTGGTGCACGCGCTTGACGGTCGGGGCGGCGTTCTTGGCCACCTCGATGCCGGCGCGGGTCGAGCCGGTGAAGGACACCATGTCGACGCCCGGGTGGCTGGAGATGGCGGCGCCGACGACGGGGCCGTCACCGTTGACCAGGTTGAAGACGCCGGCCGGCACGCCGGCGGCATGCAGGATCTCGGTCCAGATGTAGCCGCTGAACGGGGCCACTTCCGAAGGCTTCAGCACCATGGTGCAGCCGGTGGCCAGCGCCGGCGCGACCTTGCAGGCGATCTGGTTGACCGGCCAGTTCCACGGGGTGATGAAGCCGCAGACGCCGATCGGCTCCTTCACCAGGTGGGTGGTGCCGCGGTCTTCCTCGAACTTGTAGTCCTTCAGCACGGCGACGGCCGTCTGCAGGTGGCCAAGACCCATGGCGGCCTGGGCGCGTTGCGCCAGCCAGGACGGAGCGCCCATTTCCTCGGTGATGGCTTTCGCCATGTCCTCGTAGCGCTTCTGGTACTCGACGATGATGCGTTCCAGCAGCTCGATCCGCTCTTCACGGGTCGTCAGGCTGTAGGTTTCAAAGGCCTTCTGCGCGGCCTTCACGGCGGCGTCGACATCGGCTTCCGAGCCCATGGAGATCTTGCCGGCGACTTCCTCGGTGGCCGGGTTGATCACGTCGAGGGACTTCGGGGTTACCGGATCCACCCATTTGCCGTCGATGTAGAATTTGGAATAGTCGCGCATGGCTCGCTCCCTGGACCTTTTGAAAGGCGTACGGCCACTCTGTCGGGCCGCGTTCAAACGATAGTTTAGTTATCGCGGTTCATATGGGGAAGGGGGTTGGCCTCAGACAGTCCCTTTTCGTCATCCTGAGCAGCCCGCGCAGCGGGCGTGTCGAAGGACGCACGATGCCGCCACCGACCTGCATCCTTCGACACGCGGCCCCTGGCCGCTGCTCAGGATGACGAAGAGGGTGGTGGCGAAACGACCGGCAAGCGCCTACCTGACGGCCTCAGCTGGGGACATTCGTTGCAACCGATCATATCCATCAAGGGCCTGACCAAGCGCTATGCCACGGGGCATGAGGCGCTCAGCGACATCAACCTCGACATCCGTCCGGGCGAGCTGTTCGCCCTGCTGGGTCCGAACGGGGCCGGCAAGACCACGCTGATCAGCCTGATCTGCGGCATCGCCCGGCCGACCGAGGGGACCATCGTCGCCGACGGCCACGACATCGCCGAGGACTACCGCGCCGCCCGGACCAAGATCGGCCTGGTGCCGCAGGAGATCAGCACCGACGCCTTCGAGCGGGTGATCGACACGGTGAAGTTCAGCCGCGGCCTGTTCGGCAAGCCCCCGAACCCGGCCTACATCGAGAAGATCCTGCGCGACCTCTCCCTCTGGGAAAAACGCAACGACAAGATCATGACCCTCAGCGGCGGCATGAAGCGCCGGGTGATGATCGCCAAGGCGCTCAGCCACGAACCCCGCATCCTGTTCCTCGACGAGCCGACGGCCGGCGTCGATGTCGAGCTGCGCCGCGACATGTGGGAGATGGTGCGGGGCCTGCGCGCCACCGGCGTCACCATCATCCTGACCACCCACTATATCGAGGAGGCCGAGGAGATGGCCGACCGGATCGGGGTGATCAGCAAGGGGAAAATCATCCTGGTCGAGGAGAAGTCGGTGCTGATGCGCAAGCTCGGCAAGAAGCAGCTGACCCTGCACCTGCAGGCGCCGCTGACGGCGCTGCCGGCCGAGCTGGCGGGCGAACCGCTGGAGCTTTCCGAGGACGGCCAGGACATCACCTACACCTTCGACGCCCAGGCCGAGGAAACCGGCATCGCCGCCCTGATCCGCCGCCTCAGCGGCCTCGGCATCGACTTCAAGGACCTCAAGACCCACCAGTCCAGCCTGGAGGAGATCTTCGTCTCCCTGGTTCACAATGAAGGCCGGCATAACGAGAGGACCGGCCAATGAACCTCCACGCCATCCGCGCCATCTACATGTTCGAGATGCACCGGACCTTCCGGACGCTCATGCAGTCGATCGCCAGCCCGGTGCTGTCGACCAGCCTCTATTTCGTGGTCTTCGGCTCGGCCATCGGCGGCCGCATGGGCGAGATCGACGGGGTGCCCTACGGCGCCTACATCATCCCCGGCCTGTTGATGCTCAGTCTACTGACGGAAAGCATCTCCAACGCCAGCTTCGGCATCTACATGCCCAAATGGAGCGGCACCATCTATGAGGTGCTGTCGGCCCCGATCAGCTGGTTCGAGGTGGTCTGCGGCTACGTGGGGGCGGCGGCCAGCAAGTCGATCCTGCTTGGCCTGATCATCCTGGTCACCGCCCGCTTCTTCGTGCCCTACGAAATCCAGCACCCGTTCCTGATGCTCGGCTTCCTGGTCCTGACCGCCTTCACCTTCAGCCTGTTCGGCTTCGTCATCGGCATCTGGGCCGACGGCTTCGAGAAGCTGCAGATCGTGCCGATGCTGATCGTCACCCCCCTGACCTTCCTGGGGGGCAGCTTCTATTCGATCAGCATGCTGCCGGAGGTCTGGCAGAAGATCACCCTGTTCAACCCGGTGGTCTACCTGGTCAGCGGCTTCCGCTGGAGCTTCTACGGGGTGTCGGACGTCGGCGTGGGGGTGAGTATCGCCGCGACGCTGGCGTTCATGGCGGTCTGCCTGGCGGCCATCTGGTGGATCTTCAGGACCGGGTATCGGTTGAGAGCTTGATGAGCATATGAGAAGCCCTACTACATCCGGCGGCGTTGTCGCACCGTTGTTGGTTAGCGAAAAAACCGTCGAACTGAATCTCACAATTGAACTCGTGAATTGGTTTTTCTCCCTCAGTGGGCGGCCAAGCTTTGCTTGGGGCCCCACCCTACGACAGGAAGCCAATTGGGGCTTCGACGCAGCCTATGGGTTGGCCGGAAGATTCATCTATATTCAATACAAGAAAGCTTTAGATGAGGCGCCAGGCCATAAATATGAACTCAATCGCACTGCGGCCCAAGATCAGCACCTAAAGTTAGCAAACCTCGAAGCTGCTGGTTGCACCGTCGGTTACCTTCTTCCTAGATTTACGACACTGTCTCACATAGCCTCCCATCGTAGAAGACTGCTGCTTAACCCCCATACTGCTTGGGTACCTCCTTCATCCATAGCGATGCCGGGCGGCGGGGTTGGCCACCATGATTTGCATATCCACCCTCACAGATGCTGGCTCACTTCGGAACCGGTCGAGCTTTCAATGCCGGGGCCACTGACTGGCGACCTCCTGCTCAAGGGCGGTGCCCGGTTCGATGCCGACACGCACAGCTATTGGGAGAAGGTCTTCGCTAAGATTTTCGGAGAGGGGGACGATGAAGGCGATGGAGGTGTCATCTTCTTCGCGCCGGATCCATAGGTCAGCAACTCTTTCCAGTTTCCGCGCTAGGCCGTACGTTGCTGTCCCCAGTGTAGGCGAGCGCCCCCCTGTCCATCCCCCCGCCAGACCCGCGCCTGGAAGCCGTTCTGGAGTCCATCTCCGACGCCTTCTACGCCGTCAGCCCGGAGTGGACCTACGTCATCTTCAACGGCGCCGCCGAGCAGTACTTCGGCGTCACCCGCGACCAGGTGCTGGGCAAGAACATGTGGGAGGTCTTCCCGCAGGGGGTTGGCACGCCGTTCGAGGCCGTCTGCAAGCGGGCCATGGACGGCCGCAAGGGCGCGGCCTTCGAAAGTCCGTCACGCTGGCGGCCGGACCGCTGGGTCGAGATCCGTATCACCCCGATGATCGACGGCGGTATCGGCGTGTCGCTGCACGATATCACCGAGCGGCGGCGGGCCGAGCAGGCGCGCGAGTTGCTGGCCCGCGAGGTCGACCACCGCAGCCGCAACGCCCTGGCCGTGGTCCAGGCCATCGTGCGGCTGACCGACGCCCCCGACCTGGAGAGCTACAAGGAGGCGGTGTTCGGGCGGGTCAATGCGCTGGCCCGGGCCCAGGGGGCGCTGGCCGACCGGCGCTGGGAAGGCGCGCCGCTGCGGGAACTGGTCGATGAGGCGATGACGGCCCTGGCGACGCCCGATCGCTACAGCCTCGAAGGGCCCACAGTGCGGCTGACCCCCGAACAGACCCAGCCGGTCAGCATGCTGATCCATGAACTGGCCACCAATGCCAGCAAGTATGGCGGGCTGTCGACGCCTCGGGGCCAGGTGGCCCTGAGCTGGACGCTCGGCAAGGATGGGGCCATCGATCTGAGCTGGCGCGAAAGCGGCGGACCGGCGGTGACGGCGCCGCTGAAGCCCGGCTTCGGCTCACGTCTGATAGCCCAGCTGGCGCGGCAGATGGCGGCTAGACTGACCCAGACCTGGGAGCCGTCGGGGCTGGTGGTCCATCTGGCGATCCCGGCGCCTCAGGTCCAGCCGAAGCGCTGACAGCCTCCGCGCCCATCTGGAACCGGGCCCGCTGACGGGGAAGGCCGTGGCCGGTGTCCGGCGGCTCGCCCATCGGGGCGCGGTCGTCTTCCAGCATATGGGCCTTCTTCCAGCGGCCGGCCCTGTAGTAGGCGGCCGACAGCGCCAGAGCGACCGCCGAGCCGAAGGCGAAGCTCCACCAGACCGCGTCCTGGCCCCAGGCCGGCTCCAGCAGATAGGCGAAGGGGATGCGGACCAGGACGATCGACAGGGTCAGGATAATCAGCGGCGGCCAGACATCACCCGTGGCCCGCACGGTGGCGAACAGCACGATGGTCACGCCGAAGGGGATGAAGGTCCAGACCACCAGCTGGTTGATATGGATGGCGATGTCGACGGCGGCGCTGTCGCTCGGCAGGAACAGACCCAGCACCAGCGGGGCGGCGACATAGAGCACCGCCACCATGGCCCCGGTCAGCACGATATTGAAGGCGATGCCCGCCCGCGTCACCCGCGCGACCCGGTCCCAGAGACCGGCCCCGACATTCTGGGCGGCCATCGAGGAGACCGCCGCGCCGATGGCCAGGGCCGGCATCTGCACATAGGTCCAAAGCTGGGCGGCGACGCCGTAGGCCGCGGCGGTCTGGGACCCGAAGCCGTTGACCAGGCTCATGACGATCAGCGCCGAGGCCGAGATGACGATCATCTGCAGGCCCATGGGCAGGCCCTTGGCCACCAGGGTGCGGATCAGGCCGGGGTCGAATTTCAGATAGGCGAGATCGGGACCCGCCAGCCGCAACGGATGCTTGCGGACGTAGATGAGGGCGACCAGGGCGACGAGGCTGATCCCCTGGCTGATCAGGGTGGCCGTTGCGGCCCCGGCGATGCCCATCTCCGGGAAGGGGCCCAGGCCCAGGATCAGCACCGGGTTGAAGGCCATGTCGAGCGTGACGGCGAGGATGCTGAACTGGAACGGCGTGCGACTGTCCCCGGCTCCGCGCAGGAGGGTCATGACCAGGGTCGAGAAGTTCATCAACGGCAGGGCCAGGAAGATGACGCGCAGGTAGGCCCCCGCCAGCGGCAGGGCGTCGTGCGGCGTGCCCAGCGCCTGCAGAATGGCGTCGGTCCCCAGCCAGCCGCCGACGGCGAACAGCACCGATATGACGGTGAAAAAGGCGACGCTGGAGCCGACGGTCCGCCTGGCGAGGTCCAGATCGCGGCGGCCCATGGCCTGGCCGACGACGATGGTCGCCGCCATCCCGATCCCGAACACCGTGCCCAGCAGCAGGAACAGCACCAGGTGGGCGTTGGAAGTCGCGGCCAGGGCCGCCTCCCCCAGAAACCGCCCCACCCAGATGGCGTTGATCGAGGCGTTCAGCGACTGCAGCACGCTGGTGCCGAGCACCGGCAGGGCGAACGCCGCCAGGGTGCGGGCGATCGGGCCCTGGGTCAGGTCCCGCGTGCGGCCCTTGCCCGGGCCGTCGAAAGGCGGGGACTCATCCATGGTACGAGCCTAACGCACAATCGAAGGATTGGTATGGTCGGTCGCCTAGCCCTCTTCCGAGTCCGCCTTCACCGTGATGGTCCGGGCCAGGATCAGGGTCTCGGCGTTGAGCCGCTCGCCGGACTTCATCACCTCCAGATGCACATGGTCGGTGATGCCCGGGTAGTGCGACTGCAGGCTGGCCACCTTGCCGATGGTCTGGCCCAGCCGCACCGCCTCGCCGACGGCGACGCCTGGATCGACATAGAAGGCGCGGGCGACATAGCCGAGGGCGGGGTTGCTGATCTCCACGAAACGCAGGGAGTCGTCGGCGCCGTAGGCGTAGCCGATCTTGGTGACGAAGCCGCTGATCGGGGCGGCGACGGCCTGGTCGGCGTCGGCGCTGTAGTCGACGCCCTCGTGGTGACGGACCCCGCCATCGCGCGAGGCGCCGAACTCGCCGTTGCCGAAGGCGTCATGCAGGCGCGGGGCCTGGCCGGTCGGGTTGACGAAGTCGCCGGCCCCGTCGCCATCGATGTCCAGGCCGCTCCAGACGATCTTGCTGACCATCGGGGCGGGCAGGTTGGCCTTGGGATTGACCGCCCGCAGCAGCTTGGCCATCGGGCTTTGCGGGGCCGGACCCTGCGGGCCGGAACCGGCGACGGCAAGGGCGGCGACCGGTGTGAAAACGAGCACGAGCCCGACCGTCTGGGCCAGCGCCGAGCGCCAGCCCTTCGAAGTTTTACGCTGCACTATGGGACCAATTCTCTGGGGAGGGAGGA
>JAUMCZ010000099.1:0-34904 GCA_032122215.1 Caulobacter sp.
GTTCAGCTCGTCCTGGATCGGCTTGGCCAGGATCGACAGGAGCTGTCGGTCCAGGAAGTTGAGCACATAGACGAAGCAGAGCACGCCGAGCACGAACCAGGCCCGCGGGCCGGGTCTGGCGGGCGCCGCCCCTGTTGAAAGAGGGGCGCCCGCCGTTTGGGGAGGAGAACCCGCCACGTCAGAAGTCGACGCTGACCCGCACGCCGATGGTGCGCGGGCGTTGGGTTGCGTAGCGGCTGGCCACGAAGGCTTCCGGGTGGACGTAGGTGACCCTGTGCTCGTCAAACAGGTTCTCGACGTAGGCGCCGACGGTGACCTTGTTGAAGGCCACGGCGAAGTTGGCGTTCACGTTGTCCCAGGCGTCTGTGTAGTCGTAGGTCGGGCTGACGACGGTCGGCCGGCCGGGGGTGTTGGGGAACTGACCCGGGAAAGAGCCGATATGGCTGTAGACCAGGGAGGCGTTGGCCTCGGCCGAGTCGCCGATCATCCAGCGGTAGTTGATATAGGCCGAGCCCTGGAACCGGGGGAAGGACAGCCGCGAGCCCTTTTCGGCGCCGGAAATGGCCGCTTCCTGGGCCGTCAGATCGGTGACCTTGGCCTCGTTGAGGCCGCCGTTGAGGCCGAACGTCAGGCCTTCGGTCGGCAGCACCATGATCTCGAACTCGAGACCCTTGCTGACCGCGCCGCCGATGTTGGTGGCGAACTGGATGCTGTCCGACACCCGGTTGGCCTGGACCTGGATATTCTGCCAGTCGATGTAATAGAGGGCCAGGTTGGCGTGCAGCCGGCCATCGAACCAGCGCCCCTTGAGGCCGAACTCGTAGTTGGTCAGGTCGTCGGAGTCGGCCCCGTAGGGGATGATCAGGTCGGTGGGGTCGATGGTGCTGGCCCGGCCGGCGAAGGCGTTGACCACCGGGGTGCGGAAGCCGGTCGAGTAGCTGACATAGGTGGTCATGTTCGGCATCGGCCGCCACGACATGCTGAACTTCCAGCTGGGATCGCTGGCCTCGACCTTGACCCCCTTGGCCTTGGGGATGGTGGTGACGGTCAGCGGGCCGGAGAGGCCGAACAGGGCGTAGATGAAGTAGTTGGAGTTATAGCCGCCCTCGGTGAAGCCCTGGGAATCGACCGAGGCGTAGCGCATGCCGCCGGTCACCCACCAGTCGTCCGTGAAGCGATAGGTCAGCTCGCCGAACACCGCCTTTTCGTGGCTGATGAAGTGGCTGTACTGGCGATTGTAGTATTCGTCGGTCAGGCCGGTGATGCCGCGCGCCGCCAGGAATTCCGGGGTCGAGCGATACTGGTAGTCCACGTCCAGCCGGCGGTTCAGATAGAAGCCGCCGATCGACCAGTCCCACTTGCCGCCCGGGTCGGAAACCAGCCGGGCCTCCTCGACGAAGGTGTCCTGGAAGCCCAGGGCGTCGAGGGCGAAGGGGATGGCGCCGCCGAAGGTGCCGGCAAGATCGACGAAGAACTTCTGGTCGAACTTCGACTGGGTGGTCGAGCTGGTCAGCAAGGCGCCGTCGAACTGGTATTCGACGGTGGCGTTGAAGGTGGTCAGCTCGCCGACGAACTGGTCAGGGCGGTCCGAGACGCGCTTGTCCCAGCCGAGCGCCGGGGTGGTCAGGCCGGAGTCTTCGGGATTGGACTTCTCGTAGGAGGCCAGCAGGCGGACCGAGAGCCGGTCGGTCGGCTCCCACAGCAGATTGAAGCGGCCACCCCAGTCGATCAGGGTGTTTGAGTTGTTCTTGCCGGTGCCGAGGTTGTCCACCCAGCCCTCTTCGTCGCGATAGAAGCCGACGACGCGGACCGCCAGGGTGTCATCGACGATGGGCGCGTTGACCATGACGTTGTAGCGCTGGCGAAGGGCGTCGCCGTCGGCGATGCCCAGGTCGACCAGGGCGGTGACATCGAACTCGTTCAGGTCCGGCTTCTTGGTCAGGATGCGCAGGGCGCCCGACAGCGAGCCCGAGCCGAACAGGGTGCCCTGCGGCCCGCGCAGGAACTCGACCCGTTCGACGTCGTAGATGTTGGGGTCCAGCACGGTGGTGTTGCCGATCGTCGAGATCGGCAGTTCGTCGATGTAGACCGCGACCGTGCTCTGCAGGTTGGCGCCGTAGCCGTTGGTGGCGACACCGCGAGCCGTGAAGTTGTTGAAGTTGGCGGTCGGCCGGTTGAGCACGACGCCGGGGGTTTCCTGGGCCAGGCCCTCGTAACCGACGACGCCCTTGGCGGTCAGCTCGTCCTGGCCGTAGGCGGTGATGCTGAGCGGGACGTCCTGGATGTTCTCATCGCGGCGGGTGGCCGAAACGATGACCTCATCGACGTCCGTGCCTTCGCTGGCGGCAGGGGCCGGCTTTTCCGCGGTCTGGCAGAGCGCGGGCGAAGCAGCGCCCAGAGCGACGACGCACGCCGTCGCGAGCAGATAACCCTTCATCATTCCCTCCCTTCGGCGCCCGTCTTGATGCGGGGCCGTTGGGTGGACGATGCAACGACGTTCGCCCAGCTGTCAACATTCACTCTCACGAGTGTGAACGTTTTTCAGAACGATCGTTTGAGGGAGGGGGAAGCGATGGCCGCCCTCTCCGCTGTCATCCTCCGGGCCCGCGAAGCGGGAACCGGGGGACCCATCCGTCCGCGTGATGATGGCCGGGAGTCTGTCCACAGCCGGCATGGGTCCCCCGGTCCGCAGCGCGGCCGGAGGATGACAGACATGGGGCAGGCTGGAGCCTAGAAGCTCTTCGGCAGGCCCAGAACGTGGGTCCCGACGTGGCTGAGGATCAGGTTGGTGCTGATCGGGGCCACCTGGTAGAGGCGGGTTTCGCGGAACTTGCGCTCGATATCGTACTCCTCGGCGAAGCCGAAGCCGCCGTGGGTCTGGACGCACATGTCGGCGGCGTACCAGCTGGCCTCGGAGGCCAGCATCTTGGCCATGTTGGCCTCGGTGCCGCAGGGCTGATCCGCATCGAACATGGCGGCGGCCTTGTCGACCATCAGGCCGGCGGCCGAAATCTGCACATGGGCGCGGGCGATAGGGAACTGGATGCCCTGGTTCTGGCCGATGGGACGGCCGAAGACTTCCCGCTCTTTCGCGTAGGCGGAGGCGCGGTCGATGAAGAACTTGCCGTCGCCGATGCATTCGGCAGCGATCAGGATGCGCTCGGCGTTCATGCCGTCGAGGATGTATTTGAAGCCCTTGCCTTCCTGACCGATCAGGTTCTCGACCGGGACTTCCAGATTGTCGAAGAACAGCTCGGTGGTGGCGTGGTTCAGCATGGTGCGGATCGGCCGGATGGTCAGGCCGTTGTTCACCGCCGCCCGCATGTCGACCAGCAGCACGCTCATGCCGTCGGAGGTCTTGGCCACCTCCTCGCGCGGGGTGGTGCGGACCAGCAAGACCATGAGGTCGCTGTGTTCGGCCCGGGAAATCCAGATCTTCTGGCCGTTGACGACGTACTTGTCGCCTTCCCGCCGGGCGAAGGTGCGCAGGCGGGTGGTGTCGGTGCCGCTGGTCGGTTCGGTGACGCCGAAGGCCTGCAGCCGCAGCTCGCCGCTGGCGATGGCCGGCAGGTACTTCTCCTTCTGGGCCGGGGTGCCATGCCGAAGGATGGTGCCCATGGTGTACATCTGGGCGTGACAGGCGCCGCCGTTGCAGCCCGAGCGGTGGATCTCCTCCAGCACCGCCGTCGCCGCGCCGAGCCCGAGGCCCGAGCCGCCGTACTCCTCCGGGATCAGCACCGACAGGAAGCCGGCCTCCGTCAGGGTGGTGACGAACTCGGTCGGATAGGTGCGATCGCGATCCAGCGCCTGCCAGTAGGACCCGGGAAAGCCGGCGCAGAGCCTGGCGACGGCTTCACGGATTTCGGGGAAGGACTGGGTCACTGGCGGTCTCGTTTTGATCAGCGCGCGGGCGCGGGCGTGGCAGGAGTGGTGGCCGCCGCCGCGGCAGCGGAGGCGGAAGGCTTGTAGTGGACCCCGACGCCCGGCCCGAGCGGCAGGTTGAAGGTCATCCAGGCGGCGACCATCAGCAGGCCCGCGATCAGGAAGGCGCCGGCATAGGGCAGCATGGTCGCCATCAACGAGCCCAGGCCGAACTTCGGGTCCCAGCGCTGGGCGAAGGTGAGGATAAGCGGGAAGTAGCTCATCAGCGGGGTGGCGATGTTGGTCACCGAATCGCCCATCCGGTAGGCGGCGGTGGTCATCTCCGGCGAGATGCCCAGCAGCATGAACATCGGCACGACGATCGGGGCCAGGGCCGACCACTTGGCCGAGGCCGAGCCGATGAACAGGTCGAAGAAGCAGCTGAGCAGCATGACGGCGATCAGCAGCAGGGGCGCCGGCAGCGGCAGGCCCTTGAGCGCCTCGGCCCCGTTGATGGCCAGGAGCGGGCCGAGGCCCGACCAGTTGAACATGGCCACGAAGTGGGCGGCGAAGAAGGCCAGCACCAGGTAGGGCGCCATCTGGATGATGCCCTCGCGCATCATGCGGACCAGGTCGTGATGGCTCTGGATGGTCTTGGCCCCGACCCCGTAAGCGGCGCCGGCGGTGAAGAAGGTGATGGCGAAGAAGGCGATCAGCGACTTGTAGAGCGGGTTGAAACGCTGCTCCGGCTCGACCTCGAGGTCCACGAAAGGAGAGCCCGGCAGGAAGGTGATCAGCGTCCAGATGCCGACCATCGCCAAGATGACCAGGCCGGCCCAGATCAGGCCGCGCTTCTGGTCGGCGGTGAGGGGCTGCTTCTCCTCGGGGGCCGGCGGGGCGGCATCGCCTCCCGGGTTCCAGACGCCCAGGCGGGGTTCGATCACCCGGTCGGTCAGCCACCAGACGATGGGGGTGAAGACGAACACGACGCCCAGGATGAAGAACCAGTTGCCGGCGATGTTGACCGTGTAGCCGGGGTCGATCAGCTGGGCCGCCGGCTGGGTGATGCCGAGGATCAGGGCGTCGGAGGCGCCGGGGACGATGTTGCCGGCATAGCCGCCCGACACCGCCGCGAAGCCCGCCGCCAGTCCGGCCAGCGGATGGCGCCCGACGGCGGCGAAGATCACCGCCGCCAGCGGGATGACCACGACGTAGGAGGCGTCCGAGGCGTGGTGCGAGACCATGCCGGTGACGACCACGGCGGGGGTCAGGATGAAGCGCGGGGCGCTGAGCAGGGCGCCGCGGATGGCGGTCACGAACAGGCCCGTCCGCTCGGCCACCGAGGCGCCGAAGATGATGGTGATGACGATGCCCAGCGGCGGAAACTCCGCCAGGGTCTTGGGCATGCCGATGAACAGCTTTTCCAGGTTCTCCGGCGACAGCAGGCTCTTGGCCTTCATCACCTCGTCGGTCACCGGATTGACCGCCTGCCAGCCCAGACTTGAGCCGACGATGCTGAGGGCGATCAGCCCTGCGATCAGCCACAGGAACAGGAACACCGGGTCGGGCAGCCGATTGCCGATGCGCTCGACGGCCGACAGGAAGCGGGAGGGCAGGCTGGTCATGCGGACCTTCTGAGCAAAAGGAGAGCTTGTCCCGCCAGTGCTAGAAGATCGTGTAGCCGCCGTCGATAACCAGGCTGTCGCCGGTGTGGAAACGCGAGGCGTCCGACGCCAGATAGACGGCCAGGCCGGCGAAGTCTTCCGGCTCCCCCCAGCGGCGCATGGGCACGCGGCTGATGACCTTTTCGTTGAACTTGTCGTTCGCCTGGGCCCCGGCGGTCATGTCCGAGCGGATCCAGCCGGGCAGCACGGCATTGGCGCGGATGCCGTAGCGGGCGAACTCGACGGCCAGGCCGCGGATCATCGCCTGCACGCCGGCCTTGGTCGAGGCATAGGCCTGGTTGCGCGGTGCGCCGTGGATGGCCGAGGTCGAGGAGGTGACCAGCAGGCTGCCGCCCGGATCGCCGGCCCCTGCCCGCTCGACCATGTGTTTGGTCGCCTCGCGGAAGGTCCAGAAAACAGCGTCGAGGTTGACGGTGGTGACCCGGCGCCAGTTCTCGGTGGTCATCTCTGTGAAGGCCGCGCCCTTGCCGACACCGGCGTTGGCGACCACGAAATCGAGCCGGCCCATCTCGGCCAGGGCCTCGGCCGTGGCGTCGATGATGGCCTGTTCGTTGGCGACATCGACCTGGCGGACCATGACCCGGGTTCCGTGGGCCTTGAGGACCTCTTCGGCATGGGCGTTCTTGTCGGGGTTCTGGCCCCAGATGACGACGTCGGCGCCGGCCGCGGCCAGGCCTTCGGCCATGCCAAGCCCGATACCGCCGTTGCCGCCGGTGATCAGGGCGACCTTGCCGGTCAGGTCGAAGGGCTTGAAGGTCATCGGGGCATCCTCTTCGTCAGATAACGCCCTTTTGCCGGGGCGCCGTTACGTCGGGCAAGCCCCCCTTTCGCCCGGCAGGCCGGACGGAGCAACCCGGGGCGGCGTCCGCCCGTTGGGTCTGCGAAGGAGACACACCATGTCCATTCTAGATCAGGTCAAAGAGCACGCTGAAGTCATCGGCGCCGACGGCGTTCATGTCGGGGTCGTCGACAGCGTCGAGGGCGGCCGCATCAAGCTGACCAAGAACTCGACCACCCACAACCACCACCACTTCATCGACGGCGGCCTGATCGCCGACATCGAGGACGGCAAGGTGCGGCTGTCGGCCAACGGCGACGTGGCCGTGACGCTGGAAGAAGAACCGGGCGAGTAGCGGACAGAGGGGACACATTGAATTGCCCCGCGCCGCCTGTGTGAACCTGGCAGCCGCGCTTGCGGCAATTCAATGTGTCCCCGTTTGCGACCTCAAGCCGCCGCCAGGCCCGGGATATCGCGCAGGTCGGCCGCCAGCCCCTTGCCCATCAACTCGATGAAGTTGTCGCGGAAGAACTTGCCGCGCGCCGTCGCCGACACACCCTCCAGGCTCTCGTTGAAGCGCTTCATCGGATTGCGGCCGCCTTCGACGTGAGGGTAGTCGCTCGAGAACAGGGCGATGTCCTCGCAGCCGTTGGCGATAATCCAGCCGACGTTCTCATGCGGGTAGGGCGTGGCGAAGAACTGGCGCTTGAGGATGTCGCTGGGTTTGGCCGACAGCTTCTGGATCCGCTCTTCCTTGTGGAAAGCGAGCGCGGCGGAATCCATGAACTGCATCAGGCTGGGCAGCCAGCCGGCCCCCAGCTCGATGGCCCCGAACTTGAGGTTCGGAAAGCGGTCGAAGACGCCGTCGAAGACGAGCACCGGCAGGGTCTGCCAGATGGCCACCGGGATCGACATGAAGCTGACCGAAGTGAAGTTCTCGGCTCCACCATGGAAGTCGAGCACCTGCGGCCCGCCGTTGTTGAAATAGGCGGGGTCGGTCTTCAGCTCGCCGCCCACATGGAACAGGATCGGCAGGCCGGCCTCCTGGGCCAGGGCCCACAGGGGATCGAAGTCGGCGTGGCTGGGGGCGTGGTCCCTGGGAACCTGGCTCGGGATCATCAGTCCCTTGGCGCCCATCTGAATCGCTTCGCGGGCCACCTCGACGGCGCGCCTGCGGTCGACCAGCGGCACATAGGCCGTCGGCAGCAGGCGGCGGTCGACCCGGCAGTAGTCAATCATCATTCGATTGTGGGCGCGGGCCGCCTCGACGGCGAGTTCGGGGTCGTCGCCATGCTCCAGGGTGAACAGGAAGAGGCCAGCGGTGGAGAAGATCAGCTGGCTGGCGAAGCCGAGCAGGTCGACGGCGCGGGGCCGGTCGGCGTTGTCGAACGCCCCCATGGCCTGATAATTCTTGCGCAGCAGCAGGCCCTCGTCGGCCCCGGCCCGGAAGTCCGGGTCCTTCTGCAGGGCGCGGGCCTCGTCGGCGAACCCGTCGGATTTCTTGCGCAGCTTGGCGGCCAGGCGCTCGCGGAAGGCGGGGTCGATGTATTGCTCGATGGTGCCGGGCAGCTCCATGACATGGGCGTCGGCGTCGTGGACAGTCTGGCCTTCGACGTAGGGCATCGGCTCTCTCCCGGTCGCTCTCTGATGGAACGTACCCGACATTCGAAACCTGCCTCGCCGTTACGTCAAGCGCGGTTCTCGCGCTTGATCCGCTTGGCGATGGACCAGCGGTGGACCTCGGAGGGGCCGTCGTAGATGCGGAAGGCGCGGATATCGCGGAAGATCTGATGCACCGGGGTGTCGTCCGAGACTCCTGTGCCGCCGAGAATCTGGACGCAGCGGTCGGCGACGCGGAACAGGGCCTCGGAGACGGCGACCTTGGCCATGCTGGACTCGGGTCCGCCGGCGCCGTGGCCGGCGCTGTCGAGCACGAAGGCGCACCAGTCGATCATCAGCTCTGACGACTTCAGGTCCAGCTCGTTGTCGGCCAGCATGAAGCCGACCCCCTCGTGGTCGATCAGGGCCTTGCCGAAAGCCTGACGGTGCATGGCGTAGGTGATGGCGATGTCGTGGGCCCGTTTGGCCGCGCCCCACCAGCGCATGCAGTGGGTCAGTCGGGCCGGCGCCAGCCGCACCTGGGCGTATTTGAAGCCCTCATCGACCTGGCCCAGGATGTTGTCCGGGCTGACCCGCAGGTCGTCGATGGTGATCACCGCATGGCCACCCGGCATGGTGCGGTCGATGGTGTCCAGCACCCGCTCGATACGGATGGCCGGGTCCTCCATATCGGCCAGGAACATGGTGGCGCCATGCTCGGTGCGGGCCATGATGATGCCGACGCTGGCGCCTTGCGCGCCGGTGATGAAGGTCTTGCGGCCGTTGATCCGCCAGTGGTTGCCGTCGAGCACGGCAGTGGTCTTCATCATGCCCGGATCCGAGCCCGCGCCGCCGTCCGGCTCGGTCATCAGGAAGGCCGAGCGGATATCGCCGGCCGCCAGCGGGCGCAGATACTGCTCCTTCTGGGCGGTCGTGCCGATCTTCTCCAGCATGGCCATGTTGCCCTCGTCCGGGGCCATGATGTTGAGGGCCACGGGGCCAAGCAGGCTGTAGCCGGCGGCGCGGAAGACGGTGGCGATCTCGCGGTGGTTCAGGCCATGGCCGCCATACTCGACGCCGACATGGGGCGACAGCAGGCCGGCCGCCTTGGCCTTGGCCTTCAGCTCCATGCAGAGCGCATCGGTCGGGCCGTGGTGCTCGACCCGGGGGTCGTTTTCGAACGGAATGACCTCGTCGCGGATGAAGGCGTCCACGCGGGCGGCGAGGTCGGTTTCGCGTTGGCCTCGGGTCAGGTCGATCATTGGGCGGGGTCCCTGTCTGCGTTGAACCGGCTTATGCGATGCTCACCCGGCGGAAGACCATGCGCAAAAAGGGTGGTGGCCTTATACGGTCCGTGAACCGTGACAGGGGCATGCTGGCGCAGGCCGCCGCCTGATCCTGCCCGGCCATCCTTTGCGTTCGGGGCCTTTGAGGTTCGGGGCGATCCGGGCCTAGATAGCCGCCATGAGCGGGGAATCGGACTTCGACGACATCGTGGTGGGCGCGGGCTCGGCCGGCTGTCTGCTGGCCAACCGGCTGTCGGCCGATCCGGCGCGCAGGGTGCTGCTGCTCGAGGCCGGCGGCAAGGACGACTGGGTCTGGCTGCACATTCCGGCCGGCTATCTGTTCGCCATCGGCAATCCGCGATCGGACTGGATGTATGAGACCGCCGCCGAAGAGGGGCTGGGCGGCCGGGCGCTGGCCTATGCGCGGGGCAAGGTGCTGGGCGGGTCGTCGGCGATCAACGCCATGATCTACATGCGCGGGCAGGCGGCCGACTACGACGGCTGGCGTCAGCTGGGTCTGCAGGGCTGGGGCTGGGAGGATGTGCTGCCGGCCTTCCTGAAACATCAGGACCATGTGTCGCCGCCGAACGCGCTGCATCGCTCCGGCGGTGAGTGGCGGGTGGAGTATCCGCGCATCGGCTGGGAGATTCTGGACGCCATCCGCGAGGCGGCGGCGGCGGCCGGCTTTCCCAAGGTCGACGACTTCAACACCGGCGACAACGAAGGCTCCTCCTACTTCCAGGTCAACCAGCGGCGGGGGCTGCGGGTCAGCGCGGCGACGGCCTTCCTCAAGCCGGTGCTGAAGCGACCGAACCTGACGCTGGAGACCGGCGTCACCGTCGACCGGGTGCTGGTCGAGGACGGGCGGGCGGTCGGTGTCGTCTATCGCCAGCATGGTCGGATCGTCACCGCGCGGGCCCGGGGCGAGGTGGTGCTCAGCGCCGGGGCCATCGGCTCGCCGGCCATCCTGCAACGATCGGGGATCGGCGACCCGGCGCGGCTAAAGTCGGCGGGGATCGCGGTCGTGCACGCGTCGCCCGGCGTCGGCGCCAACCTGCAGGACCATCTGCAGATCCGGCCGGTGTTCAAGGTCAGCGGCGTGCGGACCCTGAACACCGACTACGCCAACCTCATCCGGCGGGGACTGATGGGCCTGGACTACGCCCTTTTCCGCAACGGGCCGCTGACCATGGCGCCGTCGCAGGTCGGCCTGTTCGCCAGATCGAACCCGCGCTACGCCACCGCCAACCTGCAGTTCCACTTCCAGCCCCTGTCGCTCGATAAATGGGGCGACGGCATGCACCCGTTCGGGGCCTTCACCGCCAGTGTCTGCAACCTTCGGCCCAGCAGCCGGGGCGAGGTTCATGTGACCTCGCCCGACCCGGACGTCGGCCCGCGCATCGCGCCGGGCTACCTGTCGACCGAGGAGGATCGGCAGGTGGCGATCGAGGCCCTGCGGCTGACACGGACAATCGTCGGCCAGGCGCCGCTGGCGAAGTACCGGCCCGCGGAATATCGGCCGGGGGCGGAGAAGACCTCCGACGCCGATCTGCTGGCGGCGGCCCAGGCGCTGGGGACGACCATCTTTCATCCGGTCGGGACGGCGGCGATGGGGCCGGACGGCGATCCGGGTGCAGTGCTGGACGCGCGGATGCGGGTGCGGGGCGTGGGCGGCCTGCGCGTCGTGGACGCCTCGGCCATGCCCCGCATCGTCAGCGGCAACACCAACTCGCCGACCCTGATGATGGCCGAGAAGGGCGCGGGAATGCTGATCGATGAGCGGTGACGGGTTGCGTCCCTGCCCCTTGACGAAATCGAAACAAAACATGAACATAGAATCAGACGTCGGAATGCGCCCCATGAAGCCCAAGATCAGCATAGTCAGCCTGGGCGTGCGCGATTTCGCCAAGTCCCTGACATTCTATCGGGATGGCCTTGGTTTCCCCACGCACAACTTTGCCGAGGGCGAGGACTTCTGCATGTTCCGACTGGAGGGGTCCTGGCTGTCGCTCTATCCGAGAGACAAACTGGCGGAAGACGCGACCGTGTCCGATGATGGCGCGGGTTTCTCGGGCATCAGTCTGGCGCACAACGTCGGCAGCCGGGCGGGCGTGGACGCGGTCTTCGCCCAGGCGGTCTCTGTCGGCGCCAAGGCCGTGAAGGCGCCGCAAGAGGCGTTCTGGGGAGGCTACTCCGGCTATTTCGCCGATCCTGATGGATACCTCTGGGAGGTAGCCTACAACCCATTCACGGACCTGACGTGAACAACTCCCGGCGCCTGCAACCGGTCCTGCCGGCGGTCGCTGTGAGGGGCCGCCCGATGGCAGGACGGCCACGGATCGGTTAAGCAGGGCGCATGGCCGACTCCGCCGACATCGCCACGCCTTCCCGGCCCGCCACCGCCCGCTTCGAGAAGCGCAAGGAGGCCGTGCTGGCGGCCGCCATCGAGGTGCTCAACAAGGAGGGCCTCAAGGGCATGACCCTGGCCGGGGTGGCGGCCAAGGTGCAGCTGACCACGACCAGCCTGACCTACTATTACAAGCGCAAGGAAATGCTGGCGGTCGACTGTTTCCTGCATGGCCTTGGCCGGCTGGAGGCCATGGTCGAGGCGGCGGCGAAGGCGCCGGAGTTGTCCGGGCGGATCGGCGCCCTGCTGGACGAGCATCTGGCGCTGCAGACCCGGGTGCGGGAGCGGCGCGAGCCGCCGATGACCATATTCAGCGACGTTCGGGCGCTGAGCGACGAGCACCGCGCGCCGGTGGCCGAGGCCTACCTCGGTCTGTTCGACAAGGTGCAGGCGTTGTTCGCGGCGCCCGGCTATTTCCACCTCGACCGACTGGCGCGAGCGGCGCGGGCCCACATGCTGCTGGAGCAGCTCTACTGGTCGTCCGCCTGGCTGGCCCGCTACGACGTCGAGGACTTCCCCCGGCTGCGGGCGCGGATGTTCGACATCCTGTGCAAGGGCCTGGCGGGTCCCGGTCGTTCGTTCGCGCCAACCCCGCTGGCCATCGCGCCCCGGCTGGGCGACGCCGGCAGCGAGACCTTCCTGCGGGCCGCCACCCCGCTGATCAACGAGCGCAGCTATCGCGGGGCCTCGGTCAGCAGCATCGCCGGCCGGCTGAACCTGACCAAGGGCGCCTTTTACCATCACATGGAAGCCAAGGACGACATCGTCGTCGCCTGCTTCGACCGCACCTTCGAGGTGATCCGCGCCACCCAGGAAGCGGCGCTGGCCGAGACCCCGGATCAGTGGCAGGCGCTATCCAGCGCGGTCGCCTCGCTGGTGGCGCGGCAGGCCGAGCCCGACGGCCTGCTGCTGCGGTTCTCCGCCTTGCAGGCCCTGCCCGAGGCGCTGCGGGCCAGCGCCGTCTGGCGGGCCGACCGGGTCAGCCAGCGGTTCGCCTCGATGGTCGCCGACGGGGCGGCGGACGGATCGATCCGGGCCGTCGACCCCTTCCTGGCCGCCCAGATGGTCAGCGCCGCGGTCAACGCCGCCGCCGACCTGATCGCCTGGACGCCGGAGGGCCTGACGCCGGAACGGGTGACCGATGTCTATGCCAGGCCTGCGCTGATGGGCCTGCTCATTCCCTGATTCCTATGGCGGGAACGGTCGCTTTCGGCCCTGTAGCCGCGACAAATTGCATTTTTTGAATTTCGGGTTTGTCGACCTCCGGGCGCGCTGTATGATCGGCGTCAAGGGAGCGACAAAAGAATGACCACCAGTCTGGACGGCAAGGTTGCGGTGATCACCGGCGCGGCGTCGGGGATCGGGCGGGCCAGCGTGGAGCGGTTCGTTGAGGCCGGCGCCAGGGTGCTGGCGGCCGATATCGACGAGGGCGCCGGCCAGTCGCTGCAGGCGGCCTATCCCGGTCAGGTCGTCTTCCAGAAGTGCGACGTGATGAGCGAGGACGATATCGCCGTCGCCATGGAGGTCGCCTCGCAGACCTTCGGCGGGCTGGACATCCTGTTCAACAACGCCGGCGCCGGCGGCTCGCCCACCCCGCTGGAAGAGATGACCGGCGAGCTGTGGGACTACAGCCAGGACCTGCTGCTGCGCTCGGTGGCGCTGGGCATGCGCTACGCCATTCCGCACATGAAGGCGCGCGGCGGCGGGGCCATCGTCAACACCGCCAGTGTCGCCGCCCTGTCGGCGGGCATGGGCCCGATCGCCTATTCGGCGGCCAAGGCCGGGGTGCTGCATCTGAGCAAATGCGCGGCGGCGGAGCTCTCCAAATACAACATCCGGGTCAACGCCATCTGCCCGGGCTTCATCCTGACCAATATCTTCACGGCCGGCGAAATGCCCAGCCAGATCAAGTCGGCCGTGCAACTGACCCTGCGGGCCAGCGCCCAGACGGCCCAGCCGATCCAGCGGGGCGGCGAGGCCGACGATATCGCCCAGGCGGCCCTCTACCTGTCCAGCCCGGCCAGCAGCTTTGTTACCGGCACGCATATTCTCGTCGACGGCGGCATGCTGGTCGGCCCGCGGCACAGCTGGGATCCCGAGGAACAGGCGCGACGCCTGGCCGAGCGCGAGAAGCTCTGGGCCGGCGCCGCCGAGCTCGGCAAATCCGACGCTTGACCTGACCCAGCGGCAAACACCGACACTCGATCCAAACCAACAAGCGAAACGCCCAGGAACCTCCCCGATGGCCGACTCCGCCGAAGCCCTGTTCAAAGACGTCGATCCGGCCGCCCTGCGCGAGAAGTACCGCGCCGAGCGCGACAAGCGCCTGCGGGCCGACGGCAACCAGCAGTATGTCGAGATGACCGGCGACTACAGCCGCTATCTCGAAGACCCCTACGTCGAGCCGGGGTTCAGCCGCGATCCAATCACCGACGAGGTCGAGGTGGTGGTCATCGGCGGCGGCTTCGGCGGTCTGCTGGCCGGCGCCCGGCTGCGCGAGGCGGGCGTCACCGACCTGCGCCTGATCGAGAAGGGCGGCGACTTCGGCGGCACCTGGTACTGGAACCGCTATCCGGGCGCGGCCTGCGATATCGAAAGCTACGTCTACCTGCCGCTGCTGGAAGAGGTCGGCTACATGCCGGTCGAGAAGTACACGCGGGCCCCGGAAATCCTCGACTACTGCAAGCGCATCGGGCGGCATTTCGGCCTGTACGAGGGCGCGCTGTTCCAGACCGAGGTCAAGGACATGACCTGGGACGAGCAGGCCAGCCGCTGGATCATCCGCACCAACCGCAACGACGCCATTCGCGCCCGCCATGTGGTCATGGCCAACGGGCCGCTGCATCGGCCGAAACTGCCAGGCATTCCGGGCGTGGAAAGCTTCAAGGGCCACACCTTCCACACCAGCCGCTGGGACTACGACTACACCGGCGGCGATCCAATGGGGAACCTGACGGGCCTGGCCGACAAACGGGTCGGCATCATCGGCACCGGGGCGACGGCCGTGCAGTGCGTGCCGCACCTGGGCGCGCACGCCAAGGAACTGTTCGTCTTCCAGCGCACCCCCTCCTCCATCGACGTGCGCAACAACCGGCCGACCGATCCGCAATGGGCCCAAAGCCTGGAGCCCGGCTGGCAGCAGGCGCGGATGGACAATTTCAACGTCCTGGTCAGCGGCGGCTGGCAGAAGGAAGATCTGGTCAACGACGGCTGGACCGACATCATCCGCAACCTCGGCCTCGCCGCCGCCCGGCGCGCCGCCAAGGGCGAGCTGGGCCCGGGTGATCCGATGGAGCTTTTGCAACTGGCCGACTTCCAGAAGATGGAATCGATCCGGGCGCGCGTCGATCAGGTGGTCGCCGACAAGCAGAAGGCCGAGGCGCTGAAGCCCTGGTACAACCAGTTCTGCAAGCGGCCCTGCTTCCACGACGAGTACCTGGACACCTTCAACCGGCCGAACGTCCATCTGATCGACACCGACGGCCAGGGCGTCGACCGGATCACCGAGAAGGGCGTGGTGGTGAACGGGGTCGAGTACGAGCTCGACTGCCTGATCTACGGCACCGGCTTCGAGGTCGGGACCTCCTACGCCCGGCGGGCCGGGTACGAGATCACCGGCAAGGGCGGGGTGACGCTGAGCCAGAAGTGGGCCGACGGGGTCTCGACCCTGCACGGCATGCATTCGGTCGGCTTCCCCAACTGCTACATCTTCGCCAACAGCCAGGCGGGGTTCACGGCCAACTATCCCCACATGCTGAACGAGCAGTCCAAGCACGCTGCCTACATCATCTCGGAAGCCACCGCGCGGCAGGCCACGGTGGTCGAGGCCATCCCCGCCGCCGAGGAGGCCTGGGTGCAGGAGGTGATGGACAGCGCCATCCAGCGCCAGAAGTTCGCCGAGGAATGCACGCCGGGGTATTACAACAACGAGGGCCAGCCCAGCGCCCTGGCGGCCCGCAACGGGCCGTACGGCAAGGGCTCGATGGCGTTCATCGCGCTGATCGAGGACTGGCGGAAGACCGGCGAGCTGGAAGGGCTGTCGCTGAGCTAGGGCTCGATGCGATTGGTGACCGGTTCGCCGTTGAAGGCCTTGTCCTTCCACGGCTGGCCGGCCTTCACCGGCGGGATCAGTTTGCAGACCGGAAACGGGCCCGGATAGGGCGCCGACTGGCTGAGGCAGACCTTGCCGTTCTTCAGCTTCCAGGTTCCGCCGGAGCGCTCACCCTTGCGGCCGACCGCCGCGTAGCTGTGGTCGGCCTTCAGCATCAGCTTCGCCTGCCTGCCGTCGGGATGGGTCGAGACGATGGTGGCGCCGATCGCCGGCGAGAGGTCCGGCGAGGCGGCGAGCAGGAGCGCAAGGACGAGGCTGATCATCGGCTGTGAACGCGCGCGCGGGGCTCAAGGCTCCGCATCGCTCGCCGACCTTCGTGACGCCCGGCGGCCTGGCCGGCGGAACTTCGACCGGGTTCCGCCATTTGGCTGCCATGGTCGCTCATCTCGATGCTCCGACGGACGGGCGCGCCACCCCGTGGATTTCCGACTTCGCCTGGCGCGACGGTCGGCTGGAAATCCGCAAGACCGGCATCAACCTTTCCCTGAACAGCGACGTGCTGGCCGAGATCGCGGCCTGGGCCCTGTGGCTCGCCCTGTTGTGGCCTGTGGCGTGGATCGCCAGGCTGAAGCGACGCCGCGCGCTGTCGATCTGGTTCGCGCCTGAACGGCCGAGGCCCTGGTACCTGATCCGCGCAGCGGCCATGTGGGCCGGCATCGGTGTGGCCCGGCGGCCGGACGAGGCGGCGGCGGCCTTCTATTTCGACGATGTGACGGTCGGGGTTCCGGAAAGCGCCGGCCCGTTGCGGGGGCTCAACTTCGGCTGTGCGGACGTGTCGAAAAGCCATGTCGCATCGGTGTTCGAGGCCGTGTTCGGCTATCGGCTCAGTGTCGATCCGCTGATGACCGCCGGGCCGATCGTCGAGAAGTCGGAGAAGAACGGCGTCCACGATGGCCGCATCGTCGAGGGGCCGCTCTCACCAAGACCCGGCTTCGTCTACCAGAAGCTGATCGACACCGGCGGCGACGACGGCGCTTGCCGGGACCTCCGCACGCCCTGCGCCGGCGGCGAGCCGGTGCTGGTCTGGATCAAGGTCAAACCACCAGGAGGCCGCTTCGCCATCCAGAACCGGCGCGCGACCCTGCATGCCCCGGCCGAGGTGTTCAGTCCGCGCGAGCGGGCCCTCATCTGTGAGTTCAACGCCCGCATGGGGGCCGATTGGGGCGGGCTCGACATCCTGCGCGATCGCCACGACGGAAGAATCTACATCGTCGACGTGAACAAAACCGACCTTGGACCGCTTATCGCCCTCTCCTGGATCGACAAGATCCGCTCAATGAGCCGGCTGGCCCGGGCTCTGGAAAGGTTGATTGGTCGTGGGTGAGCCGAACACGAGCGGCGAAGAGTTGAGCGAGCGGTTCGCCGCCTTCCTGGAGGACTCCAGCTTTCCCTGCGTGGGCGCCAAATCGGCGCTGGCCCGGGCCGAGATGGAGATCATCGAGGCGCGTGATGTCCGATCCTCCTGGGACGACACCACCATCTTCGCGGCGGTGACCGCCTTCGCCGCCCGCTACAAGGCCGACCCCCACCCGTTCCAGAGCCTGGCCGTGGTCTTCCACCAGCCCGACCAAATGGAAGAGACGGCGTTCGAGGCGGCGCTGTGGCAACGGCTGCAGTCGCTGGCCGACAAGGACGCCTTCAACGGCTACCTTCACGACCCGCGCGTCAGTGACGATGTCGACAGCCCGCACTTCGCCATGAGCTTTGGCGAAGAAGCCTTCTTCGTCGTCGGCCTGCACCCCGGGGCCAGCCGGCCGGCGCGACGGTTCGAGCGGCCCGCCATCGTCTTCAACCCGCACGGACAGTTCGAGACCCTGCGCGAACAGGGCCGCTACGAAAAGCTGCGCGCCTCGATCCTCAAGCGCGACGTGGCCATCGCCGGCTCGACCAATCCGATGCTGGCCGGCCATGGCGAGATCTCCGCCGCCCGCCAGTATAGCGGCCGACAGGTGGGTCCGCGCTGGAGCCCGCCGTTCAAATCGCCGCCGCCGCTGACCTGCCCTCACAGCGGGGCCACTTCCCGGACCGACAATGCCAATGACAATTGAGATCGCGCCGCGCACCGGCGCCGCCTTCCGGCTGAAGGCCGGCCAACGCCTGCGGGTGATCGATCCGCAGGGCGAGCAGGTGTCGGACATGCTGGCCTTCAGCGCCGCCGACACCGGCGAGGTGATCAGCTCGGGTCGGAGCCTGGACTATGCCTCCAGGCTGTACCTGACGACCGGTGATCCGCTCTATTCCAATCGCAGCAATGTCATGCT
The DNA here is from genome assembly GCA_032122215.1 of Caulobacter sp. GTDB lineage: Bacteria > Pseudomonadota > Alphaproteobacteria > Caulobacterales > Caulobacteraceae > Caulobacter. The sequence goes on from JAUMCZ010000099.1 coordinate 17,989, forward strand.
GCGCATCGTCGAGGATACGGTCGGCCGGCATGACTTCCTGCTGACGCCCTGCTCGAAGGACACCTTCCGGATCATCTACGGAGACGAGCATCCGCACCGTGGCTGCTTCGGCAACCTGGCCGAGGCGCTTGAACCCTATGGCGTGACGCCCGACCAGATCCCGACGGCCTTCAACATCTTCATGAACGTGACGGTCGATCCGGCGACCTCGGCCCTGACCGTCGAGCCGCCGCTGAGCAAGGCGGGGGATCACATCCTGCTTGAGGCGGAGATGGACCTGATCGTGGCGCTCACCGCCTGTTCGGCGCTGCAGTCCAACAACTACAGCTTCAAGCCGATCCATTATGTGATCGAGGGCTGAAGCCCGCCGGGGACGGGTTCGCCGCTGAGCGACTGATCCTCCAGAGTGCGCCGCCGCTGGACCGGCGTACCTGTCCCTGACCTGCGCTGGTCGGGGACAGGAACGCGGCCCCGACCGTCCCGCCCCGACACCCGACATCCCTGCGCCGCGATCCAGTCCCCGGCGGACTTGACTCCCTCACACAGTATGCGCCATACACTGTGTGTCACACACTATGTGACGCCAAGGCAGTACTGTGATGTCCGAGACCGATCTGTTTGAAAGCCTGAAGCTGGAGCTGCGCCGGGGGTCCCTGATCCTTGCCGTCATGGCCCGGCTGAAGACCGAGCAATACGGCTATTCCCTGCGCGTCGCCCTGGCTGGCGATGGCCTCGAGATGGAGGAGAGCACCCTCTATCCCCTGCTGCGCCGACTGGAATCGCAAGGCCTCCTCGACTCCGAATGGCGCGAGGAAGACCGGCGCAAGAAGCGCTTCTACCGCCTCAGCGCCGCCGGCCAGATCATGCTGGAGCGGCTGGCGGCCGAGTGGCGGAGCATCTCCGCCTCGCTGGACCGGATGCTCTGAACACCCACGAATTTTTCAAGGAGGGGGCAATGACCCTGCTGGACCAATACCTGAAGGCCGTGGCGGCGCAGCTGCCCAAGGACGCCCGCGACGACATCGTCGCCGAGCTGCGCGACATGATCCTCACCCGCTTCGAGGTGAAGGAGGAAGAGCTCGGCCGGCCGCTGACCGAAGCCGAGCAGGAAGCGATCCTGCGGGAGGTCGGCCATCCGCTGGCGGTCGCCGGGCGCTATCACACCGGGGCAAACCACCTGATCGGGCCGGAGCTGTATCCCTACTTCCTGTTCGCGGTGAAGATCGGGCTGGCGGCGTTGATCGTCATCACCGTGCTCGCCACGGCAATCCAGATCCTGGTCGGCGAACTGGGCTTCGCCCAGGGCATCGGGCACGCCTTCAGCAACGTCTTCTCGGGCGGCGTCACCCTGATCGGCTTTGCGGCGATCGCCGGTTTCATCATCGAGCGGCAGCCGGAGAAGCCGAAGTTCCTGCGGGAATGGCGGGTGAAGGACCTGCACCTGTTCGAGCTGGCCGCTTTCGACACCGAGGCGCTCGAGCGCAGCTTCAAGGAAGGTCAGAAGGTGAAGAGCAAGAGCATGAGCGTCAACATGGGCTTCAAGTCCAACTCCCCGGCCGCCAACGCGCTTGGCGCGGCCATGGGTTTCGTCGTGCTGCTGCTGTGGTGGACCGGCGTGCTTCCCATCGCCGACCTGCGCCCCGGCGCCGGTAGCTGGGTGCTGGATGGCATCGACTACGGCTCCATCCTGACCAGCATCGTCGAGGTCGCCTTCTGGCCGATCCTGGTCTACCTGGCCGCCCGGATCGGACTGGAACTTTTCCGGGCCTGGCGCCCCGCCGCGCGGCGGACGGCGGCCCTGGGACAGCTGATCCTGGCGCTGGTGCGACTGGGCGGCCTGCTCTGGCTGTGGAGTTATTCGGCTCTGTCGCCGGTCATCCATGTGGACTCGATGCAGGCTCTGATCGACGGCGCCCAGCGCATGGCCCATGGCCACTTCAGCCTCGCCACCCTGCTGACCCTGATCGGCCTGTTCATGATGATCGAGACGGTCGGGACCATGCTTGGCTCAGCCTGGCGGCTGGCCACCCCGGGCAGGGCGGAACCCGCTCGGGCCGCTTGACCGGACCGGCGATCGAACGCGCGGAACGCAAGGGGGAAGGCGAGCGTTGGTGGCGGTCTCGCGCAAGCGCGACCGTCTCCGCTTCACCTCTGCTGGACGGTGACAGTCCACCGGCTGCGCCGCAGGACAGTCACCGGATGGCTATTTCGCCCCGGCGATATAGCGGTCGATGACGGCGCCCAGCACCGTCAGGGGCGTGCCGCCGGTGGCGACGACAGTGTCGTTGAAGTCCCGGATGTCGAACTTCGCACCGAGCGCCGCCTTGGCCTTTTCGCGCAGGCGGAGCAGCTCGGTGTGGCCGACCTTGTAGCCGCAGGCCTGGCCGGGGCTGGCGCAGTAGCGGTCGACCTCGCTGGTGATGGCGACCCTGGCGCGGCCAGTGGCCTCGGTCATCCAGGCGATGGCCTGGTCGCGGCTCCAGCGCTTGGCGTGCAGGCCGGTATCGACCACCAGCCGGGCGGCGCGGAAGCGCAGGGCCTGAAGGTAGCCGACCTTGCTGAGCGCATCGTCCTTGTACAGACCAACCTCGTCGGCCATCTGCTCGGCATAGAGGGCCCAGCCTTCTACAAAGGCGTTGAAGCCCATCAGCGAGCTGATGGTGTGAATCTGGTCGTGCTTTTCGGCCAGGTAGGCGCCCTGCCAGGCATGGCCGGGGATGGCCTCGTGCATGGTCAGGCTGTTGAGGCTGTAGCGCGGCCAGGCGCCGGTATCCTTGAGGTTCACATAATAGATGGCCGGTCGTGAGCCATCGAGGGCGGCGAAGTTCATGTAGCCGAGGGCGGCGCCGTCCTGAATGTCCTTTGGCACCGGCCTGATCTCGACCGGGGCTTTGAGGCCGAGCTTCGACAGCGTGGTCATGTGCGGCCGGATCTTGTCGACGCCGGCATTGAGGTAGGCGATCAGCTCGGCCTTGCCGGCCTCGGTGTTGGCGTAGAGCTGTTTGGGGTCCCGGGTCAGGGCGCTGACCCGCTCGCCGACCGTTCCGGTGGTGTAGCCCTCGCCCTTGAGCAGGGCGTCCATCTCCGCGTCGATGGCCTTGCCCTGTTCGAGGCCCATCTGGTGGATCTCGTCGGCGGTCATGGTGGTGGTGGTGCCGAGACTCAGGCCCCAGCCGTAGTAGGCCTCGCCCTGCGGCAGTTTCCAGACGCCGGCGTCGGCGGTGGCGACCTTCATCGCGGCCTCGACGGCGGCGATCTGGCGGTCGATGGCCGGGAAGATCTTGTCGCTCACCAGGGTGGTTACGGGGGCGGCGAAGTCACCAGCGATGTTGGCGCCCTTTGCGCGGTCGACCACCGATTTGACCAGGCCGGTCTCGCCGGCCGACTGGGCGCGAAAGCCCTTCAGCTGACCGAGCAGGTTGGGGAGGATGAAGGCGGGCGGAACGGCGCCGGCGGCGACATCGGCGTTGAAGCGCTCGGTCTCCTGATCGATGACGCCGGCCAGCGCCTCGGTCCGGGCGATGTAGGCGTCGACATCCACCTTCGCCTTGATCAGATGCTGGCTGTTGAGGAATTCGGGAATGCCGCCGACCGAGCCGTTCTGCTGGCTGAGCACATAGGGGTTGGCGAAGTCGCCGCCGTAGCTGAAGTCGCCGCCTTTCGCGCCCAGCTCCTGCGAGGTCAGAACGGTGTCGTAGAGGGTGGTGTCGCGGTCGCTGAGGCTGCTGCGGTCGATCGCTTTCAGGCGGGTCGCGCGGTCCTTGTAGTCGGCGACGACCTTGCGGCGGCCGGCGGCGGAGGCGTCGGAGAGCTTGGCCTTGAGGCCGGCCAGGGCGTCCTTGTCGAGGCCGAGGGAGGTCGCCGTTTCCGGGGCGCCGACGAGGATCTCGTTCACGAAGGCGTCGAGCAGCGCGCCGAGCGCGGCGTTGTCGACCGGACCCGCAGTGGCGGCGGCCGGCGCGCAGGCGGTGAGGGGAAGGCCGGCGACCGCCCCGACGGCGGCGGCGCCCAGCAACAGCTGGCGACGGTTGGTGATCATGGAATCGGCCTCCTGGAGCGGGCGGCCGCCTCTGCCGGGCGGTCCGTCGGAAGCGGGGACTATTGGCCCGCCCGGACGATGCGTCGAGCGTCTTTTCAGCGGGAGGTTGGATCGGACGGCTCGCCCTGAGGGCGCTCGAGATGACAGTCGGGGATCGGGCACTGACAAGTGCCACTACTTCCCTCGCCGCGCGACAGTGATTGACTCGTGGCGGCTCACATTAACCAATCGGCGCAGGGGTTGCTTCAGGGGGCGTATCATCATGGCCATTCACCGGCGCGCGGCGCTTGCGGGTCTCGTCGGCGCGGGGCTGGCGGGCGTGGACCTGTCGATGGCCCAGACCCTGCGCATCCGCCGCCCGATCTCCAGCCTGACCGCCAACGATCCGGACCTGGTCGCCCTGCGCCGGGCCATCCCGCTGATGAAGCAGGCCGGGGTCTGGGAACAGCAGATCGCCCTGCACGCCGACATGCGCCAGCGGCACCATTCGTCCTGGCGGTTCCTGCCCTGGCATCGGCTGCAGCTGGTCTGGTTCGAGCGGCAGGTGGCGCGGTTCAGCGGCAAGGCCAACTTCAGCCTGCCCTACTGGGACTGGGACGACGACCGGATGCCGGCCATCGTCTCGTCCGATCCGGCCTTCGCCCTGCGGCGCGACGCCCGGCCGGGCGACAGCCTGCGGGCCTTCATGCAGCGCAATGGCCAGCGCTTCCAGGGCCGCATCACCGACGACTTCTCCACCTTTTTCGGCCGGGCCCGCAATGTCGGCACGCCAGCCCAGGGCGGCTATTCGGGCTCGGCCGAGTGGAGCGGCCACAACATGATCCACGGGTTCGTCGGCGGCGACATGGGCCGGCTCGACAGGGCGCCGAACGATCCGCTGTTCTGGATGCACCACTGCAACATCGACCGCATCTGGACCCAGTGGCATTCCAAGAACAGCGACGGGCTGTATCCCAAGCCCTGGCGTGACGAGCAGTTCAGCGGCTTCATGGACACCCGTGGCCGACTGGCGCCGACCGTGAACGCGGCCTCGACCATGCGGACGTCGAACTTCGGCTACGACTATCCCTTCGACATGACCCCGCCGATCGTCTTCCTCGCCCCGCCGATGCGGCAGGTGCAGTTCAGGACGATCAACCTGGCCGGCGATATCCTGACGCCGCAGACGGCGCTGGTCACCGTGCCGGACGAGGCCATGGAACCCGGCAAGGCGGCGGCCACGGGCTATATCGAGGTCAAGCCCGACCCGGACGCGGCGTCGGTGATCCGCATCAGCGCCCTGGCGGACGGCCAGGAGGTCTATCAGGACGCCCTGTTCCTGGTGCCGTCGGGGGCCTGCGAGTCCCGCCAGGGGTTGCGCATCAACCTGGACCCGGCCTGGAACGGAACGGCCCGCAAGAGCCGAACCCTGCGCATCACCGTGACGCCTCTGGAGGGTCGGGGAACGACCACGGCCACCACCCTGCTGTCGGTCATCGTCGACGCCGAGCTGACGTGGATGGAGCAAGGCGCCTGAATTGGGCACTAAGTACTCGCCCGGTTCGGGTGCGAGTTCTCCTCACGGGCGACCAATCGATACCGAGCCACGTCCTCCGCGCGATAAAAAATGTATTCGCCTCGCCCGACGCGGGAATAACGCTGTTTCCTCTTGGCGGAAATCTCAGCGCGACTATGGTTAATCAGGGCTAGGACAAGGGGTAGAGCCAAAATGGGTAGGTCGAAACTTTTGGGCGGTGTGGCGCTGGGCGCGACGCTGCTGGCGCTTTCCGCAGGCAGCGCCATGGCCGGAGGGCCGGGGAGCGACTTCCCGCCGAACGCCGTGCCGGGCAAGTGCTACGAGAAGGTGCTGATCCCGCCGTCCTACGAGAGCTACACCGAACAGATCGTCGACTCGCCGGCCCGCACCGAGACCCGGGTGATCCCCGCCGTCTATGGTGAAGAGCTGCAGCAGGTTCTCGTCCGCGAGGAGCGGGTCGAGTACATCACCATGCCGGCCACCTATCGCACGGTGACCGAGACGGTGATCCTCAAGCAGGCGTCGGTCCGCACCGAGACTGTTGCGGCTGTCTATGAGACCATCACCGAGCGGGTCATGGTCCGCGAGGCCCACTACGAGTGGCGCCGCGGCGTGCCGAAGGACCAGCGGCCGAGCGATCCCAACCACTACAAGGTGCTGTCGACCGGCGAAGTGCTCTGCCTGGTCGAAGTGCCGGCAGAATACTCCACCGTCACCCGCAAGGTGCTGCGCACCCCGGAACGCACGGTGCAGATCCAGGTGCCGGCCGAAACCCAGGTTGTCACCCGCCAGGTCATCGACCAGGAAGCCCGCGTTGAAAAGCGCGTCATCCCGGCCGAGTACCGCTCGGTCCGCGTGCGCGTCGTGATCACCAAGGAGCGGGTCGAGACCTACACGATCCCGGCCACCTACAAGACGGTGACCAAGTCGCGGATGGTGACGGACACCAGCTTCCAGTGGCGTGAAGTCATCTGCGCCGACAAGACCAGCTACACGGCCCCGCCGCCGCCGCCGCGTCCGCCGCCGCAGGGCGGTGGCTACGGCAAGGATTGCGTCGACAGCTGCACCGGGCCATCGGCGCCGGGCGGCATGTACGGCTCGCCGACCTCGGGCCCGCGTCCCTACGTCGAAAGCGGCCCCCAGCAGGTGCGGGTGACCCCGCAACTGGTGCGGGACATGCAATCGGCCCTGGGCCTTCGCGGCTACTACACCGGTCCGCGCGACGGGGTGTTCAACAACCGCACCCAGACGGCGCTGAACCGCTTCCAGACCGACCGGCGACTGTCGGCCGGGGTGACCAGCGAGACGCTGCTGGCTCTGGGCGTCGGCCAGCCCTGATCTAAGGCGTTTCTTCCTTCTTCGAACCGGCGGCCAGGCTTAAGCGTTTGGCCGCCGTGTTTGCTTTGAGGATGCGCCATGCCGCTGAAGGACGCCTACCCGCTCTATCTGGCCAATGAGGCGGTCAGTCCCAACCAGGACCTCGAGGTCACCGACAAGTACAGCGGCAAGGTGGCGACCCGGGTAGCGCTGGCGACGCCTGAGCTGATCGACAAGGCCATCGCCGCCGCCGTGGAGGCCGCCGGGCCGATGGCCCGCATGGCGGCCTATGAGCGCCAGGCCGTGCTGGCCCATTGCGTCAAGCGCTTCAGCGAGCGGCAGGACGAGCTGGCCGAGGCCCTTTGCATCGAGGCCGGCAAGCCGATCCGTGACAGCCGGGGCGAGGTCGCCCGCCTGATCGACACCTTCCGCATCGCCGCCGAGGAGAGCGTGCGGCTGGGCGGCGAGGTTCAGCCGCTGGATATCTCGGCACGGGCCCGCGGCTATCAGGGGATGTGGAAGCGGGTTCCGATCGGGCCCTGCAGCTTCATCTCCCCCTTCAACTTCCCGCTCAACCTGGCGGCCCACAAGATTGCCCCGGCATTGGCGGTGGGCTGTCCGTTCGTGATGAAACCGGCCAGCCGCACGCCGCTGGGCGCGCTGATCATCGGCGAGGTGCTGGCCGAGACCGACCTGCCCAAGGGGGCCTTCTCCATCCTGCCGGCGACGCGGGACGGCTCGGATCTGTTCACCACCGACGAGCGGCTGAAGCTGCTGTCGTTCACCGGCTCCCCCGAGGTCGGTTGGGCGCTTAAGGCGAAGGCCGGCAAGAAGAAGGTGGTCCTGGAGCTGGGCGGCAACGCGGCCGTGATCGTCGATGCCGACACTGACCTGGATGACGCGGTCGAGCGGATCGTCTTCGGGGCCTTCTACCAGTCGGGCCAGAGCTGCATCGGGGTGCAGCGGATCATCGTGCACGAAGCCGTCTACGACGCCTTCAAGCGGGCGCTGGTGAAGAAGACGAAGGCCCTGGTGATGGGCGATCCGCGCACGGAAGAGACCTTCATCGGGCCGATGATCGATGTCGGCGAGGCGCGGCGGCTGAAGGACTGGATCGAGGATGCGGTGGCGGCCGGCGCGACCCTGCTATGCGGCGGCAAGCGCGACGGGGCGATGCTGGAAGCGACCCTGCTGGAAGACGTGCCGCGCGGCCAGAAGCTGCGCGACGAGGAGGCCTTCGGGCCGGTGGCCATCCTGTCGAAGTTCAGCGACTTCCGGGCGGCGCTGGCCGAGGTCAACGACAGCCGGTTCGGGCTGCAGGCCGGGGTGTTCAGCCGCGACATTCACAAGGCGATGGCGGCCTGGGACGAGCTGGAGGTCGGCGGGGTGCTGATCAACGACGTGCCGAGCTACCGGGTCGACAACATGCCCTACGGCGGGGTGAAGGACTCGGGGCTGGGGCGCGAAGGCGTGCGGTTCGCCATGGAGGATATGACGGAGATCCGGAACCTGGTGATCCGGCGCGGAGCGTTCTGAGATCGCCTCCTACTTCGCCCAGCCCTTCGCCGGCGGCGAGCCTAGCGCCGCCTGCGGGATCAGTGTCCGCATCCGCCGGGCGAAGCTCTTCAGCGCCACCTCGTTCTCGCTGAGCGGGCCCATGGCGTAGCTGGACGAGGCCATGCCGGCCTGGACCCGCTCGATCAACGCCTTGTCCTCGATGTTGACCAGCCGGTTTATCCGCCAATTGAGGTAGCGAGCCGCCTTCATCTCCCGCCGCTCGTCGGGCAGGACATAGGCGATCTCGCGCAGCAGCGTCTTCGTCGGCGAGACGGGCAGGAACTGCATGAAGTCGATCTGGTCGGGATAAACGTCGAAGGCGACGTTCGGCCAGAGCTTGAAATAGGTCCACAGCCGCTTGCGATCGGCCGGCAGGTGATCGACGTCGGGCAGGAAGCGCTGGTAGGCGCGCTCGGACCAGCTGTCCGACGGGCTGGAGCGCAGGGCGCCCCACATCTTGTCGCACCAGGGCCCGGCCTCCAGCCCGTAGCCGACGCCGAACAGCCGGGTCAGGCCCGGGTGGGCGACGGTGATGTGCAGGCTGTCGGAATAGTTGTCGGAGACGTTCTTCCAGTTGACGTCCCGCTCGCGCATCGTCACCCGGCCAAGCGGCTGCAGCTCGTCCATGCGATAGTGTTCGAGCTCGAAATAGTAGTCGCCGAGCATCTCGCGCACGGTCGGCAGGCCACCCTCCAGCCGCACGAAGACGAAGCCCAGGCAGATCTCGTGCTCGACGGAGACGAGGTTGTGGGCCGCCCGGTCGAAGTCGCCGAAGGCCCTGGCATGCGGCACCCCGGCCAGCCGGCCGCGCAGGTCGTAGCTCCAGGCGTGGTAGGGGCAGGTCATCCGCACCCCGCAGTTGCCGCTCGGCCCATCGACCACCCGCGAGGCGCGGTGGCGGCAGACGTTGTGGAAGGCGCGAACCTTGTCGTCGTCGCCGCGCACCACGACCAGACTTTCGCCGAGGAAGTCGAGGGTGTGGAAGTCGCCGGCTTGCGGGATGTCCGACAGGTGACAGACGATCTGCCAGGAGGTGCGGAACACCGCCGCCTTCTCCGCCTCGAAGAAATCAGCGTCGTGATAGATCCAGCCGGGCAGGCCGAGATTGGCGAGGTCCGAGTCGGTGTTCGGGTGCAGGGGCTGGGCGGCGCTCATGGGGCTTAGTCTAGCTGGTTCGCGGGCGCTTCTCTACGCCCCCGGCACCTTCAGTCCCTTCGCCGCCTCGCTGATCCGCGCCTGCTCAGCAGGTGAGTCGGCGAAGGCCGCCCTGCCCTGCTTGAGGGCTCGGGACGCCGCCGCCGGTTCGCCCAGAACCATCCGCGCCCGCATCAGGCGGATCCAGCCCTCGGCGTCTCGGGGCTGTTCCTGGAGACGGCCTTCTAGGCCCTCGACCATGCCGCGGATCATCTGCTGCTGGTCGTCGGGGGTCATCTTCTGCGCCGCCGCGATGTCGTCAGCGCTGGGGCCGCGCGGAGCGGCGCCGCCGCTCACGGACTTCAGCTTGCCGGTCAGGTCCACCCCGCGTTCGCGGGCCAGGTCCTCGACGAAGCGGCGGACCTCGCCGACCCAGGGCGCGCCCTGGGGGGCGGCATTGATCAGGGCGATCCAGTCGGCCATGGCCCCGTCCTGGTCGCCGGCCTGGTCCTTCTCGACGGCCAGGAAGTAGCGGGCGCGGGGATCGTTCGGATCGAGCTTGAGGGCTTGCCGGAAGGCGGCGGAGGCGGCCGGGGTCATCTGGCCGCCGGCGGCCTGGACCAGGGACTCGCCCTGGGCCGAGCGGTGTTCGGGGTTGTTCGGCGCGTTGGTCGCCGCCTTGTCGTAGGCCTCCGCCGACTCGCTGAACTGGCCGGTCTGGAAGTAGGACCAGCCGAGCATGCGCCAGCCTTCGGCGTCGTTCGGATTGCGGGCGACCTGGGCCTGCAGCTGGGCGATCATGGCGGGGATATCGCCGCCCGGATGGTCGGACGGCGGCGCGGCCGCACCGTCGGGCGCCTTGGCGGCGGCGGCGTTGGCGGAGGCGATTTCGGGCTTGCCCATCACCGCATAGAGACCAGTGGCCCCGATGGCGACGACGACGGCCAGGCCGAAGGCGAGCCGCAGCAGGGACTTTTCGCTCAGCGGCCGCGCGGGGGCGTCGGGGCCCTTGGCCTCGGCCAGCATGCGCCGCTCGATCTCCAGCTTGAGCCGGGCCGCCTCGTCGGCGGTGACGGTTCCAGCGGCCGCCTGGGCGTCGAGCTCGCTCAGCTGGTCGGCGAGGATGCCGGTCGGGGTGGCGGCGGCGTCGACCGCCTTGCGCGGCCGGGCCAGGGGGATGACGAGGCCGACAACGGCCAGGGCGACCAGCAGGGTGAGGACCATCCAGAGAATCATGACGTCTCACTCAGCAGGGCTTTGAGCCGGGCCTGTTCTTCCGGGTCGAGGGGGGCGGGGGGCGCGACCGACCGTCCGCGCCAGTAGCGCCAGACCCCGAAGGCGCCGCCGAGCAGCAGCAGGGCCGGGCCGAACCACAGGAACAGGGTGGCGGGATTGATCGGCGGTTTGAGCAGCACGAAGTCGCCGTAGCGCTGGACGAGATAGGCCTTGGCCTGCTCGTCGGTGTCGCCGGCCGTCAGCCGCTCGCGCAGGATGGCGCGCAGATCGGCGGCCAGGGGCGCATCGGAGTCGTCAATGGTCTGGTTCTGGCAGACGACACAGCGCAGTTCTTTGGACAGGTGCCGGGCGCGGGCCTCGAGGACCGGGTCCTTGAGCTGCTCTTCGGGCAGGACGGCGAACGCTGGACCGGCGACGCTGATCGTGAGGAGCAGGGAAAGGGCGATGGCGATGCTTTTCCTTATCCCAGAGGGAGAAGGGGGGACCCGCCGCGTAGCGGTGGTGGGATGAGGGGTTAGGGACGGGTCAAGGTTCGCTGTGAAAGCCTTCAGGCAGCGCAACCCCTCACCCTCCCTCTCCCTCCGGGAGAGGGGTTTGGATGTAGCGGTCCTCACGATTCCGCCTCCAGCTTGTCGAGCAGGGGTTTCAACGTGCCGGTCCAGGTTTCAGGATCGACGGGGCCGACGTGGCGGTAGCGGACCACGCCCTTCTTATCGATGACGAAGGTCTCCGGCGCGCCAGTGACGCCCAGATTGATGCCGGTGCGGCCCGTCGGATCATAGCCGACGCGGTCGTAGGGGTCGCCGAACTGGGTCAGCCAGCGAGCCCCGGCGTCGCCCTTGTCCTTCCAGTTCAGGCCGTGGATCGAGACGCCCTCGGCCTTCAGCCGCATCAGGAAGGGGTGCTCGATACGGCAGGAGACGCACCAGCTGGCGAAGATGTTGATCAGGCCGGGCTTGCCCTGAAAGTCGCTGGTCGCGAGGCCCCGGCCGCCAGAGCCTGTGCGCACGTCGGGCAGATTGAAGGCCGGCAACGGCTTCCCGATCAGCATGGAGGGCAGGATCTTCGGATCGCGGCCGAGACCGATGGCCATGACGGCGGCGATGCCCAGGAAGACAACGACCGGGACGATGAAAGCCAGGCGCCTCATGCGGCGGCCTCCGCGGTCTTGCGGGACGCCCGCTTCCTGGAAGACTGGGGGGCGCCGAGCCGCAGGCGGCGGTCGCTGAGCGAGACCAGACCGCCAAGCGCCATCAGGATCGAGCCGCCCCAGATCCAGCCGACGAAGGGGTGGTTCCACAGGCGGACGACGGCCTTGCCGGCCTCGTCCCGCTCGCCGACGGAGATGTAGAGGTTGCCGACCAGTGAGGGCCCGATGGCCGCCTCGATGGTCTGGGTCTGGCTGGAGGGATAGAGGCGGCGCTCGGAGATCAGCTGTCTCGGGCCTCTTCCGCCGATGATGCGGAAGACGCCCTGGTCGGCCTGGTAGTTGGGGCCGACGACCTGACCCAGGCTCTCGAGGATGACGGTGCGGCCGGCGAACTCGACCTGGTCGCCGGGCCCCATGCGCATCACCTTGCTGGCCTCAAAGCCGCCCATGGCGGTGACACCGATGCAGGTGACGCCCAGCCCGGCATGAGCCAGCGCGACCGCCCAGACCGCGACCGGGGTCGTGCGGATCAGCGTCCAGCTGGCGGCGGCGGTCTTTGACCCCAGACCCCAGCGGCGGCCGAGCAGCAGGCCGCCGGCGGCGATCAGCCAGACGCCGAGCGCGATGCCGAAGGCGGCCAGGGTCTTGGCCAGACCGAAAGCGAACGTCCCGGCCAGCAGGGCGATGACGAACAGGCCGAGCGGCCAGCGCAGGCGGATGAGGATGGCCTTCACCTGATCCCGCTTCCAGTGCAGCAGCGGGCCAAAGCCGACGAGAGTCAGCAGGATGGCGAACAGCGGCACGAAGATCAGGTTGAAGAAGGGCGGCCCCACCGTGATCGTCGCGCCGCCCGCGATCAGGGGATAGAGGAGCGGATAGAAGGTGCCGAGGAAGACGGTCGCCGTGGCCACCACCAGCACCAGATTGTTGAGCGTGATCCCCGCCTCCTTGGAGATGGGACCGAACAGGGCGCCGGTGCGCATGGCCGGAGCCCGCCAGGCGTAGAGGCCCAGGGCCGTGCCGGTGGCCAGGACGCAGAAGGCCAGGACATAGGCCCCGCGGGCGCTGTCGACGGCGAAGGCGTGGACGCTGTTGAGGATTCCCGAGCGGACCAGGAAGGTGCCGATCAGGCTCAGGGAGAAAGTCAGGATGGAGAGCAGCAGGGTCCAGCTGATCAGGGCGCCGCGCTTTTCCAGCACCAAGGCGCTGTGCAGCAGGGCCGTGCCCATCAGCCAGGGCATCAGCGAGGCGTTCTCGACCGGGTCCCAGAACCACCAGCCGCCCCAGCCGAGCTCATAGTAGGCCCAGTGGCTGCCGAGCGCGATGCCGAGGGTCAGGGCCGTCCAGGCGAAGAGGACCCACGGCCGCACCCACCTCGCCCAGGCGGCATCGACCCGCCCCTCGATCAGGGCGGCGACGGCGAAGGCGAAGGCGACGCTGAAGCCGACGTAGCCGAGGTAGAGCAGCGGCGGATGGCTGATCAGGCCGGGGTCCTGCAGCAGGGGATTGAGTTCGGTCCCTTCGACGGGGGCCGGGAAGAGCCGGGTGAACGGGTTGGAGGTAAACAGCGAAAAGCCCAGGAAGGCGGCGCCGAGCAGGCCCTGCACGCCGAGCACGCGGGCGAGGAAGGTCGCCCGCAGGGTGCGGCCGAAGACGGCGAGCGCCCCGCCGTGCAGCGCCAGGATCAGGATCCACAGCACCATCGAGCCCTCATGGCTGCCCCAGGTGGCGGCCAGGCGGTAAGCCAGCGGCTGGGTCGTGTGGCTGTGCCTGGCCACAAGTTCGACCGAGAAGTCGAGCGTCGCATAGCCCCAGGCGATGGCCCCGAAGGCGATGACCACGAACAGAAGCTGCAGCAGGGTGGCCATACGGCCCAACCCCATCAGGGCGTCATCGCGACGATGCGCGCCCCACATCGTCACCACCGACTGAACCAGCGCCAGCACGAAGGCGAGGATCAGGGCGAACTGGCCGATTTCGGCGCTCATGATCCCCCGCCACGCTCCCCATTCACGCGATATACGTTAGCCGGTTATCAGGATACTGGTAAAGGCAGGGGTCGGCGAACCGGGGTCGCCGAATGGTCGCCTGGTCACTTTGTCAGGCTTGGGGCAGGGGCATGGAGGGAGTCTACAAGGTCGCCATCCTGGGCTCGGGCCCGGCCGGCCTCAGCGCCGCCGCGCGCGCCGCCAGCCGGGGGATGAGTCACGTCCTGCTGGAGAAGACCGACCGCCTGTCCGACACCATCTTCCGCTATCAGCGCGGCAAGCACATCATGGCCACCCCGACGCAGCTCGTTCTGCGCTCGGACATCGGCTTCGAGGCCGGCAAGCGCGAGACCATCCTCGACCGCTGGAACAGCGAGACCGCCGGCCACCAGGTCAACGTCGCCTACCGGGCGGAGGCCGCTTCGGTCACCGGCGCCAAGGGCGAATTCACCATCACCCTGACCGACGGCCGGGTTCTGAAGGCCGAGACCGTGGTGCTGGCCATCGGCACCCAGGGCAACCCCAACGTCATGACCGTGCCGGGCAGCGACCTGAAGCACATCCAGTACAGCCTCGATGACCCCACCGAATACGTCGACGAGCATATCACGGTGGTCGGCGGCGGTGACGCCGGCATCGAGAATGCGCTCGGCCTGATCGCCGATGCGGCCCAGGGCAACGTCGTCACCCTGCTCAACAAGTCGATGGACTTCGCCCGGGCCAAGGAGGCCAACGTCAAGGCCCTGACCGATGCCGCGGCGGCGGGGCGGATCACGATCCTGGCCGGCTCAACGCCGGCAAGGGTCGACCCGGGCTTCATCACCATCGACACGCCGGAGGGCCAGCAGTCGATCCGCTGCGACCGGGTCATCGCCCGCATGGGCTCGGCCCCGCCGCGCAAGTTCGTCGAGGCCATGGGGGTGGCTTTCACGGGCGCTGACCGCGAGGCCTTCCCCCGGCTGTCACCGACCTTCGAGACCACCGTTCCAGGCATCTACGTCATCGGGGCCCTGGCCGGCTATCCGCTGATCAAGCACTGCATGAACCAGGGCTACGACGTCATCGAGTTCATCACCGGCAACCTGGGCCTCAAACCCGCCGATGAGCCGATCCTCGAGGCCAAGCTGTCGGCCCTGCCCGGGGGGCAGTCGGTGGCCGAGTGGCTGGAGTTCCTGCGCACCCGGATCGAAATCCTGCGCGGCCTGTCGACCCTGCAGATGCGGGAGTTCCTGCTCGACAGCTCGGTGCGGGTCTGCGCGCCCGACGAGATCATCTTCCAGCGCAATTCCATCGGCAGCTCGATGTTCGGCATCGCCGCCGGATCGGTGAAGGTCGAGGTCAATCCGAAGAACCGGCGCGAGACCGTGCCCATCGGCCAGGGCTCGATCTTCGGCGAGGTCGGCCTGATCTCCGGGCGCCGGCGCGGGGCGACCATCCGGGCGGCCGAACCCTGCATCCTGCTGGAGATGCCGCGCACCGCCTCGCTGCGGCTGATGGCCCAGAACAAGGAGGCGCGGGATACGGTCAACCGCATCACCACCGAACGCCAGGTGCTGCAGATCTTCGGCTCAGGCCTGACCAAGGAAGATATCGCCGAGGTGCTGACCAGCGCCGAGCTGATCCAGGTCAAGGCCGAGCAATCCATTATCAATGAGGGCGAGGAGGGCTACGACGTCTTCATCATCCGCTCCGGCTCGATGACCATCGAAAAGGAGATCGGCGGCAAGACGGTGTTCCTCAACTATGTGCCGGCGGGCAGCTACGTCGGCGAGATGGCGTTGATCGACGGCGGCCGGCGAGGGGCGACGGTGCGGGCGGCAATCCGTTCGGAGGTCGTGCGGCTGGACGGCGACCTGTTCCGGCGGCTGCTGGCGCGCAAGCCCGAGCTCGAAGCCAAGATGCGGGAGGACATGCGCACCCGCAAGCAGATCAACAGCTACATCGAGGAACAGAAGGACCGCTTCAGCGGCGTCGTCGATCTCTACAGCTCGGTGGCCGACTTCCTCGTCGACCAGGGCATCGGCGAAGCGACCGACGTGTTGCTGATCGACGAGACCCTCTGCGTCGGCTGCGACAACTGCGAGAAGGCCTGCGCCGACGTCCATGACGGGCTGTCGCGCCTCGACCGCGAGGCCGGCCGCACCTACGCCAACCTCCACGTACCGACCAGCTGCCGGCACTGCGAGCACCCCTACTGCATGACCGACTGCCCGCCGAACGCCATCCGGCGCGGGGCAGACGGCGAGGTGTTCATCGACGAGACCTGCATCGGCTGCGGCAACTGCCAGCGCAACTGCCCCTATGGCGTGATCCGCATGGACAGTCCGCCGCCGCAGAAGCCGGGCCTCTTGAGCTGGTTCCTGTTCGGAGCCGGTCCAGGGCCCGGCGAGCCCGATATCGAGTGGAAGACCAAGGCCAAGAAGAAGCACGGCGAAAAGCCCAAGGTCGCCATCAAATGCGACATGTGCGCCGGCATCGACGGCGGGCCGGCCTGCGTTCGCGCCTGCCCGACCGGGGCGGCGATCCGGGTGTCGCCGGAAGACTTTCTGACCGTGACGCGCGTGCGGGGCGAAGGCTGATGGCGAAAGCCCCGCGCAAGGGAAAGCGATCGAACGCCCAGGTCCATGTCGGCTTCCTGCGCCATGCCGGCTACCGCTGGGCCTGGATCGGGTTGGCGCTCTCCATCGCCGCGGCGGCCGGGTATGTGCTGGCCGATGTGCATCCCCGGCCCAACGGCGGCAGCTGGTATGGCTATACGCTGGGGACTATCGCCGCCCTGCTGATCGTCTGGCTGACGGCGCTGGGCATCCGCAAGCGGGTGATCACCAAGGGCGACTGGTCGCTGAAGGCCTGGGTCTCGGCCCATGTCTACCTGGGCCTGGCCCTGATCACGATCGCCACCCTGCACACCGGCCTGCAGTTCGGCTGGAACATCCATACTCTGGCCTATGCGCTGATGATGCTGGTCGTGCTGTCGGG
>JAUMCZ010000100.1:0-6796 GCA_032122215.1 Caulobacter sp.
AACCGGGCGAAGTCCGACTTCCTGGCAAACATGAGCCACGAAATCCGGACGCCGCTCAACGGCGTCATCGGGATCGTTGACGCGCTGTCCCGAACGCCTTTGAGCCCTGAGCAGATGGAAATGGTCGGTCTGGTCCGTGACTCAGGCCTCGTGCTCGAGCGGGTGGTGTCCGATGTGCTCGACGTGTCGAAGATCGAGGCCGGCGAGTTGCAGGTGGAGAATCGACCGTTTGACCTGGATGAGGCGCTTCGTCCGTGCATCGAAGTCATGCGCCGCCGCGCGGAAGACAACGGCCTTGCGTTTCACGTTGCCCGCGACATTGAGGCGCGAGACGGGGAAGCGCGAAACCGGCATGTCGGTGATGGCGCGCGGATCGGACAGATCGTCAGCAACCTGCTGTCAAATGCCATCAAGTTCACGCCGGCCGGTCGTGTCACCATGCACATAAGCCTGCGGGACGAAGCGGAGTTTGCTCACCTCACCCTGGTCGTCGAAGACACGGGGGTCGGATTCGGGGCCGAGCAGGCCGAGCGGCTGTTCGACCGCTTCAGCCAGGCGGACGACAGTATCAGTCGTCGCTTTGGTGGGACCGGCCTGGGTCTGTCCATCTGCCGGTCGCTGACGACCCTGATGGGCGGTGAGATCTCGGCCGTTTCGGAACCGGGGGTGGGCAGTCGCTTCACCGTTTCCTTGCGGCTGCCGCGCGTGGAGGCCCAGGACCTCTGTCATGACCGCAACCTCGCCGCGCTGCCTGAGCCGGTCCGCCTGGACGGCCGTCCCTTACGCATTCTGCTGGCCGAGGACCACCCCACGAACCAACGCGTGGTCCAGCTCATCCTCACGGGCGTCGCCGATCTCGTCACCGTGGACGACGGCCGGCAGGCGGTCGCCGCGTTTGCGGACAACCCGTTCGACCTGGTGCTCATGGACATGCAGATGCCAGGCATGGACGGCCTCGCCGCCACGCGGGCCATCCGCGCCCTGGAGGCCGAGAGAGGCGCGCCACGCACGCCCATTATGATGCTCAGCGCCAACGCGATGTCCGAGCACCTGGTCCAGTCAACCACCGCTGGAGCGGACGCGCACCTCGGCAAGCCCATAACGGCGGCCAGCCTTCTCGCGCAAATCCAGCTCACGCTGGACGGCGCTGTGGCGGTGTCACTCCGAGCGCGCCAGGGCGCTGCGCGAGCGGTAGGTGCGCGGGCTCTCCGTTAGCTCCCAGAGCAGGGTTCAGATTACCGGGTCCGAGCCACGTCTGCGGAGTCTCGGCAATGCGGCGATGGTGCATTCAATTGAGCACTCGCGACCGCTCCAATGGCGGTCACGGCAGTCGATCTTCTGGAAGGAAGCTTCACCGTCGCCGCAATTTCTTTCCGCCGCCGCCCGGTTATCACTTCGCCCGCCTGTGTCGTTCGGTCGCGAAGGGAATGCCAACATGGTCTCTGCCCCATGCCGCCCCCTCAATCCCTCAACCCCCGCCGCCACGCCTCCCGCCGGTTCCCCAGCACGATCTCGTCCATCGCGAACACCTCCGCCCGTCCGGCCGCCATCCATCGCGCCCGGTCCGCCTGCGAGTCCGGCGCCTGGGCCATCATCCGGGTGAGGGCCGCCTGCTTGTCGGCCAGCTTGAAGCGCACCCGCTTGCGCACCACGCCGGTGCGGGGGTCGGTCGTCTGGTCGATGATCAGTTCCTTGACCGCCGCCGCCTTGGTCCGGTCCAGCCGCGACAGGTCGAGGTCCAGCTCGCCGGCGCCGTCGATGACCACGTAGTCGAGCAGATTGGCGAAGGCCAGGTGCGACAGCTCCCGCTGCACGGCCGCCTTGTCCGGCACGGCGTCGAACGGGGCATGGCGTATGACCTGCAACGCCTGCCGCACCTTTGGATGGCGCATCAGGTCGCGCCCCGCCCACTTGGCGCTGGCGGCGCTGTAGCCGGCCCGCCGGGCGGCGGCCGCAGCGCAGCGGTCGACCAGGAACTCCTCGACGAAGCGGCGTTGGCGCGGGGTCAACCGGTTCAGGGCGGGCAGAGTCATGGCGGGGTCTCCTTATCGAAGCGGCGAAACCATTATCCCATGGTCCGGCCGCGCAAGGCCCCCGCGCCTGCGCCACCCGGTCGCCGGGTCTTGCCCGCCAGGCCCCCACCGCCGGCCCGTCGGCGCCCCACCGGTTCGCCCCACCCCCGCCGCCCCCGGCCCCCTTTGCAGGCCCGCCTTGCCATGCGCGCGGCCCACTTTTGCGGCGCACGCAGACGTCAAATGCACCCACCATGCCAATGCTATACTGGTAACCCGCTTCGATAAGGCCGCCCGCCCCCCGATGATCGCCGCTCCCGTCCGCTGTCTTGCCGTCCTGCTGCCGCTCCTCGCCACCCCGGCCGTCGGCCGGGATGACTTCCAGACCCGCGTCCTGGCCGCCCACAACAGCCTGCGGGCGCAGGTCGGCGCCCCGCCGCTCACCTGGAGCAGCCGTCTGGCCGACGACGCCAGGGCCTGGGCCGACACCCTCGCCCGCAAGGGCCGGCTGCAGCACGAAGACCAGCGCCGGCAGGGCGAAAACCTCTGGATGGGGACGGCGAACGCCTTCTCGATAGAGGCCATGGTCGGCGCCTGGGCCGGGGAACAGGCCGACTATCGCCACGGGGTGTTCACCGGGGTCGCGAAAAAAGGCAAGCCGGTGGGGCACTACACCCAGATGGTCTGGCGCTCGACGACAGAGGTCGGCTGCGCCACCGCCCGCACCGCCGACGAGGAGGTGCTGGTCTGCCGCTACAGTCCGCCAGGCAACTGGATCGGCCAGACCGCGTACTAGTATCGGGCCGCGAAGGCGCTTCTGGCCGGCGCGAAAGTTTGAATTCCGGGTATGGCCAACGGAACGGCCGCCCGCCGCACCATCCCGGGCCGCCGCGCGTGGCCAAACGAAGGAGACCACATGGCTGATCCCGCTCCGGTTCTGGTCCTGCTTGGCGGGGCGGGCGATCTGTCGATGCGCATGCTGCTGCCCTCCCTCCTGCACCTGGAGATGGACAGCCTGTTGCCCGAGGGCCTTCGGATCATCGCCGTCGGCCGGGCCGAGGGCGACGCCGCCAGCTATCGCAAGGACGTCCGCGCCCATCTGGAGGGCCATGAAGGAATCGGCGCCGCCTGGGAGACCCTGTCCGCCCGTCTCGACTACCTGTCCACCGACGCCGGCAAGCCGGAGGGCGCCCAGGCCCTCAAGGCCCGCATCGGCAAGGCGGGGCTGACCGTCATCTATTATGCCCTGTCGCCGACCCTGTTCGCGCCGGTGACCAAGGCCCTCAGCGACGCCGGATTGATCAGCGAGAACACCCGCCTGGTGCTCGAAAAGCCCATCGGCCGCGACCTCGAGTCCAGCCGCGCCACCAACGCCGTCATCGCCGAGGCCGCCGAGGAGGGCCAGGTCTTCCGCATCGACCACTACCTCGGCAAGGAGACGGTCCAGAACCTCATCGCCCTGCGCTTCGCCAACGCCCTGTTCGAGCCCCTGTGGAACAACCTGGCCATCGACCATGTGCAGATCACGGTGGCCGAGACGCAGGAGGTCGGCGACCGCTGGCGCTATTACGATGAGTACGGCGCCATCCGCGACATGCTGCAGAACCATATGCTGCAGCTTCTCTGCCTGGTCGCCATGGAGCCGCCGTCCGACCTCGAGGCCGACGCGGTCCGCAACGAGAAGGTCAAGGTCCTGCGCTCCCTGCGCCGCTTCACCCCGGAGGCGGCTGAAAAGGACAGCGTCCGTGGCCAGTACGTCGCCGGCATGGCCGAAGGCCATCCCGCCGCCTCCTATGAAGCCGAGGTCGGCCGGCCGTCGACGACCGAAACCTTCGTCGCCCTGGTCGCCTGGATCGACAACTGGCGCTGGAAGGGCGTGCCCTTCTACCTGCGCACCGGCAAGCGGATGGCCGAGCGACGGACCGAAATCGTCATCCAGTTCAAGGCCGTGCCCCACTCCATCTTCGGCCCCTACGGCGACCGCGACATCCAGGCCAACCGCCTTGTGATTGAACTCCAGCCGCACGAGGACATTTCCCTCACGATCATGAACAAGCGACCGGGCCTCAACGGCGAGCATATGCGCCTGCAACCCCTGCCGCTGTCCCTGAGCCTGGCCAAGGCGCTCGGCGAGGAGGGCGGCCGGCGACGCATCGCCTACGAGCGGCTGTTGCTCGACGTCATTCGCGGCGATCCCACCCTGTTCGTGCGCCGCGACGAGGTCGAGGAGGCCTGGCGCTTCGTCGACGGGGTGGCCGAGGCCTGGGCGGCGGCCGGCGTGCAGCCCAAACCCTATCCGGCCGGCAGCTGGGGCCCGGCGGGCGCCTCGGGTCTCATCGAGCGGTCGGGCCGCGCCTGGAATGACTGATCTTCCCGCCATCGAGCTGTTCGAAAGCGCCGATGCGGCGGCAGAGGCCGCCTGCGCCGCCATCGTCCGGCGTCTGCAGTCCGCCCTGATCGAACGCGGCGCGGCCCACCTCTGCGTCACCGGCGGCTCCACCCCGGGGCCGGTCTACGACCGCCTGAAGGACGCCGACCTTGACTGGTCCCACGTCGCCATCACCCTGTCGGATGAACGCTGGGTCGACACAGCCTCGCCCGAGTCCAATGCCCGCCTCGTCCGCGAGCGCCTGCTGCAGGGCCGCGCCGCCGCCGCCCGGTTCGTCTGCCTCAAGGGCGAGGAGACCGATCCGGTCCACGGCGCCTGGGTCGCCGACCTCAAGGTCGCGCCCCTGGAGCCGTTCGACGCCGTCCTGCTGGGCATGGGCGCCGACGGCCACATCTGCTCGCTGTTCCCGGGCAATCCGGTGCTGGAGCAGGGTCTCGACCCGGCCGGGGCACGCCTGGTGCTGCACGCCCCCGCGGGAGAGCCCGCGCCGGCGCAGGATCGTGTCACCCTGACCCTGCCGGCCCTGATCCATGCCGGGCTGATCCTCATCCTGACCTCGGGCCAGTCAAAGCGCGCCATCCTCGAACGCGACGCCGACGAGCCCGTCCACCACCTGATCCGCGCCGCCGCGCGAGGCGACCTCCGCCTCCTCTGGTCGGCCTGAAAGCCATGGCCATGCAGCCCCCCCTCCACCCAACCGTCGCCGCAGTCACAGCGACCATCATCGAGCGCAGCCGCGAGTCCCGCGCCCGATACCTGGCCCGCATCGAGGCCATGCGCGCCGAAGGCCCCGGCCGGGGCAAGCTGTCCTGCGCCAACTGGGCCCACGCCTTCGCCGCCTCGCCCGGCGAGGACCGTCTGCGGGCGCTGGACCCGAAGGCCCCCAACATCGGCATCGTCTCGGCCTATAACGACATGCTCTCGGCCCATCAGCCGCTGGAGGACTACCCCCGGATCATCAAGGCCGCCGCCCGCAAGGCCGGGGCCACGGCCCAGTTCGCCGGCGGCGTGCCGGCCATGTGCGACGGCGTGACGCAAGGCCGCCCCGGCATGGAGCTCAGCCTCTTTTCCCGCGACGTCATCGCCCTGGCCACCGGCGTCGCCCTCAGCCACGACGCCTTTGACGCCGTCATCATGCTCGGCGTCTGCGACAAGATCGTCCCGGGCCTGGTCATCGGCGGCCTCGCCTACGGCTGGCTGCCGACCATCCTGATGCCGGCCGGCCCGATGACCAGCGGCCTGCCCAACAACGAAAAGGCCCGTATCCGCGCCCTCTACGCCGAGGGCAAGATCGGCCGCGATGAACTGCTGGCCGCCGAACAGGCCAGCTACCACGGCCCCGGCACCTGCACCTTCTACGGCACCGCCAACTCCAACCAGATGCTGATGGAACTGATGGGCCTGCACCTGCCGGGCTCGGCCTTCATCACCCCCGGCACGCCCCTTCGCGAGGCCCTGGTCGCCCATGTCGCCGTTCGCGCGGCCCGGATCGGCGTCAAATCTGACGACTGGACGGCCATGGGCCACGTCATCGACGAGAAGGCGATCGTCAACGGCGTCGTCGGCCTGATGGCTACGGGCGGCTCGACCAACCTCTGCCTGCACCTGCCGGCCATGGCCCAGGCGGCGGGCATCAAGCTCACCCTGGAAGACATGGACGCGCTCAGCCGCGTCACCCCGCTGATGGCCCGCGTCTATCCCAACGGCCAGGCCGACGTGAACCACTTCCAGGCGGCCGGAGGCCTGGCCTTCGTCACCCGCGAACTCCTGGCCGCCGGCCTGCTGCACGAGGATGTCCGCACCATCGCCGGCCCCGGCCTCTCTCGCTACACCCAGGAGCCGGCTCTGGAAGGCGACGCCCTCGTCTGGCGCGACGGGGCGCGCGAGAGCGGCGACCTCACCGTCCTGCGCCCGGCCTCCGACCCCTTCGAGCGGGAAGGGGGGCTGCGCCTGCTTGGGGGACCGCTCGGCCGCGCCGTCATCAAGGTCAGCGCCGTCAAGCCCGAGCACCGCACCGTCACCGCCCCGGCCGTGGTCTTCGACAATCAGGCCGACTATCTGGCCGCCTTCAAGCGCGGCGAGCTCGACAGGGACTGTGTCGCCGTCGTCCGTTTCCAGGGCCCCCGCGCCAACGGCATGCCTGAGCTCCACAGCCTGACCCCGCCGTTGTCGGTGTTGCAGGATCGCGGCCGCAAAGTGGCCCTGGTCACCGACGGCCGCATGTCCGGGGCCTCCGGCAAGGTGCCGGCGGCCATCCATGTGACGCCCGAAGCCCTGAACGGCGGGGCGCTGGCCCGGGTGCGGGACGGCGATGTCATCACCCTGGACGCCGAGGCCGGGACCCTGACCATCGCCGTCGATGCGGACGAGTTCGCGGCCCGAGCCCCGGCCCCGC
>JAUMCZ010000101.1:0-7281 GCA_032122215.1 Caulobacter sp.
CTATTTTGAACGCTGCGGCATCACCAGTCAGGAAGAGATCCCGACGGCCCGCCGCGTGGGGGTCAGCAGCTCTGTGATCCAGTCGGCGACCGACCGCCTTTGGCGGGAGCCCGCGGCGACCGCACGGCTGCAGTACAACGCCAGCACTTCGGCGCTGACCGGCGCGCAAGGCAACTGGTCCGCACCCATCGGCGCCGCCCAGGGAACCTACGGCGCCCAGCAACAGCGCTACGCCTGGGAACAGCAGCTCAAGAAACAGATCGGCTTCTGAAGGCCGTCAGCGGCTAGTCGATCAGTTCGCGCACACGCTTGAAGATGTCCTCGAACATGGCCGGCGTCAGCCGCCCGGTGTTCGTGTTCAGCCGTGAGCAGTGGTAGCTGTTGATAACCCGGTAGGGACCGGCGTCGAATTCCGAGCCATGGCCGGGAGCGCCGGTCGAACCCTTGAGGTTCAGGGCCCTCAGCAGGCTGCGCCGCGAGACATCACCCAGGGTGACGATGACCTTCAGGTTGGGCATCGCCGCCAGGGTGTTCACGAAGAACGGCCGGCAGGCCTTTTCCTCCGAGGTCTCCGGCTTGTTCAGAGGCGGGGCGCAGCGGACGGCGTTGGTGATCATGCAGTCGACGAGCTGGATCGTATCGTCCGGCCGCGCCTCGTAGGTCCCGGTGGCGAAGCCGGTCTTCTTCAGGGTGTCATAGAGTAGCCAGCCGGCATGGTCGCCGGTGAAGGGCCGGCCCGTGCGGTTGGCGCCGGTGCGGCCGGGGGCGAGACCTGCGACCATCAGCCGGCCGTTCCAGTCGCCGAACGATGGGGCGGGGCCGTTGTACCAGGTCGGCTCCTTGCGCTGGTTTTCGCGCCGGTACTGGACCAGGCGCGGGCAGAGCGGACAGTCGCGCGGCGGTTCGGGGGAGGTGAGGTCGACGAGTTTGTCGGTCATGGGATCATCTAGCGCGAGTCGCACAGCGTCAGGTCCTCCCCCATCGGGGGAGGTGGCAGCGGCGCAGCCGCTGACGGAGGGGGTCATCGCCTGCGTTGGCGGGTAAACCTGCTCGAAGCTGCACCGCCGGTGCGGACCCGCTCCACCACGCGCGTATTCGCGCGCGATCGTTCGGCGTGTACGCCTCACCCCCCGATGGGGGAGGAACCTTAAAGTTCGTCCTCGGCCTCGATCTCGGCGCGGGTGCGGTTGTCGTAGCCGCCCCCGCCGGCACGGTGGGACGGCGCCCGCGAGGGGCGGCCGATAACGTCGCCCAGATCGGCGAGGTCGATGAAGTGATCCGCTTGCCGGCGCAGGTCGTCGCTGATCATCGGCGGCTGGCTCTTCACCGTCGAGACGACGCTGACCCGCACGCCCTTGCGCTGGACGGACTCGACGACGGCCCGGAAATCGCCGTCGCCGCTGAACAGCACCAGGTGATCCGCCTTCTCGGCCATCTCCATCATGCCCACCGCGATCTCGACATCCATGTCGCCGCGCCAGCGGTCGCGGCCCTGGCTGTCGGTGAACTTGCGGGCCGTCTTGGTGACCAGGCTGAAGCCATTGTAGTCGAGCCAGTCGACCAGCGGCTTGATCGGCGAGTAGTCGTCGCCCTCGACGATGGCGGTGTAGTAGTAGGCGCGGATCAGCACCCCGCGCCGGCGGAACTCGTCCAGCAGCTTGCGGTAGTCGATGTCGAAGCCCAGGGCCTTGGCCTGGGAATAGAAATTGGCGCCGTCGATGAACAGGGCGAGCTTTTCGGTCGGATAAAAGGTCACGGTTTCAAATCCTTGGATAAAAATATTCAGTTCGATGACGCCGTGATCGTCGCCCTCGGGAGTAATCTTCCCGGCGACTATCCCGACGTTCCGGCCCTGCTGGAGGCGGCGCTTGAAGCCTTTCCCGCCCACGGCCTGACCGTGGTCGCCAGGTCCGGCTGGTGGCGTTCGGCCGCCTGGCCCGATCCGGCGATGCCTGCCTATACGAACGGCGTTGTCATTGTCGAGACGGGGTTGGGCGTGGCGGAGGCCCTGGCCGCTCTTCACGCCATCGAGGCGGATTTCGGCCGGGTGCGCCATGAGGCGAACGCACCGCGCACGCTGGACCTGGATCTGATCGCCCATGGCCGGTCGGTGGTCGGGGAGGGCGGTGTGCAGGTTCCGCATCCCCGGGCTCACCAGCGGCGATTCGTGATGGGGCCGTTGGCCGATATTGCGCCGCACTGGACGCACCCTGATTCAGGCGAAGCGGCGGAAGCACTGGCTTCGAAGGCCAGCGTCGGCGTGGACGCCGATCCCGTTCCTTCTCCCGCTTGCCGGGAGAAGGTGGCCCCGAAGGGGTCGGATGAGGGCAGCACCAGCACTTGAAGGTTGGCGGCGGCGACTGCAGCGCCGGAACGTGACTTTCGAGACAAGGCGGCGCTGCCCTCATGCGTCCCTGCTACGCCAAGGCTTCGCAGGGCCACCTTCTCCCGGCAAGCGGGAGAAGGACCCGCCAATACCGTCGCCCGCCGTCTTGCGGCGTTGCACAATAGCGCGCAAAACACTATGTAGCCCGGTTCCTACCGGCACCGCTGAGAGAATCCATGGCCCGCGTCACCGTCGAAGACTGCATCGAGAAAGTTCCCAACCGCTTTGGTCTGGTCCTGCTGGCCGCCCATCGCGCCCGGGGCATCTCGGCCGGCGCGGCCCTGATGGTCGATCGCGACAACGACAAGAACCCCGTCGTGGCCCTGCGCGAGATCGCCGACGACGTCGTCGACAACGACGGCCTGAAGGAACACCTGATCACCACGCTGCAACGCGTCGATGAGCGGACCGAGGCCGAGGAAGAGGCGGAAACCGTCGCCCTGCTGTCGGATCCGACCCACATGCAGATGAGCGAAGCGGAACTGATCCGCGCGCTGCAAAGCGACCGCGACGGCGGTCAGGAGGAGCGGTACTGAGCCCCGAAGGCTCAGAACCCCTCATTCTGGAGGCGGCCGAAGAGGTCGCCTCCCCATCGACCACGCCTGAAAAGCCGCAGCCTACCGCCGCACAGAAGGTGGCCGCCCGCCCCAAATACATGCGCCAGTACGAGCTCATCGAGCGCGTCCGCGCCTATGAGCCCGACGCCGACGAGGGTCTGCTCAACAAGGCCTACGTCTACGCCGTCCGTATGCACGGCAGTCAGACCCGGGCCAGCGGCGATCCCTATTTCGCCCATCCCGTCGAAGTCGCCGGCATCCTCACCGAATACCGGCTCGACACCGCCTCGATCATCACCGCCCTGCTGCACGACGTCATCGAGGACACCTCGGCGACCCGCCAGGACATCGAGAACCTGTTCGGGGCCGAGGTCGCCGAGCTGGTCGAGGGCGTCACCAAGCTCTCCAAGCTGGAACTGACCGCCGACTACGCCCGCCAGGCGGAGAACCTGCGCAAGTTCATCCTGGCCATCTCCAAGGACGTCCGCGTCCTGCTGGTGAAGCTGGCCGACCGTCTGCACAACATGCGGACGCTGCACTTCATCCAGAAGCCGGCCAAGCGCGAGCGCATCGCCCGCGAGACGCTGGAAATCTACGCCCCGCTGGCCCGCAACATCGGCTGTCACCGCATCTGTTCGGAGCTGGAGGAGCTGGCCTTCGAACAGCTCAACCCGATGGCCCGCACCGCCATCATCCGCCGCCTGGAAGTGCTGCGCGGCGAGCAGGGCAAGGCGGTGATGACGGTCAGCAACGACGTCTCCCGCCTGCTGGAAGCCGACGGCATCGCCACCCGCGTCTTCGGCCGCGAAAAGCATCCCTTCTCGATCTGGCGCAAACTGCAGAGGAAGTCAGTCGGCTTCTCGCAGCTTTCGGACATCTACGCCTTCCGCGTCATCGTCGACTCCGAGGCCGACTGCTATCGGGCCCTCGGCCTGATTCACCGCGCCTGGCCCTGTGTGCCGGAGCGGTTCAAGGACTTCATCTCGACGCCCAAGCGCAACAACTACCGCTCGATCCACACCACGGTGATCGGCCCCAAGGGCATGCGGATCGAGATGCAGATCCGCACCGAGGCCATGGACCGGGTGGCCGAGGACGGCGTCGCCGCCCACTGGCGCTACAAGAACCAGTCCTACGGCTTCGACGCCGAACACATGGAAGCCGAGGGCGGCCGCGACCCGCTCCACAACCTGCGCCAACTGGTAGCGGTGCTGGAACACGGCGGCGACGCCGAGGACCTCGTCGAGCACGCCAAGCTGGAGATGTTCCTCGACCAGACCTTCGCGTTTACGCCCAAGGGCAAGCTGGTCAGCCTGCCGCGCGGGGCCATGCCGCTCGACTTCGCCTACGCCGTCCATACCGACGTGGGCGACAGCACCATCGGCGCCAAGATCAACGGTGAGCTGAAGCCCCTGCGCACCCCGCTGGTCAACGGCGACGTGGTCGAGATCATCAAGGGCGCCAAGCCCGCCGTGCCGCCCGACTGGCGCAGCCTGACGGTCACCGGCAAAGCCCGCAGCGCCATCCGCCGCCACATCCGCCAGACCGAGAAGGAAGAGTTTCTGCGTCTGGGCAAGGCGGCCCTGTTCCAGTCCTTCGAGCGGGTCGGCAAAAGCCGGACCGGCGTTTCCCTGCGTCCGGCGTTGGAGCGTCTCGACGTTCCGACGGACGACGACCTCTACGACGCCATCGGCCGTGGCCGGATCGCTCCGATGCAGGTTCTGGAAGTGATCTTCCCGGGCATGGACGACACCGACCGCGCCGCCGCCGTCGCCCGGCGCGCCATCGATGACGGCAAGGAATCCCGCATCTTCGTGCGCGGCGCGGGGCTGGCCCCCGGCGTGATGTTGCACTTCATGCCCTGCTGCACCCCCGTGCCCGGCGACCGCATCGTCGGCATCATGCGCGAGGGGGTCAATGAGGTGGACATCCACACCATCGACTGCCGCGCCCTGGCGCAATACGAGGACCAGGGCGACCGCTGGCGGGATCTCGCCTGGACCCCGGAAGCCGAGCGCAACACCAGCAGCCGGGCCAAGCTGCGGGTGACGATCCTGAATACGCCCGGCGTGCTGGGTGAAGTCTGCACCATCATCGGCGAGGCGGGCGGCAATATCGTCGGCCTGAAGATGACGCATCGGCAGGAAGACGTGTTCGATGTCGACGTCGACCTGGACGTGACGGACAACCGCCACATCACGACGCTCATTGCCGCGCTCAGGGCGTGTCCGAGTGTCGAGGGCGCTGAACGGCCGATGGGCTGACGGCGGTCAGCGCCAGATCGGATTTCGACGCAGGTCCGCCCGATACATGTTGATGTACTGCGCCAGGCGGGGACGATCACCCAGGTTCGCGGTCGCGCCGTGCGGCAGGTCCTGTCGCCACAGGATCAGGTCGCCCGCGCCGGCCCCGATCCGCACCGCCTCGGCGCCAAGGTCGATCTCGCGCGGGTCCGCCTTGCCCAGCCCGTCAAGCCAGTCATCCAACCGGTTATGCAGGCCGGGGACCAGCGCCAGGGCTCCCTGCTCGGGCGGGGTGTCGGTCAGGTAGAGAATGCCCTGGGTCGCGAACGGGATGGGTCGCTCCAGGCTGACGTCCCAATGCAGGCCGGTGGTTGTGAAGGGCCGTTTAGCGGAGACCGGCGGACTGAAGCTGACCCGGTCGATGATCATCCACAGATCGGCCGTGCCCCAAAGCTGGGCGAAGGCCTTGTGGACCCGGTCTGACCGGCGCGCCGCTTCCAGGGAGGGATGCTGGAACCGGGGGATCATGATGCCGTCGTTGCGTGGGCCATACCAGGTTTCCGGCGCCGCCGGATCCGCGCCGGCGGCCTGCCAGACAAAGTCGGCAGCTTCCGCCGCCTTGTGCGGCGTGATGGCCTGGCGGAGAATGACATAGCCTTCCCGTTGCCAGTGTTCGAGGTCGGAGGGGCCGAGCACCGGGGGCAGGGCGTCGATCCGCTCCAGCCAGGCCGCGACGGTCGGCGGGGTGCTGGCGCCGGTCGCCACGGCGTTATAGCGTTCGACCCGCAGGGGATCAGGCGGCCCGGCCGTCTCCAGGACCCAGGCCTTGAAGGTCTCCAGATCGGGCGCGCTCCGGCCGACATAGGTCAACGCCTGCTCCTGCCCGAGTCCGAGGGTGTCGAGCAGCAGGTTGAGCGACTGTCCCGTCGGGTCCAGGCGGAACGCCCGCCAGTCATCGAACCAGGTCGCAAGCCCCGCAATCCCCTCCAGATCTTTCGCCACGCCCGATCCCTACAAACTCAACAGTCGGAGACCATACATGACGCGCCACATCCTCACAGGCGCCCCCGGCTCCGGCAAAACCGTCCTCTTGCGCGGTCTTGAGCGCGCCGGGCTGGCCGTCGTGGAAGAGGCGGCGACCGACGTCATCGCCTGGTCCCAGGCGAATGGGGGCGACGCCCCCTGGGAGCGGCCGGACTTCACTGACGCCATCCTCGAACTTCAGCAGCAACGGGCGGCGAGGGCGCCCGCCGGCCTGGTCGTCTTCGACCGTTCTCCGGTCTGCACGCTGGCGCTGGCCCGGTTCCTCGACCGCGAGCCCTCCGCGGCGTTGCTGTCAGCGGCCGAGGTCGCGCGCAACGACTACCACCACGTCTTCTTCGTCGAAGGCCTGCCGACCATCGTCAACACCGCCGCCCGCCGGATCACGCTCGAAGACGCTCTTCGGTTCGGCGCCCTGCACCGCGAGGTCTACACCGACCTCGGCTTCGACCTCATCGATGTCCCGCCCGCCTCACCGGTCGAGCGACGCAACCTCGTCCTGTCTCGCCTGCGTTAGCCCGGCGGTGTTTTGGCCAGGCACCATTTGACCTGCGCCTGGCGCTGAACCTCGGTGTCCAGCTTCGACTCCATGACGGTGGCGAACACCTGACTCTTGATGAAGGCGCCCGGGGCCGCGCCGGCCCGACGGGCGGCCTCCTCGGCCCAGGCGACGCCACCGGCGTCCAGGGCGGAACGATCGAAGGGCGAGGCAAGGCTCTCTTCCTGGATCAGGTATCGCTCCGCATAGATGGCCGCCGCGCAGTGCAGCGAACGGCTGGCCGGGTCACTGGAAAGCCCGACCGACATCGGCCCGCCCTGGGCAAAGGCCGCGCCGGCGACGAGCAGGGCCACACAGCCGGCGGCAATGGAAACGACACGCATGGAAACCTCCTGGGGCAGGTCGCCACTCTCGGCGTCCTGGCGGCGCGCGCATGCCCAAAATCAGGGGGCGGGCGGTTTCCGCTTGCGTCACGCAAGGGTATCGAACGATTGTTTGAACCAAGAAAAGAACAATCAATCGAGGAAACACCGGTCATGGCCATCGACTTCGAAA
>JAUMCZ010000102.1:0-28171 GCA_032122215.1 Caulobacter sp.
TTCGCCGCCGGTGTAGCCGATGGCGAACAACTGGCCGCCGTGGAAGGCGCAGTCGCGGACGGGGATGGCGCCGACCACGCCGTTGGGCGAGACGGGACGCAGCAGCAGGGTGCGGATATCACCACCGGCGAAGCCGAAGTCGACGGCGTCGAACTTGCAGCCGCCGACCACCAGCATGACGGCCGGGCCCTCAATGCGGCAGTTCTCGAAGGTGATGCCGGTCAGGGTCGACTGGCCCATCTTCAGGCGGGCGCGATAGAGGTCGACCAGGGACAGGGCGACGTTCGAGAAATGGTCGACCGTCAGGTCCTCGGCGATGGTCCAGGCGCCGTTCGGGTTGGTCATTGCGGGGTTCCGAGAGCGATGATCTGGTCGAGGAAGGCGTCCATGCCGGTGTAGCCGAGGCCGACGAACTGGCAGCGGGTGAAGGTGCAGCCGTCGACCGGGATGGCCCCGACCACGGAGGTCTGGGAGGCGGGCCGCAGGATCAGGTTGCGGATATCGCCGGCCGGGTTGCCGAAGTCGCTCATTTCGAAATGGCAGCCCAGCACCAGCACGACGCCCGGCCCTTCGATGCGGCAGTTGGTGAAGGCGACGTTGCGGATTACCGCCTGGCCATCAACCATGCGGGCGCGCAGCAGGTCGACCAGCGACACCGCCTGGTTCGTATAGGCGCTCTGCGTGAAGTCGGTGGCGCGGGTCAGGCCGATGGGCAGGGGGCCGAAAATCTCGGTCACGGGGGTCTCCGCGGTTTTCCTGGGGGTCTTGGCCATCAGCTCAGTCCCGAAACGAGGTTGGGGGCCTGGAAGGCCGAGAAGCCGTAGTGGGCGAGCCAGCGGGTGTCGCTGGCGAACATGTCGCGCAGGTCGGGCATGCCGTACTTCAGCGTGCCAAGGCGATCGACGCCCATGCCGAAGGCGAAGCCGGAATAGACGTCCGGATCGATGCCGCAGTGACGCAGGACATTGGGATGCACCATCCCGCAGCCGAGGATCTCCAGCCAGTCGCTGCCCGTGCCGATCCTGACCTCGCCGCCGCTGCGGTCGCAGCCGACGTCCATCTCCGCCGAGGGTTCGGTGAAGGGGAAGTGGTGCGGGCGGAAGCGGGTGGTCACGGCGTCCGTTTCGAAGAAGCGGGCGATGAAGGTCTCAAGCGTCCACTTCAGGTGACCCATGTGGATACCCTTGTCGATCACCAGGCCTTCGATCTGATGGAACATCGGGGTGTGGGTGGCGTCCGAGTCCATCCGGTAGGTGCGGCCGGGCACGATGATGCGGATCGGCGGCTCCTGGCCGGCGGCGATCCACGGCGCGGGCGGGGCGGTGTTGCCCTTGCGCATGGCGCGGACCTGCACCGGGCTGGTGTGGGTGCGCAGCAGCTTGCGGTCGCCGTCCGGACCTTCGTTGAAGAAGAAGGTGTCGTGCATCTCCCGCGCCGGGTGCTTGGGCGGGAAGTTCAGGGCGGTGAAGTTGTGGAAGTCGTCCTCGATGTCCGGGCCTTCGGCCACCGCGAAGCCCATCTCGGCGAAGACGGCGACCATCTCGTCCATGGTCTGCATGGTCGGGTGGACGCTGCCCTTGCGGCGCGGCCTGGCGGGGAGCGAGAGGTCGAGGCTCTCGCGGGCCAGGCGGGCGTCGAGTTCCGCGGTCTCCAGCGCTGTCTTGCGCCCGGCGATGGCGGCGGCGACCGCGTCGCGCAGCTGGTTGATCGCCGGGCCCTTTTCCTTGCGCTCGTCCGGCGACATGGCGCCGAGGGTCTTGAGCAGGGCGGACACGGAGCCGGACTTGCCGAGGGCGGCCACGCGGATGGCCTCCAGCGACGCGGCGTCGGCCGCGGCGGCGATCTGGGCGGTGAGGTCGGACTGGAGTTGGGTCAGGTCGGTCATGGTTGGGCTCGTCTAGCGAGGTTGGTGCGGTTCGTCATCCTCCCTCCCCGAATGGGGAGGGCAGACGCGCGGTTACGCGCGTCGGGTGGGGCAGTCGGTCGCCGGCTTTGGAGGTCGGGCGCCGGGAAGAATGGCGCGGTGAGTGTGGTGACCCACTTCCCCACCCGGCGCGCAACGCGCGCCTGCCCTCCCCATTCGGGGAGGGAGGTTATTCGTATCATTTCCCACCTCCCTCATACGCCTTCACGATCCACTCGGGCGGTTCCGGCTCCCAGCGGATCTTGCGGCCTTCAGTGAAGGTCCAGCGGTGCAGCCAGGAAATCCCGGCCTTGCGCACGTAGGTGTCAGGGCGGGCGTAGATCGGGTCCTTCAGCGCCTGGTCCAGGCTGACGAAGCGGTAGCCGCGCGCCAGGTAAAGGGCGTGGATCTTCGGATACCAGTCGCGGTTCAGGCTGTTGGCGTGCAGCAGCAGCACCTGGGCCGGTTCGCGGCCGCCGGTCAGCTCGGCGCTGTAGGGCTCGAAGAAGTCCAGCACGGTGGTCATGTGGGCGACGTAGGCCTCGCCGATGCGGCGCTTGAGCGCCTCGTCGCCGGCGGCCTCGGCCTTGCGATAGACGGCGGCGAACATCCAGTCGTTGTTGTCGATGGTCACGGGAGCGACCGTGTAGCCCCGCGCCGCGATCCCCTCGGCCATGGCGGCCTTCTTCTCCGGCGTCTCCCCCAGGAAGAGGTAGGGATGGCGGAAGTAGCGCAGGGTCTTGCCGCGTTTCTTCAGCAGCGGGCGGGTGATGATCTCGCCCTTGTCGACGTCGGCAAGCCAGGTCTCGACGATGGTGTTGTGGATGTTGAGGTGGCTGTAGGTGTGGTTGCCGAGGTCGATGCCGGCGTTCAGCCAGGCGTTCTCGATTCTCGGCAGCAGAATCGGGCGCTGCGCCTCACAGACCTTCTCTTCGTTGACGAAGGCGGTGGCGCGCGTCTTCAGCGGCTTGAGCATGCGGAGGAAGTCGGTCGTCAGCGCCATCGCCGCCTTCGGGTCGCACAGGGTCGCCTCGGCGGCCTGGTAGGGCAGGTCGTCGAAGGTCACCGCCACACTGCGGGTCTGGGCGGCGGCGGGAAGGGCGATGAACAGGCAGGCCAGGGCCGCGCCGAGGATGGAGCGGATCATCGGGGACGCTCCTTCTGCCTGTCCTTGAGCAGCGCCACGACCGCCGCGATGCGTTCGGCTCGCTTGGCCGGGCTTTTCTTCGTGGCGTCGATCCAGGTCAGGTAGCCCTTGCGGTAGAACTGGGCGATCTCGTCGAAGAAGGCGGCCGCCGCCGGCTCGGCCTCCAGGGCGGCGGCGAGGTCCGGCTCCAGTGCGTCGCGTTGCGGGCCTTCCGGCATCAGCGCGACCTCGACCGCATCACCCGCCGCCAGACCGCAATCGCGGCGCCAGGCTGGGCCGAGGCGAAGGCCCCAGCCCCCTGCAATGGCTTCAAGCACACCGCGATAAGCCATGCCGTTGATCGTGCCCGTCAGATGCCAGGCGGGCCGTTCACCCCAGGTCGCCGCCGGGTCGAGGGGAACGGGCAGGAGCACCAGGCCCTTCGGGCCGGCGATGAGACGGGTTTGGAATTGCTCGTGCCGCATCAGGCTTCATCCTGCCAGCCGTTGCCGCCGGTGACCGACAGCTCGAGCGTGCCGTCCGGCTGGGCGTCCACAAAGAGGCGCGTTTGATTGGAAAGCTGGATGAACAGACCGCCCGGCTTGCTGCGCACGGCCTCGAGGACGGTCAGGCCGCCGATCAGTTCCTGCAGTCGTTTGGTCTCTTCTTCCAGTGACATCGTCTCGTTCCGGGATTGCGCGCAAGCAAAAGGCCCCCCGGCTCACACCGGAGGGCCCTTTTCAGGTCTTGGAGAGCAGTGCTCTCGAACCATCAAGCCAGCGCGGCGCGAACCTTGTCGGCGATGGCCTTGAACGCGGTCGGATCCTGGCCGGCGATGTCCGCAAGAACCTTGCGGTCGATCTCGACCCCGGCCTCGTCAAGGCCGTGGATAAACTGCGAGTAGGTGAAGCCTTCCAGACGGGCGGCGGCGTTGATGCGCTGGATCCAGAGGCTGCGGAAGCTGCGCTTGCGGACCTTGCGGTCGCGGTAGGCGTACTGTCCGGCCTTGTCCACCGCGGCCTTGGCCGTGCGGATGGTGTTCTTGCGGCGCCCGTAGAAGCCTTTGGCTTGTTCGAGAACCTTCTTGTGCTTGGCGTGGGCGGTAACGCCCCGTTTGACGCGAGCCATGTGTCAGCGCTCCCTTCTAAAGGCCGTAGGGCAGGTAGGTCATGATGGTCTTCTTGTCGGAAGAGCTCATGACTTTCGTGCCGCGCTGCTGGCGGATGTACTTGGAATTGTGGCTGATCAGGCGGTGACGCTTGCCGGCGACGCCGGCTTTCAGCTTACCCGTGGCCGTCAGTTTGAAGCGCTTTTTGGCGCCCGACTTGGTCTTCAGTTTCGGCATTTTGCTCAGGGCGAACCCTGTCCTCTTTAGGTAGCAACTGGACCGCCAAGGCATGCCATTAGGCCCGGCAGTCGCGGAAAGGCGAGGCTGATAGGCGAAATACGCCTGACTGACAAGGACAATCGCGCCCGCGATACCCTCTCCCGTGGGGAGAGGGAGGGGCCCGCCCGCGCAGCGGGTGGGAGGGTGAGGGTGCAAGGCGCCTGGAAGTCTGGCGCCGTAACCCCTCATCCGGCCCTTCGGGCCACCTTCTCCCTCTGGGAGAAGGAAACCTGACGCGGCCGCTCCTTCGCGTGGAAGATCAGCATCAGCATCACGGCGATCAGGCCGAAGGCGCCCAGGGGCGTCATGACCATCATTGTTCCCCTGCTCCTCGAACGACTGGCCTACAAGGCGATTTGAGCCCTTGTCGCCTGCTCTGGAACACCTACCTGAACGCCCATGCGCCTGAACCAGGTCACCGTCCCCGCCCACGATCTCGACGAGTCGATCCGCTTCTACGAGGCGCTCGGCCTGATCCTGATCGTAAAAAGCCCGCACTACGCCCGCTTCGAATGCCCCGATGGCGACGGCGAACACCCGCCGACCTTCTCGTTGCACCTGGATCCGGACGCCACGCCCGGGGCAGCGAGCGTCTATTTCGAGCACGAACAGCTGGACGAAGAGGTCGAGGCCCTCATCGACAAGGGCGTGGTCTTCGAAAGCGGGCCGGACGACCAGACATGGCTCTGGCGCGAGGCCTGGACCACCGACCCGGCCGGCAACCGCGTCTGTCTTTATCGCGCGGGGGAAAACCGCCGCTTCCCACCGTGGAGATTGAAGTGAGCCTGATGACCCGACGCACCGGCCTGATCGGCCTTGCGGGCGCCTTTCTGGCCGCCTGCACCCCGGCCAGGTTCCTGGATGCGGTGGTGGCGGACGATGCGGCCAACACCCTGATCAAGGACGTCAGTTTCGGCGACAATCCGCGCCAGAAGCTGGATGTCTACGGTCCGGCGGACGGCAAGCCCGGGGCCCCGGTGGCATTGTTCGTCTACGGCGGCGGCTGGGACAGCGGCTCGCGCCGGGAGTACCAGTGGGCCGGCAAGATGCTGGCCGCCCAGGGCTTTGTGACCATCGTCGCTGACTATCGACTGACGCCCGAGGTCACCTTCCCCGGCTTCGTCGAGGATGTCGCGGCGGCCGTGCGCTGGGCCGTCGATCATGCGCCGGATCATGGTGGCGATCCCTCGCGCATCGTCATGGTCGGCCACTCGGCCGGGGCCTACAACGCCGCCATGGTGGCGCTGGACCCGCGCTATCTGAAGACGGTCGGGGTGGATCGCAGCCGCATCAAGGCCTTCGCCGGCCTGGCCGGGCCCTACTACTTCCCAAACCTCGACGGGCCGGTCCTCAGCAAGACCTTCGCCGGGGCGCCGGACGACAAGATCTATCAGACCATCGACTATGCCGGCCCCGGCTCACCCGCCGCCTTCCTGGTGGCCGGTGACGCCGACAAGACGGTGCGGCCGCGCAACACCGAACGGTTGGCCGAGGCGCTGAAGACGGCCGGCGTCGAGGTCGAGAGCCACCTTTATCCGGGCCAGAGCCACGCCGACGTGCTGCTGAACCTGTCGCGCACCTTCCGCAGCCGCTCGCCGCAGCACGGGCAGCTTACGGGCTTCCTGCGACGGCAGGTGGGGCTGGCCTGAGCGGCTAGTCTTCCTCGCGGGCGTATTTGAGGATCAGGGAGAGGACCCAGGCGTAACCTTCCTCGCCCTCGACGACGTCGAGGGACTCGACGTCGTCAATCAGCCAGCGGCCGCCGACCTTCTGAAAGTAGAAGAGCAGATTGCTCTCCTGATCGAAGTTCCTGAAGCCGACCGCCACCACCTTGCGGTCGGGCCGTTTCCAGACGCTGCGCTCGGTGACCTCGACATTGCTGAGCTTCCAGTCCTGGCCGTTGACCCAGAAGAAGAAATCCAGGCGGCCGATTTCGCCGTTGCTGTCCTTGTCCTCGTCGTCGAAGGCTTTCTGCAGCGCGGGGGTATAGATGTCGCCCGGCGGATCGATGGACTCGTCGATGTTCGCGCCGGTGTCGGTCTGGCCCTTCATCAGGTCGGCGTAGACCCTGGTGATGAAGGCCTTGGGATCATCGATCCGCGTCGCGGCGGCAGCCGGGCCAGAGACGAAAAACAGGCCTAGAATCAAGGCTGCGATGATGCGGCGCACGGTCGATACCTCCCCTTGCGTGAGGTCCAAGGATGGCTTGGCCTTGCGCGGATCGCCAGCCCGGAAAAGGGGGGCGTTCGGGCGGTATCTGATCAGTGTTCATATTGCGCTGCATTGAAGAGGGGGTCCGGAGTCGCTATATGCCCTCTCCCCGGATGCCCAATGTGTGTGGCGGCTCCGTCTTCTCGATCACCGGCCTGAGGTTTTTCTCCCCATGCTCCTGACCATGATGAAGTCCAAGCTGCACCGCGCCACGGTCACTCAGGCGGACCTCGACT
Source organism: Caulobacter sp. (assembly GCA_032122215.1). Lineage (GTDB taxonomy): Bacteria > Pseudomonadota > Alphaproteobacteria > Caulobacterales > Caulobacteraceae > Caulobacter. Next base: position 6,864 of record JAUMCZ010000102.1, read on the forward strand.
ATGAGGGCTCCATCGCCATCGACCGCGACCTGCTGGATGCTTCGGGCATCCTGCCGAACGAACAGGTCGATGTGCTGAACATCACCAACGGCGCCCGTTTCACCACCTACGCCATCGAGGCCCCGCGCGGGTCCAAGGTGTTCGGCGTCAACGGCGCCGCCGCCCGGCTTGTCCAGAAGGGCGACAAGATCATTGTCGTCACCTACGGCCAGCTGCCGGCCGAGGAAGCCCGCAACTACAACCCGGTTGTGGTGCTGCTCGACGAGCAGAACGAGATCAAGCGCGCGGCTTAAGGGCCCCGCTGACGGGAAAGGGCTTTCGGGCCCCGATCCAATCGCGCAATCTGCCTGCCCGATCTGGAGGTTTCCCCATGCGCGTCCTGCTGCCCCTTGCCGCCGTCACCCTGCTGTTGGCCGCCTGCGAACCGGCGCCCAAGGGCGTGGATGGCCAGACCCTGTCCAATACCGTGGCCGATGCCGTGGGCGGTGAGAACAGCTGTGTCTTCCTGGTCGAGCAGGGGACCGGCAAGAAGACCTTCCAGTATGGCGCCCCGTCCGCCTGCGGGCGCGTGATGCCCGACTGTTCGGGCGCGACCCTGAACGCCACGGACTTCGCCCAGCTGGCCGCCCAGGGCGCCGACCGGGCGACCAGCTGCAACAGCACCGCCGACGGGGCCCGCACGGTGGCCTGGGCCTCCGGCGCGGTCGAGACCAAGCCGGGCGGTCAGAAGCTGGCCTACGCGGCGGTGATGGAGGGGCCGAGCGAGCAGTCGCTGCCCGGCCGCGAAATGAAGGCCCGGCTCGCCACGGCGTTCAAGCGGGCGGGCCTCTAGATCACTTCACCAGTTCGAACGTCGCCGAGACGTCGATGCGGACCTTCAGCTGACCGGCCTCGACCGGGGTGCCGGAGTCCATCTTCTCGGCGCGGGCGAAGCTGGCGTAGACGACCGGCGGCTGGGGCGCGTAGCCGCCCGACTCGCTGAAGCTCACCAGGCGCGCGACCTTGTAGCCGAGCGACTGGGCGTAGAGGTTGGCCTTGGCCTGCAGGGCCTTGACCGCCTCGACGCGGGCCTTGTCCTCGGAGGCCTGGCTGTCCTCGATGCCGAAGCTGATGCCGCCGACGTTGGTGGCGCCGCTGTTGACCGAGGCGTCGACGACGCTGCCCAGCTTTTTCAGGTCACGCACCACGATGGTGACGGTGTTGGCGGCCTGGTAGCCGTTGAGCCTGGGCGGCTGGTTCTCGACATAGACGTACTGCGGATTCAGGTTCAGGCCGCTGGTCTGGATGTCGCGCGGATCGATGCCGGCCTTCTTCAGGCTGGCGATGACCTGGGTCATCCGGTCGGCGTTGAGCTTCATGGCCTCGGACGCCGAGGGCGCCTCGGTGGTGACGCCCAGCGTGATGGTGGCCATGTCGGGCGTCTGGCGGGTTTCGCCATAGGCCGACAGGTTGAGGGTCGTGGCCTTGAAGGCGGACTCCGCCGAGGGGACGGTCTGGGCCATGGCCACTCCGCTTGCGCCGACGGTTCCGGCCAGAATCAGGGCGCCGACGGCGGCGGCCCGGAACAGGTTCTTCATCACATATGTCTCCGACCAGTGCGGGGTCCTTGATCGGCCCCCTCTGCGGCGACTTTAAGCCCAGCGCCCCTGAACAGGACCTGTCAAACCGGTTGTGGTTTCGGCAGACGGGCCATGCTAGGCGCAGAACCCCTCCTGGGGGTGTAGCTCAATGGTTAGAGCCGGCCGCTCATAACGGTCTGGTTGCAGGTTCGAGTCCTGCCGCCCCTACCACCTTCCCCACTGTCCGGCGCCCCGCGAATTTCATACGTTTGTTCGAAACGCATTGTTCCGGACAAATCCCGGTGCGACAGTGGCCCTGATGACTGTCCTGACCAAACCCGACATTCGCGCCCCGGGCGAGATCGACGCCGGATGGCTGACCGCCGTTCTGCAGGCCGGCGGTATCGACGCGGTGGTCAACGGCTTTACGGCCAAGGCCGTGGGCACCGGACAGATCGGCGACAGCGTGCGGTTTTCGCTGGCGTACGCCCGCAAGGGGCCGGACGCGCCGGCCTCGCTGGTCGGCAAGTTTCCTGCCGCCGCGCCGGAGAGTCGGGGCACCGGCGTGATGCTGGGCAACTACATCCGCGAGGTGCGATTCTATCAGGATCTGGCGCCCAAGGCCCTGATCCACACGCCGCGCGTCTATTTCACCGACGTCGATGAGACGACCAGCGACTTCGTCCTGATGATGGAAGACCTGGCGCCGGCCGAGCAGGGCGACCAGCTGACCGGGGTGACGCTGGAGCAGGCCCGGCTGGTGGTCGTCGAGGCGGCCAAGCTGCACGCTTCCCACTGGCAGGACCCGGCGCTGGACGAGATGCCCTGGGTGTCGGGTTCGAAGGCGGCCGGACAGCGGGAGGGCCATGACGAGCAGGTCGTCATGCTGTGGCAGGCCTTCAAGGACCGTTACGGACCCCGCCTGACGCCGGACTGGATCAAGGCCGGCGACTGGCTGTCGGTGAACGCCGCCACGGTGGCCGAGGGCGCCGGGGCGCCGCGCTGCCTGACCCACAACGATTTTCGCCCGGACAACATGATGTTCGGCACCGCCGCCGGCGGCTATCCGCTGACCGTCCTCGACTGGCAGTCCTATGCCTACGGAGTCGGGGCGACGGACCTGGCCTATTTCCTGGCCGGGGCGCTGAGCCCCGATGCGCGCCGGGCGGCCGAGCCTGAACTGCTGGGCCTCTATCACGACACGCTCACCGGACTTGGGGTGAGCGGCTATGGGATGGACGACCTGAAGCGCGATTACGGGCGGGGGGCCTACCTGCTCTTCCTTACCGCCTTCTTCGCGGCGATGATCGTCACCCAGACCGAACGCGGCGACCGTATGTTCCTGCAGATGCTGGGCAGCGCCGCCGACCATATGTGGGACCACGGCCTTATCGGCTGACACTTAAATCATGGCCAACAGACCGGCCGCACAGGGAGAAACACCAATGTCCGAAGTCCACACCAAGGCCCAGTCGTCCTTTGGCCTGAGCCCGCAGGACGAGATGAACGACCTGCGCATGTCGTCCAAGGCCCTGCCGCTGCTGGAGCACGTCAAGCGCTTCATCGCCGAAACGGTCAATCCGATGAGCGAGGAGTTCGAGCGCCTGGGTGAAGGCAAGGCCGACATCTGGTCCTATGCGCCCGGCCAGCTGGAAGTCCTCGAAGCCGCCAAGGACAAGGCCAAGGCCGAAGGCCTGTGGAACTTCTTCCTGCCCAACGCCGAGACCGGCGAAGGCCTGTCCAACCTCGACTACGCCTACATCGCCGTCGAGCTGGGCAAGAACCGCATGGCGTCGGAAGTGATGAACTGCGCCGCTCCCGACACCGGCAACATGGAAGTGCTTGAGCGCGTCGGCACGCCGGAACAGAAGGAAAAGTGGCTGAAGCCGCTGCTGGAAGGCAAGATCCGCTCGGCCTTCGCCATGACCGAGCTGCACTCGGCCTCGTCGGACGCCAAGAACGTCAACACCACCGCCACCCTGGTCGGCGACGAGTACGTCATCAACGGCGAGAAGCACTACATCTCGGGCGCCGGCGACCCGCGCTGCAAGATCATGATCACCATGGTCCAGACCAGCCCGGATGGCCCGGCCAACCACCGCCAGTCGCAGATCCTGGTGCCGACCGACGCCCCCGGGGTGAAGATCGTCGGGGCCCAGCACGTGTTCGGCGATCCCGACGCGCCGCACGGCCACATGCACATCGTCTTCGACAACGTCCGCGTCCCGGCCAGCAACATGCTGCTGGGCGAAGGCCGCGGCTTCGAGATTTCGCAGCTGCGCCTCGGCCCCGGCCGGATCCACCACTGCATGCGCGCCATCGGCTCGGCCGAGAAGGCCCTCGACTACCTGGTGACCCGCGGCATGAAGCGTGAGGCGTTCGGCAAGCCGCTGGTCCAGCTCGGTGGCAACATCGAGATCATCAGCAGGGCCCGCATCGACATCGAGGCCATGCGACTGATGGTGCTGAAGGCGGCCAAGGCGATGGACGTGCTCGGCAACCAGGAAGCCCGCGTCTGGATCCACATGGTCAAGGCCATGGTCCCGGTCCGCGTTTGCGAGATCATCGACCAGGCGATCCAGATGCACGGCGCCCTGGGCGTCTCGCAGCACACCCCGCTGGCCCGCATGTACGCCCAGACCCGCACCCTGCGCATCGCCGACGGTCCGGACGAGGTTCACCACATGGTGGTCGGCCGCAACGAGCTGCGCCAGTACCGCGACATGCCGCAGGATCCCTCGCTGACGGCCGTGTTCCGGCACTAGACCCGAGACGCGCGCATCGCCGGCGGCGGTGCGCGCCCTCAATCCAGGGCCCGGCCCCTGGGTCAGATGGAGGCTGATTGACGACGACGGGGGCGAGGCGAGGCGACAGCTCACAACGCCTGGCTCGAGGCCTTCCTCGCCGCCTCCGAGGCGCTGGATGAGGAGGCTTGGGCCGTGCGCGCCCTGCGCATTTCTGAGCGTCTGATCAACCAGGTCGCCCGCGCCAACGGCTGGCGAGTGGTCGAGCATTTCGACGTTGCCTGGGCGCCGCTGCCTGACTACAATGCCGGCGACCCCGACCATCCCTTCCGACTCTGCGGGATCACCCCCGGCCATGGGCTCGAATGGGCGCGGCTGGTGCTGGGTCTGCAGCTCCGGCTGACCGATCCGCCCGCCTGGCTGAGCGAAGTGGCTGCCGACCTGTTCGACCGGGCGACCGGGGAGGGCTGGGCCGATCCGGGAGGCTACGTCTGCACCACCCACGTCGATGGCCGGCCGTGCGTCGCCCGGCGGCTGCATTGGGTGGTCACCGAGGCCATTGCCGCAGCGGCGACGCTGCACGAGGTGACCAGCGAGGCCGCCTATGACGGCTGGTATCGCAAGAGCTGGACCTTCGCCGCGAACCACCTGATCGACCGCCAGCGCGGCAGCTGGTGCCATGAGCTGGAGGCGGATTTGAGTCCGGTTACCGGCACCTGGACAGGCAAGCCCGACGTCTACCATGCCTTTCAGGCCGTGCTTATCCCGCGGCTGGTCTTGGCCAGCAGCGTAGCCGGCGGATTGCTGGTTACACTGCGCGCCTGACGTTGCCCGGTCGGGCAATGAGGTGGAGGTTGTGGTGTCTAGGCTAGCGCCTTGCCAGTCGATTGGACAGCTCAGGCACAATCGTTCCTAGGTCGACAGCGAACCGCTGGTCTCGCGGACCGCTGCGAGCGCTGAACTGTTGAGCAAGGTCATCGACGAGCTCGATTTCGGCGCGTGAAATCTGTTCGCGACTGAGAAGGGCATGCTTCAGCCGTTGTCGTAGTCGATCACTGTAAGGATTCAGAGCCAACGCATTGCAGATGTCTGACGTACTGGCCTTCCTTAGCCGTTCGAAGGTCGCGTTGTCCTTTCGGTGCGCAAGCCCCTGCCAGATGAGACCGATAATCGCGAGGATACCTGGCACCAGAATACCCCACCAAACCCACGTTCGCCGGGCCCGTTCCTGGAGAATCTTGTGGCGCATATTGAGCCATTTCAGGTGTTCGCCGTACTCTTGATCGAGGATCTCGACTCTTCTTGCGAACGCGGCGTAGCTCTCACCAGAAGGGTAGCCTTGGTCCATGTTGGACAGCCGCCCCTCGCCGCGAGCGCGCCACATCTCCAACTGCAGCTTCGAATATTCTGTGCGCTGCCTGGACAGGCGACCGGCCTCCAAAAGTCCGGCGATGCCCGCGATTGGTCCCTCACCAGGCGTTGTCAGCTCCGGCTTGCGAGCGGCGGCCTCCAGTCTGTCGAACTGCTCTCGGGAAAAGCTCGGCGGCCTGCCTTGGGGATCAGGAATCAGCAACGGGTCACGGTCAAGAACGCGATCGAGGAGGTCGAGGTAGGACCCGTTGGTCTTGTCCGACCGCGGGAACTTTTGCGCACAGGGCGTGGACCGCCATTCGGCAACCGTTCCCTGATAGAGCCGCGTGACCTCGCGCCGGGCATCCGCTAGCGACGCCTGCTTCGGGCGTCTGTATGCCAACAGCGCTTCAGAGGCCGGACATTTGATCTTGGCGATTTCCGCCGGGATCAATGGCTCCGCAACAGTGTCAGGCCCGCCGTTTTGTGCACGGGACGGCGGATCGCCCAGGTTGAGCAGGAAGATCAAAAGGCCGACCAGCCCGACGCCCACCAGCCCGCCAATGACCAGCCGAAATGCCCAGCCGACAACGGCGAGGAAGAACACACCCATCTTGGGCAAACCGCCTTGAAGCCTTTGCATCACGGCCCGACTGGCCTTCACCAGCGCGCCCGGAGCCAGGATCAGGCCGCGGATCGCCAGATAGCCTGCGACGAGAAACGCCATCAGCATGACGAACAGCACCCCGATGGGCATTCGGGCCAAGAGCGCAGCTTGGGAAGGTGACCGTCGCCAGACCATCAGGCGCCAGACGCACCACAGGAGTGTGAATGTCGCCGCGACCCACAACGCGACCGGCGCAGCGGTCGGGGAGACGGGAGGCAATGCTCTGGCGACCGTCCACTGCGTCGACCAGGCGATGCCTAAGGCGACACCCACTTCGACGACGAGCACATAGGCGAGAGTCAGGCTCCATTCGACAGCGAGACCGTTGGCAATCGCTTCGCGCGCCTCGCCGATGATGGTGTTCGGATCACGAAGAGCTTTCCAGATTGACCCCAGCCGAAATGTCAAAGGACGCGGCCGCCCCGCCAAGCTTGAGAACGCATAGGCGATACGACCGGAATAGAGCAGCAGATGCGAAGGCTCCTGACTCTCCATCGCGAAGAAGCTCGCGTAGGTGTCGCGACTTCCGGCGTTAAATGGTCCGACCCCGAGACTAGCAATGAAATCAACCGCGTTGATCAACGTTCGTTCGGTCACAAGATCCCTACGACCTGGTGTCTTCGCGTCCTTGTCTTCGGCTTCGTTCTTGGCGCGGGCGTCATGCAGAAGTTGCAGCAAGCGACTGACAAGCTTGGCAACACTCGCCTTGAACGCCCCGCCCCGATGCGCGAACGCTGCGGCTTCAGCCGCGGCAGTCACATCGATCTGCCACGCAAACGTGGGCCTTTCGTCGTTTCGCTCGAGCCTATCGACGAACCAGTTGAGGGCGTAGCAACGCTCCCCTTCAATGGCCGCAACCAGGTTCAGTACGGGAGTCATCCACGGCGAGTCGTCGATGGGTTGGAGGGTCTCCCAACGGTCGCGGAAGTAGGATGCTGCATAGAATTCCGCCAGCCGCCTGTGGCGAAACCTCACTGTCGGTCCGCCGTCGCCATCCGCGATGTCGGCACTATCCTCAATGTAGATCAGGCGCAGGACATGGGCCGCGACAAGTCCACGCGCCAGCAACAACACCGCCATGCGCGCGCCAGGGGTAAGAAAGGCATCGCCTGCGACGGACGCCAGATGTCCGGCCAGTGTGCGATACCAATCGACAGCTTCCAGGCGCCCCTCCAGCGCGATCACCGAAAACGCCTTCATAATCGAACTTGCGGCGTTGTCGGAGGTGAGGCTCAAGTCATTGAAAATCCGCAGGTCATTTTCGTCCAGATGGCCGTGGTTGAGCTGTTCATTGAGTTCCTCGTCGTTCATCGCCCGGCCCTCGGCCAAGCGGTGAAGAAATTTCTGCGTTACGGGCCAAACGCCGGAGTTCTCGCTGTCATCGCTCGACAGGGCAGCCTGAACAAAACCTCTAACTAACTCAGGAGAAAGTTTGGCCTGATCATAGAGGGAGTCCTCCTGTTCAAGCGACGTCATGTAAAAGGCAAGATACTGTAGAAAAATGCTTGCGCATCGTTCGAGCGAGCGCCGCAACTTCTGACGATTCTGCATTCCCACGGCGGGCGCGCCGACTGCGTGAGCATGGGCCCTCTCGGCATCCCGGCCAATATAGTCTTTGATCAGAAAGTCGAAATCGATAGATCTATCGATTGCACTATGATCGTTGGATTTATAGTAATTAAGAAGAAACGCTAGAAAATACGGATTCCGCCGAAAAATATCAACGGACGAGAGGCTGCTAGAATTCTTTGAGAGCGCTGCTTTAACGGCCGATTTTTTCTCGGGCAGCATGTCTTCAATTTGAATCATGTTGCCGCAAAAGACGGTTCGCTCCCGTTCGGTTTGCAAGCCGTGCAGGACAACGCTGTCGCCTTCGCTGAAGACGCCAATGTTGTCGCCCAATCGGCAGGACAGGATCAAGCGGCGGGAGCGCCGTTCCTGTCGCGGACGCTTTGACTGGTCCGCCAACTCCGCTTCGATCACCCGGCGAAGCTGCCACTGCATTTTTTCGTATACGGAACGCTGGGCGATTTCGTCGAGGCCATCAATGACGATCAGAAAGTCAAACCGGCCCCAGTTGACGTCCAGGAAATCGGCGAAGCGGCTAAAGCGCGTCGTTGCGAAGCTCTTGAAATACTGGATCAGCAACGCGCGCAGGTCCGGTGTCTGGCCGGTATCGACCATCAGCATCTCGGCCGTTAGATCCGACGCGAAGAGAACGATTGGAATGAGGGCGTGATGGCGTTGTGCGACGCCGCCGCAAAGGGAAGCGTGAATTTCCTGGCCGAGCACCGACTTGCCGGCACCGGGTTCGCCAGTTACGACCAGCACGTTGTCACGCATCGTTTCGTCGCCGATGGCCCGACGGCGTCGCCCGACAAGGTGGCGAATGCGACGCCGATCCCGCGCCGGAATGCTGAAGTTGGCGTTGCCAAGATGAACCGACGTCGGCGAACGCGCCGCCTGGGCCCGCGCCGGGTGCGCCGGCCAGCTCTTTTCCGCCAGCCGGAGCTTCTGGCCTTCCATACCTTCGACCACCGCATCGAAGTGGTTTTCCGGAATCGAACCAAGCCCGACCGGCGGCCAGTATCGGGCACGAAGCCGCCGCCAGACAAAGATCGGCAGGTTGATCAGCACGACGAGGCCGATCACAAAGAACGGGACCGGCACCGCCAGGATTTGGACGAGATTGGCCGCGAGGTCGAGCGTATAGCCACCAAACTCGAACTGCCGAACGGCGTCAGGCCGCCAGAGCAACAGTACAGCGGCGAGCAGGGCCACGATGACGAGTGATGCAAGCAGTACGGCCAGCTGCTCTCGAATGAAGCTACGTTTCATGCCCCTCTCCCCGATAACACGCTAGGCGAGTGCCGTCGTGGTGTCACTCGTGATTGTGTTTCAGGGGGCGAGAACCTGGTCCGCGGGCCGCCTAGCCCCTGACGACGTGGAGGATATGTTTCCACTCATCCGCCGTCACAGGCTGCACCGACAGACGGAAGCTGGTGATCAGGCTCATGCCGGCCAGCGCCTTGTCCTCTTTCGCTTCAGCAAGGCTGAAGGGTCGGGGCAGCGGGGCCTTTGCGGCCAGATCCACGCAGTAGAACTTGCCCGTCGCGTCTGTCGGGTCGAGGTAGGCTTCCCTGACCACGGTCGAGACGCCGACGATCTCCTTGCCGGCCTGGGAGTGGTAGAAGAACACCTCATCGCCCAGCTTCATGGCCATCATGTTGAGCTTGGCGGTGTGATTGCGCACGCCGGTCCAGGGCTCGCCCGTCTTGCCGGCGGCGACGAGGTCGTCCCAGGAGAAGACGTCCGGTTCTGATTTGACGAGCCAGTAGTTCATGCGTCCAGCCTAGCCGATTCAGGCCGGAACCGGAGGCTCCTTGTAGGAGGCGCCGGCGGTGATGGCCGCATCCGGGACCTTCAGCATCCCCAGATACTGTTCCTTCGGATAGGCCATGTGCGGCTTGGACGGATCGTACTCCGGCTGCGGCACCGGCGAAGGGCCGCTGTAGGCGGCGGGGGCCTTGAAGCGGGCGGCTTCCTCGGCGCTGATGCCGGCCTTTTCCAGCGTGGTGGGGTCGATCCAGCGGGCCGGGTCGATGGGCTCATGGCTGGTGGCGACTTCCAGGGTCATCTGATCGGGACCGGCGAAGTAGATCGAGCGGCACATGCCGTGGTCGATCGGGCCGATGACGTTGACGCCATGGCTGCGGATGCGGTCGCGCATGGCGGTCAGCTGCTCGTCGCTGTCCACCCGGAAGGCCAGGTGCTGCAGCGTGCCGGGGGCGGAGGGCAGGGCTCCGTTACCGGCGTGGGTCTTGCCCAGCTCGATGGGGATGTCGTCGACGTTCGGCAGTTGGACGATCGAGAAGTAGCCGTGGTCGTTCATCCGCAGGAAGGCGTGCAGGCCGCCCGGCACCCCGTGCATGTCGAACAGGGCGACCAGGGGACAGCCCATGACCTCGCTGAAGAAGGCGATGTGTTTCTTGATGTCGCCGGCCATGAAGGCCAGGTGATGGATGCCGCTCGGCTGGGTCATGGTTTCCGCCCCTGTTCTCTTTGTCGGTATTGAGCGGCGGGAAACGCTGGTCTGCAACCCCTCAACGACTTGCCTGCCGCCACGTCGCCCTGCCAAATCTGCGTGATCGGGCCGGAAAAGAGCCCTGGGGAGACGCAGCATGGACGTCGTTCGCGAGCCCTATGGCTACACCTACGCCGAGCAGAGCCGGCTGAAGGAGGTCTATGGCGGGGCCCACGGGCGGGTGTTCGTCGAGTGCATGCGGATCTATCCGTCCGAGCAGCCTTCGAAGACCGTCATTCTGTTCAGCCACCCGATCGGCGGCGGGAGCTTCCTGCCGCTGGTCACGGCCCTGGCCCGGGCCGGCAAGCATGTCATCTACTGCAACACGCGCTACCGCGGGAACGACAACGCCCTGATCCTCGAGAAGTGCGTGATGGATCTCGGCGCCTGTGTCGCCGACCTGAAGAAGCGGTTCGGGTACGAAAAGGTGGTGCTGGGCGGTTGGTCCGGCGGCGGTTCACTGTCGATGTTCTATCAGGACCAGGCGACCAACCCGACCATCACCCATACCCCGGCCGGCGATGACGTGGACCTGGTGGGCGCGAACCTGATCCCCGCCGACGGGGTCATGCTGCTGGCCGCCCACATCGGCCGCAGCGTGACGATGACCGAGTGGATCGACCCCTCGATCCTGGACGAGAGCAAGCCGTTCGAACGCGATGTCTCGCTCAACATCTACGACCCGGCCTGCCCCGATCAGCCGCCCTATTCGGACGCCTTTGTGCGCAAGTTCCGTGACGCCCAGATCGCCCGCAATCGTCGTATCACCGACTGGGCCAAGGCTCAGCTTGCCGCTCTGAAGGCGGCCGGCGATCCGGACGCCGAGCGGTGCTTCATCGTCCAGGGCACGATGAGCGATGTACGCTGGACCGACCCGACGCAGGAGCCGTCCGACCGGGCGCCCCATACCTGCTACATGGGCGATCCGAAGATCGCCAACGATGGACCGATCGGGCTGGGACGGTTCACCACTCTGCGGTCGTGGCTGTCGCAGTGGAGCTATGACGAGAGCCGGGCCAACGGGCTGATCAATGCGCCGAACATCAAGGTCCCCAGCCTGGTGATCAACAACACCGCCGACCTTGCCTGCACGCCCAGCCATGCGGCGCGGCTGTTCGAGGCGCTCGGCTCGGACGACAAGACCTATGTCGATATCGAGGGCGCCGACCACTACTACATCGAGAAGCCGGAACTGCTGCCGAAGGCGACGGCGGCCGTGGTCGGCTGGATGGAAGCTCGCGGGTTCTAGTCCTCCACCCCGGCGATGATCTCCAGCATCAGGTCGCGCAGGTCGAGGCCCGTGGGCAGGCCGGCCGGCGGCGGCATGTCGGCGGTGGCCGAGGCGACCATCAGGTAGGCGCGGGCCAGGGCCATTTGCGGCGGGTGGCCCATGCCCTCCAGGCAGTCGGCGAAGAAGGCGGTCAGGACATCATCGACCGTCTTCACAGAGGCGGCGGCGCGGACGTTGCTGCGGGCCCAGGCGCGCATGGCCATGGCCAGCCGGGGCAGATCCTGGCTGAGGGCCAGGTCGGAGGCCAAAAGGATGCGGCGGATCGGGGTCGGGGCCTCTGCCCGGACCTTCTCCAGGTTGGACATCAGCTGTTCGCCGCTGAAGTAGTCCGCCAGCTGGCCGAGGTAGTCCTCGAAGTCGGTGAAGTGGTGATAGAAGCTGCCGGTCGAGATGCCGAGGCTGGCGGCCAGGGGGCGGAGCTTCAGCGCCCGCAGACCCTCGTCGCGCAACACCGCCTGGCCGGCCAGCAGCCAGTCCGTCCGCGTCAGATCCTTGCGCCCTTTGACCATGGTCCCCCTCTAGCCGCGATGCCTTGACCGCGAAACCCGTCGCTTGACCATAACATAAGTTATGTTATGGAGCGGGCAAGGGAGACGATCATGCTTCATTCGAACGATGCCGCCATCTGGAACACCTGGGCCGACGCCGCCGCCTTGCGGCTGGCCGAGCGGGCGCCGGAGGCCGAGGCCTTGCGCTCGGTTCCGGAGGCGACGGTGCGGGAAGCGGCCGAGGCCGGCTATTTCCACCTGCTGGCCCCGGCCACGGCGGGCGGGGCCGGGGCGTCGATGGCGACCTTCCTGGCGGTTGGGCGGAGACTGGCGCGCGGCTGTCCGTCCAGCGCCTGGACGCTGTCGTTCCTGGCCATGCACGCCTGGCTGCTGTGCAGGTTCGAGCCCGAGCTGCAGGCGGAGCTGTTTCGGGACGGCGCCATGCCCCTGACTCCCGCGCCCCTGGCCCCGACCGGCCGGGCCGAGGCGGTCGATGGCGGCTTCCGGATCAACGGCCGCTGGGAGTGGGCGACGGGCGTCAACCATTCCGACTGGGTGATGGTCAACGCCATGGAGGGCATGATGCCGCGCTTCTGCGTGCTGCCCCTGTCCGAGGTGACAGTGGAGGATGTCTGGCGCACGGCCGGGATGGCGGCGACCGGCAGCAACACGGTGACGGCGACTGATGTGTTCGTGCCGGCCTATCGGACCCTGTCCGGTCTGCAGATGAAGTTCGGGCCGATGCCGGGCCTGGCGCTGCACCCGGGGACGTCGGTGGGCTGGGCGATGTCGCCGGCCCTGGCCCTGGTGGCGGCGGCCCCGGCGCTGGGGGCGGCCGAGGGGGCGCTGGCCGCCTTCACCGCCCGGATGAAAGCCAAGACCCAGGCCTATACGGCGGGGGCGAAGCAGAGCGACGCGCCGGCGACGCACCTGCGGCTGGGCGAAGCGATGGCCAGCGTGCGGGCGGCGGCGCTGGTCTGGGAAGACGCGGTGGCGCTGTACGAGCGCGAGGGGCCGGCGGAGGCGGCGATCAGCGTCGACACCCTGGCGGCGGTGCGGCTGGCGGCGGCCCATACAGTGCGGCTGGCGGGCCAGGCGGTGGACATCATGTACGCGGCGGCCGGGGCCAGTTCGGGGTTCCTGACCTCGCCGTTGCAGCGGCATCTGCGCGACGTGCAGATGATCCGGGGGCATGTGGTGTTCGACTGGGACCGGGCGACGCAGATCGGCGGGCGCGTGGCGCTCGGGTTCGAGCCGGCGCCGGCGGATTTGCTGTAGCGGAGGTTAGAACAGCGACGTCCAGGCTGTTCCGGCGATCGCCGCATCGACCTGCGATTTCGAGGTCGCCGGCAGCGCCGCATATTCCTCGCGCAGCCAGCCGAGGCACTTGGCCTGGTACGGGAACGCGTTCTGGACCCAGGGACGGCCGTCGATCTCTGTCTCGACCATCTTCTCGCCCGCCATCACCGCCCTGGCGTTGGCGATCAGCAGCGGGGCGTAGACGCGGCCCATCTCGGCCAGCAGGGCCTTCAGGGTCGGCGATGGCGCGCCGGCGTCGATCATCGGGCCCGGCTCGAGGCCGGACAGGTCCTCGACCATGCCGATCCAGCCCATGACCCGGTGGCCCTTCTTCCGGGCGATGGCGGTCGGAGTCGGGTCCACGCCCGCCAGCTGGGTCAGCTGGCCGAACAGGCCGAAGTCGCCGCCGCCCGGCGCGCCGCCGAGCATGAAGGGCGAGGTCGCCAGGTGCGCCTCCAGCGCCTCCAGCAGGCGGACGTAGCTGTCCTCGATGACCGGGCCGGTCGTCGGGTTGGAGCCGACATAGGCCAGCCGGCCGATCTGACGATCGCTGATCATCTTCGCCATCGAAGCCAGGGTCGGCTCGTCCAGCGGGACCGGACCCCAGCTGGGCAGAAGCCGGCCGCAGAAGGTCGCGTCGGCCTCATGCGCCCAGCGATAGTGGAACATGCATTTGGTCAGCCACTCGTCGGCATAGTCCTCAATCAGGCTGTCGAGGAAGGCGACGGCGGGGTCAGCCGGACGCACCGGGCGGCCGGGAATCTCGACGTCGAAGCGGCGGATCAGCGGCGTCGAGTCGGTGACCGCCTGGCCGCCGATGTAGAAGGTCGGCAGCAGGGGGACCTTGGCGGTCGGATAGCCGGCCGGCTCGCGTCCCCTGTGGTAAAGCCGGTAGGGGATGCGCCGGTAGCGCAGGACGCTGAGCATCTTGCGGGTGTAGGGCGAGCCGGGGGCGCCGGACAGTTCAAGGGGCGTTTCCACGTTTATGACATCCTGAGTGCCAATTGTTTGGAGGCACGATGACCGCGGTTCATGCGGCGCGCAAGTCCCCAACGACCGATCGCATCCAGGCGGCGAGGTTCTCCTTGCGGTCCAGTGGTGTCCGGCCGTGACGGACCATGATCACGTCGAGGTCAGGGATTGCGAGCGTGTATTGGCCCTCGTAGCCATTGGCGCTGAACGAGCCAGGGCCGCCAAGCCCCAGCCACCATTGGGCGCCGTAGCCCAGCTCTTCGGTGGCCGGCACGGGCGTAGGGGTGCGGGCGTAGTCGACCCAGGCGGCGGGGAGGAGTTGCTTGTCCTCCCACACGCCGCCGCGCAGGTAGAGCAGGCCGAAGCGGGCGAAGTCGCGGGCCGTGCTGAAGCAGTAGGAGGAGGCGATGAAGGTCCCCGCCGCGTCGAACCTGGGCATCGGGCTGGTCATGCCGAGCGGTTCGAACAGGACTGCGCGCATGTGGGCCTCGAAGGCCTCGCCCTTGAGGCCCAGGGTGCGTTGCAGGATATCGCAGATGATGTTGGTCGTGCCGCTGGCGTAGGACCAGTGGGTGTCGGGCTTATGCGCGAGCGGCTGGGCGATGGCGTAGGCGGCGACGTCTTCCTTGCCGGAACCGAACAGCATTTCGATGACGTCGGAGACGCTGCCCGGCACATAGTCCTCGACGAACTTCAGGCCGCTGGACATGCGCAGCAACTGGTCCAGGGTGATGGCCGAGCGTTCGTCGGCCTTCCAGGCGGGCACGTTGGCCGGGGCGTGGATGTCGATCCTGCCTTGCGCGACCGCCAGGCCGACCAGGGCCTGGGTAATGCTCTTGGCCTTGGACCAGGAGGGGAAGCGGCTCTGCTGGTCGAGATCCGGACCGTAGCGCTCGTAGCGGACGGCGCCGCCCTGGATGATCAGCACCGCGTCGGTGATGCCGAGGCTGTCGTCGGTGAAGGCGGCGTCGATGCGGGCGGCCAGCGTGGCCGGCAGGGCGGCGCCGGTCGGCCAGTCGGCAGTCGGCCAGGGCGTGCCGGCGGGCTGGGCGGGGAGCGGGGGCAGGGCGGTCATCAGCTGACCTTCGCGGTCTTGTTCTGGAAGGCGGCGATGCGCTCCTCCATGTCCGGACCCCGGCCTTCGCCGCGGAACACCTCATGCGCCAGGCCGACGCTCTGGGGCAGGCCGTCGGTGTCCATCAGCAGCTTCTTGTTGGCCGCGTGGCTGAAGCTGCTGTTGGCCAGGATGCTGTCCGCCAGGGCGACGAGGCCGGTCTCATAGTCCTCGCCCGCGACGCAGATGTTGGCGAGGCCGATGGCCTGCGCTTCCCGGCCGCCGTAGGTGCGGCAGGTGAACATCATCTCGCGGGCCTTGTAGGTCCCCACCCGGCGCGGCAGCCGCTGGCTGAGGCCCCAGACGGGGGTCAGGGCCCATTTGGCATGGGTGTCGCCGAACTTCGCCGCTTCCGAGGCGAAGATGATGTCGCCGGCCAGGGCCAGTTCCAGCGCCCCGGTGTAGCAGTGGCCGTGGACGGCGGTGATCACCGGCAGGGGCAGGTCCGCGAGCCGCTCGATGACGGAGGCCTGGAAGTTCGGGCGGGGCAGTTTCTCGCCGGCGGCGATGTCGCCGAGGTCATGGCCGGCGGAGAAGCATTTGCCGGCGCCCCGCAGGATGACCAGGCGCACGGAGGCGTCTGTCTCGATGGCGGCGACATGGTCGTCCAGATCCTTGAAAAGCTCGACGTTGAGAGCGTTCAGCTTGTCCGGCCGATTGAGCGTCAGGGTCACGGCCCCGTTTCGGTCCTCGCGCAGCACCAGATCGCTCATGACGTTCTCCCTGATTTTGCGCTCAGGCTATCAGGGATACCCAAGGGAAGGACAAGCGCGCTAAACCCGACCCATGAGTGAGAAAGACCCCTACGAAGGCGTGACCTGGGACCTGTCGAAGTCCCTGAGCTATGGCCAGTATCTGCAGCTCGACAAGGTGCTGGGCGCCCAGGCGCCGCGCTCTGATGAGCACGACGAGCTGCTGTTCATCGTCATCCATCAGTCGAGCGAACTGTGGATGAAGCTGTGCCTGCATGAGCTGCGCGGGGCGGTGGCTCACATCCGCAACGACGACCTGGAGCCGGCCTTCAAGATGCTGAGCCGGGTCGGGCGCATCCAGACCCAGATGATCCAGGCCTGGGAAATCCTCGCCACCATGACCCCGGCTGACTACAGCCGCTTCCGTGAGGCGCTGGGGACCAGCAGCGGCTTCCAGTCGCACCAGTATCGGCAGATCGAGTTCCTGCTGGGCGCCAAGAACGCGCGGACGCTGGAGGTGTTCGAGAGCGCGCCGTCGGTGCATGGCGAGCTGACGGCGGCCCTTTGCGCGCCCAGCCTCTACGATGAGGCGCTGGCCCTTCTGGCCCGGCGTGGCTTTGCGATTCCCGATGCGTATCTGACCCGGGACTGGACGCAGCCCTATGAGGCGAACGAGGCGGTCGAGGCGGCCTGGCTGGCGGTCTATCGCGACGTCGAGACCTACTGGGACCTCTACGAGCTCGGCGAGAAGCTGGTCGATATCGAATACCGTCTTCAGCAATGGCGGTTCGCCCACATGAAGACGGTCGAACGGATCATCGGCTTCAAGCGCGGCACGGGCGGATCGGCCGGGGTGGCCTATCTGGTCAAGGCCCTGGAGCGGCCGTTCTTTCCCGAACTGCTGAGTTTGCGGACGGTGATCTAGTCGTCGAGCATGGCCGCGAAGGCGGGGGTCATCCGCTCGCCGCCATCTCGCAGGCGCCAACAGGCGGCGACACTTCTGGCCGTCGCCCAGTCCATGCCCGCCTCGGGGTCCAACACCATCAGCACCGTGCACAGGGCATCGGCGTCCATGCAGGTCCGGGCCAGGACGCTGACCGAGGCGGCTGGCGCCTCGACCGGCGCGCCGGTGCGTGGGTCAATCGTGTGGGAACGGCGGCGGCCGCTGTCCATGCGGAAGCGGCGGTAGTCGCCGCTTGTGGCCAGCGACAGGCCGTGCAGGGCGACGACAAGGGGTTCGGCCGCGCTCAGGCCGGGCGGGATTTCGATCTGGGCCCACCAGGGCTGGCCATCGGGCCGCACGCCCTCGCCGCGCAGTTCGCCGCCGATCTCGACCAGGGCGTGGCGGACGCCGAGGCCCTGAAGCGCGGCCATCACCGCATCGACGCCGAAGCCCTTGGCGATGCCCGAGAGATCGAGCTCCAGGCCGCCCGGCTGGAGCAGGGCCTTGTCCCGGCGTTCGAGGCGCCGCCAGCCGGACTGCGAGCGCAGGCCATCAAGCGCCTGCCCGGTCGGCGCCTCCGCGCGGGCGCCGGCAGCGCCGAAGCCCCAGAGATCGGTCAGTCGCCCGACTGTGGGATCGAAGGCGCCATTGCTTTCGGCGGCCCAGTGCAGGGCGCGGTCGATCACGGCGGAAAAGTCGGCCGGCAGATCATACCAGCTGCCGGCGGGGGCGCGGTTGAAGCGGCAGAGGTCGGAGTCGGGCTCCCAGCTGCTCATCTGCCGGACGATAGTGTTGACGGTCGCCTGGGCCGCGAGCCGCATATCCTCCGCCGACACCCCGGGCGGCGGACAGGCCTGCACCGTCCAGCTGACCCCCATGGTCGGGCCGCTCAGTTTCAGGACTGGCCCGGGGGGCGGATCGCCGGCGCCGGGGTCCAGCGCCGGCGGGATGACAACCCGGTTCAGCGCTAGTCCTTCAGGACTTCGAACGTCGCCACATAGCCGGCGTTGCGCTCGATGCCGTCGGCGCCGGCCGGCGAACGCACGGTGGCTTCCAGCCAGTAGAAGCCGGCCCTGGGCCAGGTGACGCTGAACTGGCCGTCCTTGTCGGTGGTCGTCTTGATCTCGCCGCGCTCGTCGTTGAAGCGCGTGCCGCCCGGCTCGATGGTGACCTCGACCCCGGCCGCCGGCTTGCCATCGAGCAAGAGGCCAAAGGTGGCCTTCTCACCGGCCAGAGCGTCGTTGGGATGGGTGACCGGAACCAGCTCCAGGCCCTTGCCGGTGGCCTTCAGGGCCGTGTCGGTGGGCGCGCCGGAGGTGAGGAAGGCCTCGACGCGGCGGTCGGTCATGGTCTTCTTCACCTCGGTGGCGTCGGCCGGGATGTTGGCGGCCGCGTCGACGGGGGCGCCGCGCCAGCGCTTCTGCTCGCCGCCCTGCTTGTAGGACACCATCATGCCGCCCGAGACGGACGCCACCCGGTAGGTGCCGGGTTTGGTCAGCTGGACGTCGAATACGGAGCGGTATTTTCCGGTGAACTTGTTCTGGGCCTCGACCGTCGCGCCGTCCGGACCGGTGATGGTCAGGTTGTCCAGGCGCATCGGCATGTGTTCGAAGACGAACAGGTCGTTGGAGATGGCCGCGTCGACGCTGACCCAGGCGTTCTCGCCCGACAGCACGGTCATGGAGGGCAGCAGCCACTGGCGATGGGCGCTGGCCGAGCCGGCGGCGGCGAGGGCGACGGCGAAGGCCAGGGTGGCGAAGAGGGTCTTTTTCATGGTCTCGCGTCCGCTCACTTGATGCTCAGGGAAATGGCGCCCAGCTCACTGGCGCCCTTGGCGGTTCCGCCCTTTCCGGTCTTGCCGGTCCAGGTGAAGGGGATCTTGACGACCTCGCGTCCGCCGACCTCACGGGCCGCCTCGACGACGAGGCTGTAGGAGCCGGGCTTGAGATCGGCCAGGCGGGCGGCCGGAACGACCAGCTGCTGCTTGCCGGGGGCCTTGGTCGGGGCGCTGACGGCGTTGATGGCGCCCTTGTCGAGGCTGCGGCCGGTGCGGCGCCACCACTGGCGCATGTCCTTCAGCCAGGTGGCGCCTTCGCCCTTGGCGTTCTTCGTGTCGTACCAGACGGCCAGGGTTTTCACCGCCGTCTCGTCGGGCGTTTCGATCCACACCGCGACATAGGGGCGGTGGTACTCGGCCACCGAAATCCGCGGGATCTCGATGCCGACACTGAGATCGGCGGCGAGGGCCGGGGCGGCGACCAGGCCGGTCAGCAGGGCGGCGGGCAGGGTGATACGCATGGGCGCCTCAGGGAATGAAATGGAGGGCGAGGACGAGGGGGATGAAGA
This sequence comes from Caulobacter sp., assembly GCA_032122215.1. Taxonomy (GTDB): domain Bacteria; phylum Pseudomonadota; class Alphaproteobacteria; order Caulobacterales; family Caulobacteraceae; genus Caulobacter. The sequence goes on from JAUMCZ010000102.1 coordinate 26,413, forward strand.
GGCCCAGCCCGACGTACCACCAGGTGGTCTTGCGGGCGTGGGCGTGCATCCACAGCAGGATCAGGCCGGTGATGCAGAAGACGATGCAGCCGGCGGCGAAGATGTCGAGGAACCAGGACCAGACCGGACCGGTGTTGCGGCCCTTGTGCAGGTCGTTGAGGTAGGAGACCCAGCCGCGCGAGGTGAGCTCGGCCTCGGTCGCCCCCGTCCGGGTGTCGATGGTGACCCAGCCGTCGCCGCCCGGGCGGGGCAGGGCGATGTAGGCCTCGCCGTCCGACCATTCGATGGGCGCGTTCTTCGGGGTCTCGACCTTCACAGCCTTGTTCAGCCAGGCCTGCGCCGCGTCGGGCAGGGCGCCCTTGGCGGTCTCGGCCTTCTGCATGGCGGCGATCACCGCAGCCGGGGCCGTGGCCTCGCGGTTGGAGGTGACCGGCCTGGCCTCGATCTGGCGGGCGTGGTTGAGGGTGATGCCGGTGACGGCGAACAGCACGATGCCGACCAGGCAGATGGCGGCGCTGATCCAGTGCCACCGCACCGTCTCGCGCAGGAACCCGGCTCTCGCCTGGGCCCGCCTTTTGGCCTTGGCCTTCTGGGCCAACTTCGCCTCGTCGACCATTGCGTCCGTGGTCAACGGCGGCCTCGCGGGAGGTTGGCCGAAAAGGAGGGCGGAGAAGTCATGGCGGGAAAGCGGCCCGGAAAAGTTGCGAGTGGCTCGCAATAGCAGATTTGCCGGAGGGATCAATGTTCGAGTGTGCGCCGATGGCAAAAAGGTCCCCTGGCGGACGGCCCGCCATCTGACCGCCCAAGCGCGACCTGCCGGTAACCCTGCCGCAAGGGTTGCTTGATATGGCTTCAGGCATGGACGCGGCGCTTCCCGATCCCCTTGAGGGCCTTTGTGTGATGGTGGTCGACGACCACCACAGCACCCGCCGGCTGGTCGCCGACGTGCTGCGGGCCGGGGGCGTCGATCGGGTGGTCACCGCCGAGAGCGGGTCAGAGGCGCTTGCCATGATGGCCGGCACGCGGCCGGACGTGATCATCACCGACTGGCTGATGCCGGTCATGGACGGCCTGGCCTTCACCCGGGCGGTGCGGCAGGCGGCGATCACCGACGACCCGCGTATTCCCGATCCGCGCCTGCCGATCATCATGCTGACCACCGAGCGCACGCGCCGCGACGTCGAGATCGCTCGCGCCGCCGGGGCCGACGCCTTCCTGGTCAAACCCTTCACCCCGGCCCGGGTGCTGGAGCGGGTGGCCACCGTGCGCCAGCGCGAAATCGATTTCGTCATCTCGACGGGCTACGTCGGTCCGGACCGCCGTCAGGGCCGTGAGGATGACGAGGGTTACGCTGGGCCATTGCGCCGGCGGGGCGACGCCGCCCATGCAGTGGACATCGCCGCCCGCGCCGCGCTGTGCGCCCAGATTCTCGACGAGATGGCCACATTCCAGCGGCTGATCGAGGGTCGGGGCGGCCTCGACCATATGCTGCGCCAGATGGCCTGCCGGGTGATGCACGCCCTTCGCCAGCGGTCCAGCGAGGTCGGTGATCGCGTGCTGACCCGCGCCGCCGCCAGCCTGGCCCGCTATGTCTCCGCCGTCGGCGGGGCCGGCAAGGCCGACCCGGAGGTCGTGCAGATTCACCTCGACACCCTGCGGGCCCTGGCCATGCTGGCGCCCACCGACCTGAAGGCCAGCGCCCTCATCACCCGCCAGCTTCATCGCGCCGTATCGCTGCGCATCGAAAGCCACCTGGCCG
>JAUMCZ010000103.1:0-4840 GCA_032122215.1 Caulobacter sp.
CGATAAAGGCCAGCCCCGGCATGGTATTGAGCCCGAACCGCAGGCCGACGGCGACGCTCGCCACCAGCACCACGGCGATGACCGAAATCAGGATGACCCAGCCGGGCGCGCTGCTGGGGAACCAGCGACGGCGGTGGTCCGGAGTGCGAGCCGCCTCGACCTGCGCCACGGCCGCCTCGACCGGGTTGTCGTCGCCCGGCGTCATCTCGTCCGCGCCGCTCAAAACGCCTGGCCTATGCTGATGTAGATCTGGAACGGCGCGTCATCGTCGCGTGGGTCCAGCGGGAAGGCGATGTCGGCCCGGATCGGCCCGAAACCCAGATTGTAGCGCACCCCGAAGCCGATCCCGGCGCTGAAATCATCGCCGTGCGGGAACGTGTCGGTCCCGACTGCGCCGCCGTCGATGAAGGCCACCGCCCCCCAGCGGTCGGTGATCTGGTAGCGCAGCTCGACCGACGCCTCGGCCAGGGAGATGCCGCCCAGCGGCGTCGAACTGATGCGCGGGCCGATGCCCTGATAGCCATAGCCGCGCACCGAGCCGCCGCCGCCGGAATAGAACCGACGCGCCGCCGGCACGTCGACGGAGTCAGCGCCGCCGATCATCCCGGCCTTCACCCGGCTGGCGATGACGAATTTTTCCTCGGCGTCGAGAGGCAGGTAGAAGCTGCCCTGGCCGGTGACTTTCAGATAGGTCAACTCGGTGTCGCCGAAGGTGACGATCGGCTCGGCCCGCGCCTCGAAGCGCCAACCGCTCTTGGGGTCCAGCGGATCGCTGGATCGGTCCAGGGCGAAGGCGCCCAGCAGGGCGACATTGTAAAGGTCGCGGTCGACGCCACGCAGCACGACATTGCCGATGGTCAGGATCTCCGCCACCCGGCCGCCATCCACTGAGGCGCCATAGGTCAGGTAGCCATTGACGCCGGCCCGCCGGGTCACATCAGCGGTCAGCGAAGCGCCGGTCTGGTCATAGGCGTCGGTAATCTCGTTGTAGACACTGGCGGTCAGGCTCAGGGTCTGACGCGGCGCGCGCCAGTGCGGCAGGGAGACCCTGTAGTCCAGCCGTTGCTGCAGTTCAGCCAGGCGCAGGGCTATGGTGCGCGTGTCGGCCCGCTTCCAGCTGTTGTAGCGGGTGGTGGTGATATCGAGACCGGCGCCTTCACTGGTCGAATAGCCTGCTCCGATCTCCAGCGAGCGGCGCGGCCGGTCCTTGAGGGTCAGCAGCACGGGCCGCCAGCCCTCGGGCGTCACCTGGTCGGCCGGCTGCAAGGCCACCTGGACCGTGTCGAAGGCTCCGGTCTCACGCAGCCGTCGCTCCAGCTCACCCATCTCATCGGGGGCGTAGACAGAACCCGGCTTCCAGGGGACCAGCTTGCGGATCCAGTCTTTCTCGGTGCGGCCGCCATAGTCGAGGACCAGGCCGTCCAGCCTGACCAGCGGCCCGGCGTCGATCCGATAGGTCGGCATCACGCTCCGATCGGCGTGATCGACAATGACCTCGCGCGGCAAGGCTTCGGCGTCGGCATGGCCACGTTGCTGGATGGCCGAGACGATCCGGCCCTCTGCGGCCAACACGTCCTGCGCCCGGCCCGGCGCCCCGCGACGCAGCGCCATGGCCAGGGTTCCGGCGCTCTGCACCTCGGGGGACGGCGGAACACTCTCCCAGCTGATCGTCGGCCGCTTGAGCCGGAAGATCGGCCCTTCCTCGACCTTGACGACGGCGCGCGGCGCGGCCTCGTTGTCGCCCTCGTCCTCGGTGTCGCCGAGATCGCTCGTCACCTCGCTGGCGTAGAAGCCCTCGGAACGCATCACGGCGGTGGTGGACTCGGCGGCTTCGCGTCCGCGGCGGCGGGCTTCGAAGCGGGAGGCGGCGGGCTTTTCAGTGGTTCCGATGGCCTTGCGGATCAGATCGCGCAGGTCGTCGTCCTCGACCCCCTGAACACTGGCCTTCGGCTCCTCGGCTCGCGCGGTGAGCGCCGGGACCGAAAGGCCCACGGTCAGAATGGCGAAGAGCGAAAGGCGGTGCGTCGCCAAACTTTATCATCCCTGCGAAGCGCCCCGCCGCCACTCCTACCCACGCTCGCCCGGTCTGTCACCCCGCCCAGATCAGGACCGGTCCGTCAAAGTTGCGCCAAGTTCGGGAAATACCTTGCCGACCTTGCCCAGCAGGTAGTCGCCATAGGTCCCCGCGAAGCCGCCGGGATCGACCCCGTCCCAGCGTTCGCCCGGGTCAGCAGTCTCGCGGCCGGGCAAGGGCTGGATCACCGCCGAAAAGGCCGGATCGAAGAACAGCGGGAAGGAGAGCCGGTCCCGCCCGCTGGTGTTGCGCACCCGGTGCGGCGTCGAACGATACTGACCGCCCGTCAGGCGGTCCAGCATGTCGCCGATGTTGCAGACATAGGCGCCCGGCACAGGCGGGGCCTTCGTCCAGCCCGATTGCGTCTTGACCTCAAGGCCCCCGAGATCGTCCTGCGCCAGCAGCGTCAGCAGCCCATAGTCAGTGTGCTCGCCGACGCCCCAGCCCGGATCGCCGGCTGGGGCGGCGGGATAGTGGAAGATGCGAAACAGCACGGTCGGATCCGCCGTATAGGCGCGGGCGAAATAGTCGGCCGGGAGGTGCAGGCTCAGCGCTACGCCCTCCAGCACTGCATGGGCCGCTCTTCGCGTCCCCGCCATGAAGGCTTCGACCGCCGGCCGCAGGTCCGGCAGGGCCGCCGGCCAGAGGTTGGCGCCATGCAGGGGCAGGCCGGCGCGAACGCGCGGATCGTCCGGGCCCAGTTCCTGACCCAGGTAAAGCCCCTCCTTACGGTCAGGCCGGCCTGAGGTCAGCTCACCGCCGAGCGGAAACCAGCCCCGCCAGGCCCGCCCTCCCCGGCTCATGGCGATCTCGGCCTTCTCGGCTTCCGGCAGCGCAAAGAAGGCGCGGGACTGGGCGTCGAGTTCACTGAACACCGCCGCCGGCACACCATGGCCGGTGACATAGAAGAAGCCGAGCGATCGACAGGCCTCGCCGATGCTGTCAGCGACCCGCCTGCGGGTCGCCTCGTCCGCCCCGAACAGCGGCGACACGTCGATGATCGGCAGGCCTTGGGTCATGCGGTCAGACTAGACCGCTCTCGCTACAGTGCCCAATCCCCGCTCGCCCCCGTCACGTCGCCATTGATCTTCATCTGGTAGTCGGCGCGGCCATCGCCGTTCACATCCAGCCGCATCAGCGTCACCCCGGCCGTGAACAGCAGGGTCATCTCGCCTGCGTGTTTGCTGAAGGCGCCCACCAGCGCGAAGCCCTGGTCGCCGTCCAGGTTCACATTGGCGTCGACGCCGCTGAGGTCCAGGCGGTCGCCGTGGGCGCGCACGAAGTCGTAAACGGTGTCGGTCTCCAGCGTCGGGCCGAAGGCGTGGGCGACCACGAAAGTGTCCGCGCCCGATCCGCCGCGCAACAGGTCGCCGCCCTGGCCGCCGATGATGGTGTCGTTGCCGGCCCCGCCGTCGATGCTGTCATTGCCGCCGGCGCCGTCGATACGGTTGTCGCCGGTGTTGCCCTTGATGTTGTTGCCGACGCCGTTGCCGGTGACGCCGATGTCGCCGGTCCCCGTGAGTTGCAGGGACTCGATCTCCGGGATCAGCGTCCAGCCGTCGACGCCGACCCTGGCGGTGTCGATCCCCTCACCCGCCAGTTCGACGATGGTGTCGTCCAGATCGTTGATGACATAGATGTCGTTGCCGATCCCGCCGATCAGGATGTCGGCGCCCGCACCGCCGTCGAGGGTGTCGGAGGCGTCGCCACCTTCCAGGCGGTCATTGCCGGCGCCGCCGTACAGGTAATCGTTGCCGATACCGCCATCGAGCCGGTCATCACCGGAATCGCCGTACAGCTTGTCCACGCCCAGGCCGCCGACCAGCGCGTCGACTTCGGTCCCGCCATACAGGGTGTCGTTGCCGTCGCCGCCGTCCAGCCTGTCCTTGCCGGCGTTGCCGTTGAGGGTGTCGTTGCCGATGCCGCCTTCCAGGCGGTCGGCGCCGTTGTCGCCCTGCAGGGTGTCGTTGCCGGCTCCGCCGATCAGCCAGTCGTTGTCGTCACCGCCGAACAGGAAGTCATTGCCGTCGCCGCCATCGAGCTCGTCGTAGGCGCCGAGGCCATACAGCTTGTCGATGCCGGCCCCGCCGTTCAGCCGGTCGCCCGAGGCCGTGCCGGTCCTGGTCTCGGCCAGGGCCGTACCGTTGAAGACGATGCCGCTCAGCTGGCCGAACACCAGGAAGGTCGAGCCCGAGCTGCTGTAGCCGACGTCCGAGCCGCGCGAGCCGATCAGGAAGTCATCCAGCCCGTCGCCGTTGATGTCACCGGCTCCCGAAACCGCCCGGCCCGACTGGTCGTTGGCCAGCTCGCCGGCGATCTCGAAGCCGTTGCTCCCGTTCAGACCGGACAGCTCCAGGGTCGCCGCGAAGCTGGCCCGGCCATAGACGATGTAGCTGGCCCCGCTGGCGCTGCGCCCGTTCGGGTCGGCCAGGTAGGCGCCGATCACGAGATCGGACCAGCCGTCGCCGTTGACGTCCCCGGCCCCGGCCACCGACCGCCCGGCCCAGTCGCCCGCCAGTTCGCCGTTGATGCGGAAACCGTCCGCGCCGTTCAGCGCCGACAGGGCGATGTTGGCGCTCCAGGCCCCGCCATGGCCGAACACCACATAGGCCCCGCCGGCGTTGCTCTGCCCGGTCGGGTCGAGCGCCTCGGCCCCGACGATGATGTCGGCATAGCCGTCGGCATTGACGTCGCCGGCTCCCGCCACCGAGGTTCCGACATTGTCGCCCGCCGACGCGCCGTTGAGCTGGAACCCGTTGGTCCCAT
>JAUMCZ010000104.1:0-10077 GCA_032122215.1 Caulobacter sp.
GGCGACGGCAACGACCGGGCGGCCTTCTCGCTGAGCGCCGGCGATGTGCAGGCCGGCGTCACGGTCGACCTGCGCCTGCAGGGCACGGCCCAGGACACCGGCCACGGCATGGACACCCTGACCGGCATCGAAAACGTGTCGGGCAACCAGTTCGACGACATCATCACCGGGGACGACAACAACAACTGGCTGTGGGGCGGGTCCAACGGCTCCGGCGCTACCGGCAACGACACCCTCGACGGCCAGGGCGGCGACGACCTGATACAGGCCGGCAACGGCAACCACGACCTGCGCGGCGGCGACGGCATCGACACCGTCAGCTTCAACGGCAACAGCTCCGACGTCACCTCGGCCGGGGTCACCATCGACCTGACCCTGCAGGGCGGGTCGCAGGACACCGAACAGGGCCTGACGGTGCTGACGGGCTTCGAGAATGTCTCGGGCTCGACCTTCGCCGACACCGTCACGGGTGACGCCGGGGACAACACCCTGGCCGGCTTCGGCGGTGATGACACCCTGAACGGCGGCGACGGGGCCGACCTGCTGCTGGGCGACGGCGTTGTCGCCAGCTCCAGCACCACCGGCTTCTCCGGTCCGGCCATGGTTCATGAGGATGCTTCGGTCACCTACAACAACCCCGCCCTGATCGGGGCCGACACGCTTAACGGCGGCGACGGCGATGACCGGATCTTCGGGGCCAGGGGCGACGACGTCATCGACGGCGGGGCCGACAGCGACACGGCGGTCTTCACCGGCCTGCGCTCGGCCTACACCATCACCCGCACCGGGGCCGTCAGCTGGACCGTCACCGGTCCGGACGGCGCGGACACGGTCAGCAATGTCGAGTTCCTGGAGTTCGATGACGAGACGGTGGCGCTTGCCGCTCCGCTCCTCGGCACCGAGAACGGCGAGACGATCAACGGCACCAGCAACGGCGACTACATCCTGGCGCTGGGTGGCAACGACACCGTCGCGGCCAACGGCGGCGACGACGTCGTCGAAGGCGGCGACGGCAACGACTACCTCGACGGTCACGCCGGCAACGACAACCTCGATGGCGGCGACGGCAATGACTCCGCCTTCGGCTGGGACGGCGACGACACGCTGAGCGGCGGCGCCGGCGCCGACAGCCTCGGCGGCAACTGGGGCAATGACACGGTTCTCGGCGGTGACGGCGACGACATCATCCGCGGCGGCGAGAACAACGACACCCTGGACGGCGGCGCCGGCATCGACCGGGCGGCCTATGGGATCAACCCAGGCGTTGACGTCGTCGTCGGCGCCACCGTCGACCTGCGCCTGCAGGGCACGGCCCAGAACACCGGCCATGGCATGGATATCCTGATCGGCATCGAGCAGGTTTCCGGCACCCACCTCAGCGACACCCTGATCGGCGACGACGGCGACAACTGGCTGTGGGGCGGCTCGAACGGATCCGGCGCGACGGGCAACGACACCATCGACGGCCAGGGCGGCAACGACCTGATCCAGGTCGGAACGGGTGTTCATACCCTCCTCGGCGGCGATGGCGTGGACACCGTCAGCTACAACGGCAACGGCACCGACATCACCGCCGCCGGCATCACCCTGAACCTCGCCCTGCAAGGCGGCGCGCAGGACACCGAACAGGGCAGCCACACCCTGAGCGGCTTCGAGAATGTTTCGGGGTCGCGGCTTGCCGACGTCATCACCGGCGACGGCGGCGCCAACACGCTGGCCGGCTTCGGCGGCGACGACACCCTGGATGGTGCGGCGGGGAACGACATCCTGCTAGGGGACGGCGTTACCGTCGCCTCCAGCACCACCGGTTTCGCGGGGCCGATCACGACCTTCGAGAATGCGGCCGTGACCTATAACAACTCGACCTTCGAAGGGGACGACACCCTCAACGGCGGGGCCGGCGACGACATCCTCAACGGGGCGTTCGGCGACGACACCCTGGACGGCGGGGCCGACAGCGACACGGCCGTGTTCGGCGGCCTGATGGCCGACTACGAGATCGTCGTGAACGGCGACGGCAGCGTCACCATCACCGACCTCAACGGCAACGACGGCACGGACACCGTCAGCAACGTCGAGTTCTTCCAGTTCGCCGACGGCACCGTGACCACCGAAGACCTGCTGCCGGTCACCCTGGCGGCCGACAGCCTGACCGTCACCCGCGGTCTGGAATCGGACCTCAAGGCCGAGGTGCTGCTGGCCAACGACGGACTGCCGAACGGCTATGTCGTCACCGGCGTGCGCAATGTGGTCGACGCGACCGTGGAAATCGTCGGCGGACGGCTGCACATCACCGCCACCGGCCCCAACGCCAGCTTCGAGTACCTGGCCGACGGTCCTGACGGTCGCAAGGCCGGCGCGGTCAACGTCGCGACCGTGGTCACCACCAACGTGGTCGACACGGTCAGCGGCGGAGCGGTGACTGCCGCCGACCTGCAGGGCCAGAACGGCAACGACACCCTGACCGGCACGGCCGGTGAGGACCGCCTGGTCGGCGGGCTCGGCAACGACATCCTGGATGGGGGTCTGAGCGTCGACGAACTGATCGGCGGCGAGGGCAACGACACCTTCCGCGTCACGGCCGGCGATCTGATCACCGAACTGACCGGCGAAGGGACCGACACCGTCGAGGTCGCCAGCGGCGGCTACACCCTGGGCGACAACCTCGAACGGCTGGTCCTGCTGGCCGCGGCCGGCGCGGTCAACGCCACGGGCAACGCGCTCGACAACACCCTGGTCGGCAACGCCTCGAACAACGTGCTCGACGGCGGCCTCGGGGCCGACATCCTGCAGGGCGGAGCGGGCAACGACACCTATGTCGTCGACAATGTCGGAGACTCCATCTCCGACGTCGGCGGCGGCGTCGACACCGTGCAGACCACGCTGAACAGCTACGCGCTCGGCTCGACCACTCTGGAGAACCTGACCTTCACGGGCGCCGGAGACTTCACCGGCACGGGCACCAGCCTTGCCAACGTCATCACCGGCGGGGCGGGCAATGACCGTCTCGATGGCCTGGCGGGCTCCGACACCACCATCGGCGGGCTCGGCGACGACACCCACGTGGTCGGCTCAGCCGGCGACATCGTGGTCGAACTGGCGGGCCAGGGGACCGACACCATCGAGGCCAGCGCCTCCTACGTGCTGGCGGCCGGGGTCTCCATCGAGACCCTGATCGCCACCGGCGCGGCGGCGGTCAGCCTGACCGGCAACGAACTGGACAACAGCCTGACCGGCAACGGCGCGGCCAACGTCCTGAACGGCGGCCTCGGGGCCGACGCCATGGCCGGCGCCGCGGGCTCGGACACCTACATCGTCGATAACGCCGGCGACACGGTGACCGAACTGGCCGGCGGCGGCATCGACACCGTCCAGTCCAGCATCGACTTCACCCTCGGGGCCGAGGTCGAACGCCTGACCCTGACCGGCGTGGCCATCACGGCCATCGGCAACGACCTGGCCAACGTCCTGATCGGCAACGCCCAGGACAACATCCTGAACGGCGGCCTCGGGGCCGACATCATGCAGGGCGGGACCGGTAACGACACCTACCATGTCGACAATGCCGGCGACGTCATCACCGAGAGCGGGGTGGGGACCGACACCGTCTTCGCCAGCCTGGCCAGCTACACCCTGGCGGCGGCGCTGGAGAACCTGACCTACAGCGGGTCCGGGACCTTCGCCGGCACGGGCAACACCGTCGCCAACGTGATCACCGGCGGCGCCGGCAGCGACACGCTCAGCGGCCTCGGCGGCGACGACATCCTCAACGGCGGCCTCGGGGCCGACGCCATGGACGGCGGCGCCGGCAACGACACCTTCTATGTGGATAACGCCGGCGACACGATCACCGACAGCAGCGGCATCGACACCGTCCTGACCACCCGCAGCCTTACCCTGTCGGCGACCCTGGAGAACGCCACCTACATCGGCGACAGCAACGTCGCGCTGACCGGCAATTCCCTCGCCAACGTTCTGAATGGCGGGGCCGGCGACGACTTCCTCAAGGGTATGGTCGGCAACGACACGCTGAACGGCGGCGGCGGAATCGACGACCTGCAAGGCGGTGACGGCGATGACGTGCTCGACGGCGGCGCGGGTGCAGACACGCTCTTCGGCGGCGCCGGCAACGACACCTTCATCGTGGACGATGCTGGCGACGTGGTCGACGAAAACGCCGGCAAGGGTACGGACCGGGTGCGCACGACCCTGGCCAGCTACACGCTCACGGCCAATGTCGAGAACCTGGACTACACCGGCCTCGCCGCCTTCACCGGCGTCGGGAACGATCTGGCCAACGTCATCACCGGCGGGGCCCAGGGCGACACCCTGTCGGGTGGTCTCGGCGCTGACACGCTGAACGGCGGCGGCGGTATCGACACCCTCGACGGCGGCGACGGCAACGACAGCCTCGACGGCGGCACGGGCGCCGACACCATGACCGGCGGCCTCGGCAACGACACCTATGTCGTCGACGATGCCGGCGATGTGGCCATCGAACTGGCGGCCGGCGGCACGGACACCATCCGTGTCACCGCCTCCAGCTACGTGATGGGCGCCGAGATCGAGATCATGCAGTTCGTCGGGACCGGGTCGTTCAACGGCACGGGCAACGCCTCGATCAACACTATTATCGGCGGGACCAGCGCCGATACCATTGATGGCGGAGCCGGGGCGGACACCCTGCGCGGCGGTCTGGGTGGCGACACCCTGATCGGGGGCCTCGACAACGATAAGCTCTACGGCGAGGCCGGCGACGACATGCTGAGCGGCGGCGACGGCAACGACAACCTGTACGGCGGAGCGGGGCTCGACACCCTGACCGGCGGAGCAGGCCGCGATGCCTTCGTGCTGCAGGTGGCGGCCGACAGCGGGGTGGGCGCGGGCAACCGCGACATCATCACCGATTGGGACGCTGCCGACGTCATCGACCTGCGGGCGCTCGACGCCATCGCCGGCGGGGCGGACGACGCCTTCCTCTACCTCGGCAACGGCGCCTTCAGCGCCGGCGGCGTGGGCGAGGTGCGCTGGATCCTGGACGGTGGAAACACCATCGTGCAGGGCGACGTGGACGGTAATGGCACCGTCGACTTCGAGGTCCAGATCACTGGGACCCAGACCCTCAACACCCTCGACTTCCTGCTCTGATCGCAGACAGCTGGAACTGATCGATCCCCCGGCGAGCCTCTCGCCGGGGGATTTTTCGTTCAGGAGGCTGGCGGCACGACCGGTTCGCCCGTCCATTCCCAGTGCCAGGGCTCGTAGGCGTAGTTGACGAAGCCGAAGCGGCCGGCGTTGCGGACCATCCAGCGATAGGCCGGGGTGCGCGACTGGGCCAGGCGGTTGAAGGCGGCCGTCGAGGCCGGGTCGCCACCCGGGGCCATGCCGACGTGGATATCCAGCGCCAGCCCTGTGCGATGGGCTGAGCACTGCGTGCGTCGCACGCCATCGCAGTTCTGGTCGAGCAGGCAGCGGGCGGCGTCTGCCTCCGGATCGCGATAGGCCGAGAAGATTTTCAGGGCGTCGGGCTGGTTGAAGATCGACGGCGCCTCGGTGCGGGCGGTGGCGATCATCTGTCGATAGGCGGCCAGGACACCGGGGCGAAGCTGCATGGGGCGGCCATAGGATTCGCCGGCATTGGCATAGGTCAGGTCTGTCGTCGGTGGTGGGCAGTCCTCAGGCCTGATCTTCGAGAACGGCCGGGCCCGGTGCCAGCGCTGCCGCATGGCCTCGAACACCGCCGGCGTCATCACCCCGTCGGCCACCGGCCCGTTTCGCCGCTGCCAGGCGGCCAGGGCGGCGGCGAAGCCCGGCTGGCCCGGGCCGCAGGCAGTCCTGATCTCATTGGCGATCAGGGGCGCATAGATCTCCCAGCCGATCTCCTCGGCGCCAAAGGGCGACCAGATCAGGCTTCTCACCGACTCGCCGTTGGCTCGGGCGGCAGAGGCGAAGCGGGCATCCTGGCAGTCACCGCTCAGCGGCGGCGGGGCCGGCGCGGGTGGCCGGGAGACGTAGGTCTCGCCGGTATAAGCCTCTTCCAGGGTGGGGGCCTGAGTCTCCGGTCGGGTCAGGAACCAGACGCCCGCCACGACGATCACGGCCAGCAAGGCCACAGCCGCGATCCAGCCGAGCAGCCGCAGCAGGCCCTGAATCACCCGGTCAAGAAAACGCAGGATGGCCTGCATGTCGCCTCCAGACCGGTCATCCGGTCACGGCTGCGTCAGCGCGTCAATCGCTGGAAGGTTCAGATACGCTGCGGTCCCCCGGGCCGCCACCACGCCGCTGGCCAGGCTGGCCTGCAGCAGGTAGCCGCCCGTCGGCGCCTCCCAGTCGAGCATCTCGCCGGCCGCGAAGACGCCGGGCAGTCGGCGCAGCATCAGGGTCTCGTCCAGTTCGTCCAGACGAATGCCGCCGGCGCTGGAGATGGCCCGCTCGAGGCCCTGCATCCCGGTCAGGGTGATCCGTGCCCCCTTGATCAGCGCCGCCTGGCTGCGCGGCGAGACGGGGATCGGACCGCCGGTGGCCTCGCGCATCAGGCCGATGGCGGCCGGCGACAGGTGGACGGCCTTGCGCAGGTGGTTGGACTGGCTCTGCCGGCCCTGCGGGGTGACCAGCCTGGCTGTCAGCTGGCCCAGGCTCTGGTCGGGGTGGAGGTCGATGGAGAGCTCCGCCTTGCCGTCACGGGCGATGGCTTCGCGAAGGCCGGCCGACAGGGCGTAGATGGCTCCGCCCTCCAGGCCATAGTCGGCGATCATGGCCTCGCCGCGCACCGTCCGGCCCTCATGGGTCAGGGCGATGGCTTTCAGCGGCTGGCCGGCGAACCGCTCCTTGAAAATGGGGCTCCATTCGACATTGAAGCCCACATTCGCCGGCTGGAACGGGGCGATCTCGACCCCCCGCGCCGCCAGCAGCCCGGTCCAGGCGCCGTCCGAGCCCAGCCTGGGCCAGCTTGCGCCGCCGAGCGCCAGGATCACGGCGTCGGCGGTCTCGATCGTCGGTCCGTCCGACGTGTCGAAAGTCAGGGCCCCGGCGTCGTCCCACCCGGTCCAGCGGCTGCGCAGGGCCAGGGTGACGCCCATCTCGCCCAGCCGGCCCAGCCAGGCGCGCAGCAGCGGCGACGCCTTCATGGCCTTTGGAAACACCCGGCCGCTGGAGCCGACAAAGGTTTCCTGGCCCAGACCCTCGGCCCAGGCGATCAGATCGCCCGGAGCGAACGCGTCCAGCATCGGACCGGCCCAGCCGGCCGCCTCGCCGTAGCGGCCAAGGAAGGCGTCCAGCGGCTCCGAGTGCGTCAGGTTCAGCCCGCCGCGCCCGGCCATCAGCAGCTTGCGGCCGGCCGAGGGCATGGCGTCGTGCAGCCGCACGCGGGCGCCGGCGCGGGCAAGCGCTTCGGCGGCGATCAGGCCGGCGGGACCGGCGCCGATGATGGTCACTGTGGGAGACATGAGCGGCTTGTAGCAGGTTCGCGGCTCCGTGAACGATCGTGATGGACCAGTGGGGCGCGCCCCACGTTCCGGTTACGGCAGATTTTCGGCGCCGGGTGGAAACCAACCGGGGTCTGGCGCGCTAATCCCTCGTGCAACAGACACGGAGGGAACATCCTATGCGTATCATCATCGTCGCCGCCGCTGCTATCGGCGCCCTGTCCCTGGCCGCTTGCGGCAGCCCCGCCGAGAAGGCCGCTGAGAAGCAAGCCGACGCCGTCGAGACCCAGGGCGAAAAGACCGCCGACGCTCTCGAAAATCAGGCCGACGCGGCTCCGACCGAGGTCCAGGAAGACGCGCTCGACGCCAAGGCCGATGCGGTCGAGAAGTCGGCCGACGCCAAGGCTGACGCGATCGAACAGAAGGCGGAGCAGTAAGCTCAGTCACTTCGAGCTATAGCGAACGCCCTCCGACAGCGTCGGGGGGCGTTTTGCTTTGGCCCGCCGCCGCGGGCTGGTATCACGGCGCCATGACCCAGCCGCCCAACACCGCCCAGATCGACTACTGGAACGACACCCCCGGCCTGACCTGGGCCTCGCTTCAGACCCTGCTCGACCGCCAGATCGCGCCGCTCGGGGATGCGGCGATGGCGGCGCTGGACCCCCGCGCGGGAGAGCGCATCCTCGATATCGGCTGCGGCTGCGGCGAGACCACCCTGGCGCTGGCCCTGGCCGTCGGGCCGGAGGGTAGTGTGCTGGGGGCGGACATTTCGCGGCCCATGCTGGCGGTGGCGCGCCAGCGGATCGCGGCGGCCGGCCTGGACCAGGCCTCGGTCATGGACGCAGACGCACAGGCCGAGGACTTCGGCGCCGGCCAGTGGGACGCCCTCTACTCGCGGTTCGGTGTGATGTTCTTCGCCGATCCGCCGGCCGCCTTCGCCAACCTGGTCCGGGCCCTGAAACCGGGCGGCCGACTGGCCTTCGTCTGCTGGCGTCCCCTGAAGGAAAACCCGTGGATGACCGCGCCGCTGGCTGCCGCCCTCCAGCATGTGTCGCCGCCGGAGCCGAGCGATCCCCATGCGCCGGGGCCGTTCGCCTTTTCGGATCCCGACCGGGTGAGGTCCATCCTGGCCGGAGCCGGGTTCCGGGACATCACCGTCACCCCGCACGACGCGGCCATCGGCGGCAACCCGCTTGAGGACGCTCTCATCGTCGCCCGCAAGGTCGGCCCGGCCGCCCGGCTGATCGCCGACCATCCGGACAAGCGCGACGCCATCCTGGCGTCCCTGCGCCAGGCGCTCGAAGCCAAAGATGGTCCGGACGGCGTCTGGTTCGACTCGGCGACCTGGATCGTCGCCGCCACAAAGGCCTAGAGTGGTCGCGCGTTGGATCCGATGACCGGTTCCCACTTATCGGAGCGCGCTAGGCGGGCCGTCGCAACTTGAACAGCTCGCTGACCACGACGTAGTCGGCGAGATAGCCGCAGCGGGCCAGCGTCCGGGCGCCGGCGGTGTCGAAACGGCCGTCGACGATGAAGGCCGGATCGATATGGACGCCGACCACCTGGCCCAGCACCAGGTGCGACTGGGTCGGGGCGCCGTCGAGATCGGTCAGGTCGATGACCTGCAGCACCCGGCATTCCAGGCTGGCCGGGCTGGCCGCCACGCGGGGCGCGCGGACCAGGCGGCAGGGGGCCTGCTCGAGGCCGGCCAGTTCAAACTCGTTGATCTCCGGTCCGACGGAGGCGGAGGTGGCGTTCATCGCCGTGGCCAGATCCTCGGTGACCAGGTTGAAGACGAACTCGCCGGTCTCGCGGGCGTTGGCCAGGCTGTCGCCCAGCTTCTCCGAGGAAAAGCCGATGATGGGCGGGCGCGAGGAGAAGGCGTTGAAAAAGCTGTAGGGCGCGAGGTTGACCACGCCGGCCGCGCTGATCGTCGAGATCCAGCCGATCGGCCGTGGCGCGATGATCGCCTTGAAGGGATCATGCGCCAGGCCGTGGCCGTTGGCCGGTTCGTAGAAATGGGTCATGCCGCCATGAACTAGCGCCCGCCCTGCCCGTCGTCGACCCGCAGGCAGGTTCCGGTCACCGCGTCGGAGGCCGGGCTGACAAGATAGAGCAGGGTGGAATCCAGCTGGGCCGGGTTGCCGATGCGCTTGCGGGGGAAGTGCTGGCTGATGTCGCCCATGCGCGACAGCATGCCGTCCATCATCTCGCTCTCGAAGGCGCCGGGGGCGATGGCGTTGACGTTGATGTGGAACTTCGACCACTCGACGGCCAGGGTTTCGGTGATCCGCACCATGGCCGCCTTGCTGACCGAATAGAGGGCCGCGCCGCCGCCCGTGTAGCTGTAGGCGGCGGAGGAGGCGATGTTGACGATCCGGCCGGGCTTTTCCGCCGCGATCCGCCGACGGGCGAACTCGCAGGCCAGGATCCAGGGGCCACGGACATTGGTGTCGAGCACCGCGTCGATCAGCTCGACGCTCATCTTGTGGGCGCGCTGGGCGTCGGGGATGCCGGCGTTGTTGATCAGGATGTCGACGGGCCCCAGCGCTTCTTCCGCCTGGCCGACCACGGCCAGCAGCTGGTCGGCGTCGGTGACGTCGAGGGCCAGGGCGACCGCGCGACCGCCGGCGTCGTTGATCTCTTTTGCAAG
>JAUMCZ010000105.1:0-18061 GCA_032122215.1 Caulobacter sp.
CGCCGTCTTCCAGCGGCTCCAGGGTCAGCATGCCGGCCGCCGACTTGGCGATGCAGCGGAAGGTGCCGATCAGGTTGATCTGGATGATCATGTCGAAGTGGGCCAGCGGGAAGTGCTTGATGGCGCCGGTGGTCTTGTCGCGGCTGGCGGTCTTGGCGGCGTTGCCGGTGCCGGCGCAGTTGACCAGGATGCGTTCCTGGCCGTTGGCGGCGCGGGCCTTTTCGAAGCCGGCGTCGACGTCAGCGTCGCTGGTGACGTTGACAGCGCAGAAGGTGACCCCCAGTTCTTTCTCCAGGGCTTCGCCGCGTTCCTGTTGGCGGTCGAGGTCGAAGATGGCGACTTTCACGCCCTGCGCGACCAGAGCGCGGACCGTGGCTTCGCCGAGGCCGGAGGCGCCGCCGGTAACGACGGCGGAAATGGAACTATCGAGTTTCATGGACGTCTCCCATCGAGATCGTGTTGAATTAGAGCTTCGAGGAGAGGGTTTAGCCCCGTGAGCGCGAAAGCCAAGCCGTCACCCAACGTCAAGCCGAACGAGATTATCGATCGGTCGAAGGCGCTTGTCCCCGAAACCCTGCGTGTCAACGAGATGCGGGTGAAGGAGGGCTTCTGGCCCAAGGTCAAAAAGGTCGCCTCGAAGGTGCCCTTCCTCGATGACGTGCTGAGCGTCTGGTGGTGCGCGAGGGACCCGGAGACGCCCCTGGCGGCCAAGGGGATGATCATGGCCGCCCTGGCCTATTTCGTCCTGCCGACGGACGTGATCCCGGACGTCCTGGCCGGCGTCGGCTTCACCGATGACGCGGCGGTGATCGCGGCCCTGCTGGCCGTCGTCGGCAAGAACGTGAAGGACCGGCACCGGGCGGCGGCTCGGAAGTTCCTCCGTCCGGAACCAGACTGAACGATCCCACAGCCTTGACGCCAACCTCAACTAGCCGTCTCTTCGGCGGACGGGCTGGAGCGCGGGCATGGTCTTCAACGGCGGCACACTCGCCCTCATCGTCTCCCTGACGGCCGGGCTGATCTACGGCGTGGGCTTCGCCGGCCGGCCGCCCTCGGCCCTGCGCACCCTCATCAAGATAACGGCCGTCGGGGCGCTGGCCCTGTTCGGGATGTGGATGTGGCTGGGCAACGCGACTGCCCTGCAGCAGGCCGAAGACCCCCGCTTCGCCGCCTTCCTGCAGAGCACCCGATGGATCGGCGGGGCGGCTGCGGTCGGGTTGATCCTGTGCGCCATCGGCGACGGCTTCCTGGCCGGCGATCCCAAACGCTGGCTGCTGCCCGGCTTGGTCGCCTTCCTGCTCGGCCATGTCGCCTATGTGGCCATGTTCCTGACGCCTGTGCCCGACCCCTGGGGCGAGCCGACGCTGGGGGTTCCCGGCTGGATCGTCGCCGGCTTCGTGGTCGCCGCCGCCGTCTGGATGGTGCGCTGGCTGTGGTCGTCGCTGGACGACATGCGCTGGCCGGTGGTGGCCTACGCCGTCGTCATCACCGCCATGGTGGTCGCCAGCCTGACCGTCTCGCGGCAGGGCGCCCATCTTGCGCTCGCCGCCCTGCTGTTCATGGCTTCCGACGCCATCCTCGCCGCCGGGATGTTCAAGGGGGTGAAGATCTTCGGCTCGCCCCGGCTGACCGCCTGGCTGATCTGGTTCCTCTACTTCGGCTCCCAGCTGCTGTTCGCCGAGCGGTTCCTGCCCGTTTAGACTTCATCGCCCTAGTTTTTACCGGGTAATATTGCAAATAATTTGAGCCGGGTATAATGGACGGTCGCCGTAAGGAGGCGACCATGTCCAGTTCATCCCGCAAGGCCCGGCTGGCCCTGTTTCTCGACACCGTCTGGAACCGGGGCGACGAGGACGCCGCCGACGGCTTCCTGGCCGACCGCTATGTCATCCGCCATGACCCGGGCGATCCCTGGCATGGCCAGACCCTTGACGCCTCGCTGTTCAAGGCCCGGCTGCGCCAGTCGCGGGCTCCGTTCCCGGACCAGCGCTTCCACGTCCTGCGGATGGTCGAGGAAGGAGATACCGTCGCCGTGGCCTGGACCTGGCAAGGCACGCACAGCGGCGAGATGGCGGGCTTTCCGGCCACCGGCCGGGTCGTGACCATGACCGGGACGACGCTCTACGACTTCGAGGGCGACCGCCTGACCGGCCACTGGCAGGAGGTCGACCGGCTGGGCGTGTTCCGTCAGTTGGCCGGCTGATCCAGCTCGCGTTTCTTCTTCTCCCGCTCCAGCTTACCGGCCCGCTGCTCGCGCCAGGTGATGACCAGGGTCGAGACGACGACGATGGCGGCGCCCAGCAGGGTGGTCCAGGTCGGCACCTCGGCGAAGACCACGAAGCCGACGAAGGCAGTGAACACCAGCCGGGTGTAGTCGATCGGGGCCATGGCGGCGGCGTCGCCGATCTGCATGCCCTTGATGTAGCAGCCCTGGGTGACGATCCCGAGGACGCCCATGACGCAGAGCAGGACGAAATCGACCGGCGTCGGCCAGGCCCAGACGAACAGGGCCGGCGGGATGGAGAAGGCCACACCCAGCACGGCGGCATAGACCAGCAGCACGAAGGGGCTGTGGTCGCGGGTCATCACCTTCATGCCGGTGATGGTCATGGCGAACAGCGCCGCCGAACCCAGGGCCGCGAACTGGCCCATGCCGAAGCCGTGGCCGCCGCTGGTGAAGCCCGGAGCCAGCATGACGCAGACCCCGGCGAACCCGACCAGGGCGGCCCCGATCCGCCAGGCCCCGAGACTTTCGCGCAGGACGAAGAAGGCCAGCGGCACCAGCCACAGGGTGCGGGTGAAGCTGAGCGCATTGGCCTCGGCCAGGGGCAGGACCTGGAAGGCGTAGAAGCTGAGGATCATCGCCACCGTCCCCGCCCCGGACCGGAACAGCAGGATGCCCAGCCGGGTCGTCCGGAAGGCGCCCCGCACGTCGCGCAGGATCATCGGCAGCAGCACCACCAGCCCGGCCGCCGAGCGGTAGAAGGTCTGCAGGGCGGCGTCGTAGTTGGAGCCCAGCAGCTTGATCATGCTGGTCATGGCCGTGAAGGCGACGGCCGAGGCCAGCATCCACAGGGCCCCGCGCAGGTTGGGCGTCAGACCCCGGTAGGCGGCGCGCACCCGTTCCCGGCGGCCAATAGGCGGCAACTCCTCCGGCATCAGTACCGCACCCAGCCCGTCACCGCATGGCGGTTCGCCCCGGCGTAGGGGGCGACGTAGGAGACCGCGTGGGCGCTGGGGATCGCGAAGATGTTGAGGGCGTTGAAGCTGGGGGTGTAGCCCTCGGCGACATGGCCGTCCTCGTCGAGGAAGGACAGCACCCCGCCCCAGTCGGCCCGCCAGACCGGGGTGAAGTTGAGGACGTAGGCGAACAGCCGGTTCTTGCCGCTGACGTGGTCGTCATGGGCCGACAGAAAGTCACCGGGCCGGTAGCGGCTGGCCATGGTGTCGGCGAAGGTCCCGCGCGTCTCCCCGGTCAGGGCGGCGACGAAATCCAGAAAGGCGCGGCTGTTGACGAGGTCATGCACCGCCTCGACCGGGGCCAGGGCGCCGCCCCGCCGCACGCCTTTGTCGATGTCGTCGCTGACCCGCCAGGCGTCGAACTGGAAGCAGAAGCCGGTCGCGGCGGCGCATTTCATCTCGGCGTCGAAGGCCGCCCGGTTGTCCGGGGTCATGCCGTCGAACTGGGCCAGGTCGCCGTCGAGGCTGGGCCCCGTCGTGCGCCAGGTCTTGATCCAGGGGACCTCAGGCCCGGCCAGGGCGGCGGCCACCCGGTCCGCCCCGTCCCCGGCAAAGAAGCCGGGAATATGCAGCCGACCCAGACGCCGGAAGACCTTCGCCATGGAGGCGGGGTCAAGAGCCGGGTCGATGGCAAGCTGCACGCCGAAAGCTCCTTCAGCCCGCCTGCTGGGCCTGCATGGCGGCGCGCATCTGTTGCGCCTGTTCGGCGGAGATGCCGAGCGCTTCCAGAATCGGCGAAGCGGCGTTGGGGTCCCAGCTGCCGCGACCGCCGATGGTGATGCCACCGTCGACGACCATGTGCGTGCCGGTGACGAACACCGAGTCGTCGCTGGCCAGGTAGAGGGCGGCGCGGGCGATGTCTTCCGGCGCGCCGGACTTGGGGTAGGGCTGCACCTTGTGGCCGATCTCGGCGACCTGGGCGGCCATCTGGTCGGCCACCTCGCGCGGCAGACCCATGCTGGCCCCGAAGATCGAGGTGGCGATCAGGCCCGGGCAGATGGCGTTGACGCGGATCTTCTGCGGGCTGAGCTCGGCCGCGGCGCAGCGGCTCATGTGGATCACCGCGCACTTGGCGGCGCTGTAGGCGATGGGGCCGAACCCGGCCTGCAGCCCGGCGATCGAGGCGGTGTTGATCACACTGCCGCCGCCCCGCTTCACCATCAGGGGCAGGGCGTACTTCATGCCCAGCATCGGGCCCTTGACCAGCAGGGCGAAGGTGGCGTCCCAGCCGGCGGCGTCCATGTCGGCGACGCCCGTGGTCGTGCCGCCGTGGCCGGCGTTGTTGAACAGGATGTCGAGGCCGCCGAATTCACTTTCGGCCAGGGCGATGGTCCGGGCCACATCGGCTTCGACGGTGACGTCGCAGTGGCTGTAGCGGACAGTGTCGGGGAAACGCTTTTCCAGCATCGCCCCCTTCTCGTCCTGCAGATCGGCGGCGATGACGCGCGCGCCCTCCGCCACGAACAGTTCGACCGCGCCCAGCCCGATCCCCGATGCGCCGCCGGTGATGACAGCGACCTTTCCCTCAAGCCTTCCGGCCATGTGTCGTCCTTCCCGATGTTGTCGAATGGCCCCCCGTTGATCGGAGGCGCCGTCTGTTTTTCAAAGCCCTCCCCTCAATGGGGAGGGTTGGGAGGGGTGTTCGCTCGGTGAGACCGGAAGCGCTCGCAAGGCGCCGACGCCCTGTTTGAACCTTCCGGCCAGGCCGGTGCGAGCACCCCCAACCCCGACCCTTCCCCCATCGAGGGGGAAGGGAGAAGTGCTACTCGGTAACCACAACCACCTTGCCCATCGCCTTGCGGGCAGCGAGGTGGGCGATGGCGTCGCCGGCCTTCTCCAGGCTGAAGCGCTCGGAGACGTAGGGCTTGATCTTGCCCTCGGCGTACATGTCCATCAGCTGCTTGACGTTCTCCTGGTGCGCCTTGGGATCGCGCGCCACGGCGGCGCCCCAGAACACGCCGACGATGTCGCAGCTCTTCAGCAGGGTCAGGTTCAGCGGCACCTTGGGGATGCCGGCCGGGAAGCCGATGACCAGGAAGCGACCGCCCCAGCCCGCAGCGCGGATGGTCGCCTCGGCATAGTCGCCGCCGACCGCGTCATAGGCCACGTCCCAGCCGGCGGGTCCGCAGGCGTCCTTGAACAGCTGGGCCAGGGCCTTGGTCCCCTCCTTGTCGAAGGGGCCGGTCGGATAGACGACGCCGGACTCGGCGCCGTGCCTGATGGCCAGATCGACCTTCTCCTGGGTGGAGGCCGCCGCGATCACCCGCGCGCCCATCGCCTTGCCCAGCTCGACCGCCGCCAGGCCGACGCCTCCGGCCGCGCCGAGCACCAGCAGGGTCTGGCCGGGCTTGAGGTAGCCACGGTCCTTCAGCGCGTACCAGCTGGTGCCGTAGGTCATCATGAAGGCCGCCGCCTCGTCGAAGGGCATGGCGTCGGCGATCGGCGTCAGGCGGCTGGCGTCCAGCGCCACCACCTCGGCCATGCCGCCGCTGCCGGTGCTGGCCAGCACCCGGTCGCCGACCTTCACATTGGTCACGCCCTCGCCCAGCGCCTTGACCACGCCCGAGACTTCACCGCCCGGCGAGAAGGGCCGCGGCGGCTTGAACTGGTACATGTCCTGGATCATCAGCACGTCGGGGTAATTGACCCCGCAGGCCTTCACCGACAGCAGAACCTGCCCCGGACCGGCGGTCGGTTCGTCGATCTCATCGACCACCAGGGTCTCCGGACCGCCCACGACCTTGCTCAGCACTGCCTTCATGCCAACTCTCCCGCTTTTCTGTTGAGGCGACAGAGGCTATCGCCGCCGTTGAAACGTTCATAAGGCCGGAGGCCCGCGATGGCGAACAAATGTTTGAGTCTCGTTCTGCATGGCGGCGCCGGCGCGAAAGCTGGCCGCGACTACGACCGCGAGATCGCCCACATGCGGGGCCAGGTCGAGGCCGGACGTGACATGCTGAAGGCCGGGATGAGCGCGCTGGACGTGGCCGAGAAGATCGCCGCCGAACTGGAGAGCTCCGGCCTCTACGTCGCCGGTCGCGGCGCCTCGCCCAACACAGACGGGGTCTATGAGCTGGACGCGGCGATCATGGACGGCGCCCTGCTGCGCTGTGGATCGGTAGCGGCCCTGGTCGGCTATGAAAGCCCGATCGCCGTCGCCCGCGAGGTGCTGGAGCGCACCCAGCATGTGATGCTGGCCGGCGGCGGCGCGGCAGGCCTGGCGGCGGCGCGCGGTTACGCCCGCATCGCCGATCCGGAGGCCTGGTTCACCCGCGCCGGAACCTTCGAGGACAATCATCCGCCGGGAACCCTGGCCCACGGCACCGTCGGCTGCGTGGTGCGCGACGGCGAAGGCCGGCTGGCCGCCTGCACCTCCACCGGCGGCGTATTCGGCAAGATGCCCGGGCGCGTCGGCGACACCCCGATCATCGGCGCCGGCTGCTGGGCCGACCAGACCGTAGCAGTCAGCTGCACCGGCCAGGGCGAGTATTTCGTCAAGGTGGCGGCGGCGGCCCAGCTGGCCCACCGCATGCGCTTCGGCGGCCAGTCCCTGGCCGAGGCCGCCGATGCCGTGCTGGCCGAGATCGCGGCCATGGGCGGCGACGGGGGCCTGATCGCCGTGGCGGCCGATGGGAGCATCACCATGCCCTACGTCAGCCAGGGCATGAAGCGGGCGGCCCTGACCCCCGACGGCGAGATCATTTCGGCGGCCTTCGCCCTGTAGCGTCCGGCTGGACAGGTCCCGGCCGTCGGCCCATATCCCGATCATGACTGACACAGCCTTCGACGCAGACGTCATCATCGCCGGGGCCGGCATGGCCGGGGCGACCCTGGGGCTGGCCCTGGCCAGCGCCGGCCTGACCGCCATCCTCGTCGATCCGGCTCCCTTCGACGCCCAACTGGCCCCCACCTTCGACGGCCGCTCCAGCGCCATCGCCTACGCCAGCTTCCGGCAGTGGAAGGCGCTCGGCGCCGGCGCGGACCTCGAACCCCACGCCCAGCGCATCGAACAGATCCTGGTCACCGACGGGACCAGCCCCGGCGCGGCCGCCAGCCGCCCAGGCTCGGCCTTCCTGCGCTTCGACTCCGCCGAGATCGGCGACTTCAGCGGCGGCGAGCCGCTCGGCTACATGCTGGAAAACCGCCGCATCCGCGCCGCCCTCGGGGCCGCCGTCGAGCGCTGCGACAAGCTCACGGTGCTGGCCCCGATGAAGGTCGTCTCGCTGGCGGTGACGCCCGCCGCCGCCGAGGTCACCCTGTCCGACGGCCGGGTGCTGAGGGCGCCGCTGGTGGTCGGGGCCGAGGGCCGCAACTCGGTGATCCGCGAGCAGGTCGGGATCGGCGTCGTCGGCTGGCCCTATGGCCAGTCGGGCGTCGTCGCCACCGTCGCCCTCGAACGCGACCACGAGGGCGTGGCGCACGAATACTTCCTGCCGGGCGGCCCCTTCGCCATCCTGCCCCTGACCGGCCAGCGCGCCAGCCTGGTCTGGACCGAAAAGACCGCCCAGGCCGAGGCCCTGCGAACGGCGCGGCCGGAGATCGTCCACGCCCATATGCAACGCCGCTTCGGCGAGTTCCTTGGCGCCCCGAAAATGCAGGGGCCGATGTTCGTTTATCCCCTGTCGCTGTCCCTGGCCGAACAGATGAGCGCCCCGCGCGTGGCCCTGCTCGGCGACGCCGCCCACGGCGTGCACCCGATCGCCGGTCAGGGACTGAATCTGGGCCTCAAGGACGCCGCCGCCCTGTCCCAGGTGCTGGTCGAGGCCCTGCGGCTGGGCGAGGACATCGGCGCCGAAGCGGTGCTGGAGCGCTACGGCGCCTGGCGACGGTTCGACAACACCATGCTGGCGGCGGCCACCGACGCCTTCACCTGGCTGTTCAGCAACGACATCGCGCCCCTGCGCCTGGCGCGCGGGATCGGCATCGCCGCGGTCAACCGCATCGCCCCGGCGCGGCGGTTCTTCATGCGCGAGGCCGGCGGCGCGGTGGGCGATCTGCCTAGGCTGCTGCGCGGCGAGGCGCTTTAGACCCTAATCGCTGATTTCCCGCGCCTCTTCCGGCAGCATCACAGGCACGCCGTCGCGGATCGGATAGGCCAGCTTGGCGCCCTTGCTGATCAGCTCGCCGGCCGCGCGGTCATACTCCAGCGGGCCGTGGGTGATCGGGCAGACCAGGGCCTCCAGCAGGCGCGGATCGACGTCGATGGGGGAGGGAGCTTCCGTCATGGCCGCCTTATTACTGCATCGTCGTGTCGTCGTCGTCCCCGATCACCGAGCCGATGCGCAGGAGGGCGATCAGGATCTCGGCGCGGTCGGCGTGGGTGATCGCCTCCAGAAGGGCCTGTTTCTCCGCCGGCTCGAACGGCAGCCCCATCGACAGGCTGTCGATCAGGCTCTCGGACGGCGCAGACCCCGCCGCGTCCCAGTCGACCGCCAGGCCACGCGGTTCCAGATACCCGCGCAGGGCGTCGAGGAACTCGGTCTTCTGCAGGGCGCATTCGGCCGGCGGCTTCAGGTCGCCGATGAAGGCGGCGTAGTCGGCGCGGACCTGACGATAGGGCGCCATGATCCCCAGTTCCTCGACCACCCGGAAGCGGCAGACGCCGGTCAGGGTGACCAGGTAGCGGCCATCGCCCGTCTCGGCGAAGGCGGTGATCCGGCCGGCCGTGCCAACCGGGCACAGGGCCGGCCGCTCGCGATCACCGCCGGAGCGGGTCTGGACCATGCCGATCATCCGGTCGCCGCCCATGGCGTCGTCGAACATGTTGAGGTAGCGCGGCTCGAAGATGTTGAGCGGCAGCTGCCCGCCCGGCAGCACGACCGCGCCGTCGAGCGGGAAGACCGGTATGGCCTGGGGCAGGTCTTCGATCTTTCGATAGCCCGTGACCATTTGGAACGCTCCTAGCTGAACAGGATGGACGACAGCCTGCGGCGGCCGGCCCTGGTCACGTCCGATGTATGTCCCGCGGCCTCGAAGACCACCAGAAGCTGCTTGCGGGCCGCTTCCTCGTTCCAGGTCCTGTCGGCGGCGATGATGTCGAGCAGCAGGCCGGCGGCCTCCTCGTGGCGTCCCTGTCCGGCATAGGCGCCGGCCAGATCGAAGCGGGCCTGGTGGTCGTCCGGGTCGGCGGCGACGGCGGCTTCCAGCGGCGCGGTCTCGCTGGTCGCATTGGCGGCCAGGGTCAGGCTGGCGCGGACGGCCTCGAGGTCGGGATCCTTGGCGTCAGCAGGGGCAAGGGCGGCGATCTCTGCCGCCTGTTCCAGGTCGCCTTGTGCGACATAGATGCGGGCCAGACCGCCGATGGCCTTGACGTTCGCCGGGTCCATCTGCAGGGCCTCGGCATAGGCCTGGGCGGCGCCGCCGACGTCGCCGAGCTCGACCGACTCCTTGGCCAGGGCCAGGACCTCGTCGATCGCATTGGCCGGCGGCGGACCGGCCACCCGTTCGATGAACTGACGGACCTGGCTTTCGGGCAGCGCGCCCTGGAAGCCGTCGACCGGCTGGCCGTTGACGAAGGCATAGACGGTCGGGATCGACTGCACCCGCAGCTGGCCGGCATAGGCCGGGTTCTTGTCGACGTCGATCTTGACCAACTTCACCGCCCCGCCCATCGAGGCGACGACCTTTTCGATCACCGGCGTCAGCTGTTTGCACGGCCCGCACCAGGTGGCCCAGAAGTCGACGATGACCGGCTGGACCTTCGAGGCCTCGATGACATCGGCCATGAAGCCGGCGTCGGAGCCTTCCTTGATCAGGTCTTCTTTCGAAGGGCCGGGGGTGGTTTCGCCGATGAGGGTCATGCAGGGTCCGTAAGGTTCAAGTCCTGGCCCGCAACATGGTCGCGCGGCCGCGTCGGTTCAACGCACATCGGGATGATTTGATCAGGCGTCCGGCTCGAGTCCTGTCGCCTTCAGCGCTCGATCCGCTCCATGGCGGCGAAATCCACAACAATCGGCTCGCGTCCCAACGCCGCCAGGAAGCGGCGGAAATCGGCCTGGCTGATCCCGGTGGTGGCCGTGTTGGTCAGCGGGTGGAAGTTGACCGGGTCGCTGTTCGCCAGCGCCGCATCGAGCACGAAGGTGACCCGGCGCCCTGCGTCATTGGCCAGGGCGAAGGCGGTGACCGAGCCCGGCGTCACCCCCAGGGTCTCCTCCATCAGCTCGGCCGAGCCGAACGACAGCCGGGCCGAGCCGATGACCGGGTGCAGGCGCTTCAGGTCGATCTGCGTCTCACCCAGCGCCGAGATCAGCCACAGCCGGTCCCTGGCGTCCTTCAGGAACAGGTTCTTGCTGTGGCCGCCCGGCAGGCCGGCCTTGAAATCATCGCCCTCGCCCACCCGGAAGACAGCCGGATGGTCGAGCGTGTTGTGCGCGATGCCGAGGCCTTCAAGAAAGGCCAGCAGCTCAGCCTTGCCCCGCATCCTCAGCGGCCGCCGGGGTCACGGGTCGACAGCGGTGCGTCAGGATCAGCCGGCGGGCGTCTGGCGGCTGGCGGCGGCGGTGCGGCGGGCTTGGCGGCCGGCGGCTCCGGAACCGGCAACGGCGCCGGAGTGATCACCACCGGCGGCGGCGGCTGCACGGCGGGCGGCGGAGCGGCGGCCTTGGGCGCGGCGGCTTTGGGCGCCGGCTGCACGGCGGCTTTCGGGGCCGGGACGGCCGCCTTCGGGGCGGGCGCCGGCGCGGCCGGAGCCTGGCTCGTCGGAGCGGGGGTCGCGTTCGGAACCTGGGCGGGGCGCAGGTCGGTCGGGGCCGGGGCCGGCGCGGTCTCAGGCGTCAGCGGCGGCTGGCTGGCCGGGACCGTCTGCTGGACCGGGGCGGGAACCACCTGCGGCGCGTCGGGGTCCTTGCGCAGCAACAGGCCGACGACGACTGCAGCGACGGCGGCCAGGGCCAGGCCGCCGGCCACCATCGGCAGCACGCCGATCTTGCGTCCCGGCCTGGCGGCAGCCGCCGGGCGGACCGGAACAAGGGCCTCTTCCGGCGCCGGGGCGACAGGCTCCGGCTCGGCCGGCCGACGGGCAAGCTCGGGCATCGGCGTCCGGGCGGACCCGGGCGCAGACGGCGGCGCCTCGGCGATCGGCACGGGCGCGGCCGGACCGCGCACCATGCGTTCAGGCGGCGGCGCCGGCTGCGGGGCCGGGCGCGGGGCCGGGATCTCCGGCTCCGGCGAGGACAGGGGCGATGCGGCCGGCATGGCCCTGAAGGCCGGGCGAGCCTTGACGGGCTGCGGACGGCCGGCCACGCCGAGGGCGCGCAGGGCGGTCTCGTCCAGGTCGCGGTCCAGGGAGATGGGGCCGGCGGTCGGCACCACCCCGGTCGGCTTGCTGGGGGCCCAGGGCCGGGCGTTGGGAATGGCCGAACCGGTCAGGATGCTGCTCTCGCGCGGCGGCGCCGGCGGCGGTGCGGCAGGCTCGGGCGCGCGGCGCAAGGTCGGCGGGGCCATGCTGGGCACGGCGCTGGTCTGCATGTGGGGACGGGGTTTGGGCGGCGGCGCCTTGGGCAGCGGTCCCATGGTCAGCGCCACACCCCGCGCCCGCGCCCAGCTGCCGGGCGTCCGGTCGCCCTCTGAGGGCGTGGTCTGGGGCGAGGCGGCCTGGGGCGAGGCGGCCTGGGGCGAGGCGGCCTGGGGCGAGGCCGTTTGGGGCGAGGCGGTCTGGGGAGCAGCCGCGTCCTTCGCCGTTTCCGGGGTCTCTTTCGGGCTCAGGTCGTCCGGATCTTTGGGCGTGTCGGCGGGCGTCATCGAAGTCCTTGGGCAACCGGTCGTCGGCGGAGCGGCGATCTATCGCCCATTTCCACCATTTGGGTCCAGTCTGGCGCCGGATTTCGCCGCAACCAAGGCGCCCCGATGAACAGTCGCCGCCGGCCCTTGCCTTCAACCGCATCGCGCACCCTCTTGCGAAAACCCGAGCAGAGCGCGAGAGGATAGGGCCATGAGCGAAGACCTGATCAAGCCGCCCCTGATCCTGGAATGCTATCCGACCAACGAGCGGCCGCCGGATATCGTGCCCGGCCGCCCGCAACGGGCCTGGATGGACGCCTTCGCCGAGCGTCACCCCTACCGCTGCCTGCCCCTGACCATGGCCAACACCACCGGCTGGGAAATCCTCAACCCGGTCGGCTTCACGGCCGAATGGAACGGCGGGGCTCACCAGGACTGCATCACCTTCACCCCGGACCAGCAGCACCCGGGATTCCACGACCTGGTGAAAAGCCACTTCTCGCGCGGCATCATCACTTTCCACACCGGCTACCTGTTCAAGACCCCGCCGGGCTGGTCGATGTGGTGCGCCGGTCCGCCCAACCACATCAAGGACGGCATCCAGCCGCTGACCGGCCTGGTCGAGACCGACTGGCTGCCATTCCCCTTCACCATGAACTGGATGTTCACCCGCCCGGGCCGCATCCGCTTCGAAAAGGGCGAGCCCTTCTGCTTCATCACCCTGATGAACGACAGCGCCCTGCAGGTCACCCAGCCGATCACCAAGAGCCTGAACAAGAACCCCGACCTGCGGGACCAGTACGAGGCCTGGTACAAGTCGCGCTCGGAGTTCAACGCCAAACTGGCCAAGCAGGACCCCGAGACCATGCGCGAGGCCTGGCAGCGGTTCTACTTCCGCGGCGAGATCCCCGAGGAGGTCGGCGCGGCCCCGACCAAGCACGTCAACAAGCGGCGCCTGAAGGCCCCGAAAATGGGATTTTGAACCCACAAAGATTCTTTCGCAGGCGCCGCTTGCAAAGATTTGCACCCTCTGCCATAAGCCGCGCTCTCGAATTCGGGCGGCGCAAGCAGCCCTGGAGGCGGGCGTAGCTCAGTGGTAGAGCACAACCTTGCCAAGGTTGGGGTCGAGAGTTCGAATCTCTTCGCCCGCTCCATTTTCGAGACCATCGCAAAGGGCGGCCCTCGGGCCGCCCTTTGTCGTTTCAGGCCTGGCCGGAACCTGCGCCCCCACCCCCCGTTGTCAGCGGCTGGGACTTAAGCACAGGGAATTTCAGTCATGGTCGAACGCGTAGTCGAGCGCACCGACGGGGTCACAACCGAGCGCGTGGTCACCCGCGACACCGCCGCCACCCCGGTCTACGTCGAACGCGCCAGCAGCGGCGGCGGCGGCGGCATGGGCGGCATCCTCATCGGAATCGGGCTGTTGGCGCTGGTCGCCATCGTCGCCTTCTTCCTGCTCAATCAGAACAAGAACGACGCCATCCGCACCGAAGCGGTCACCGATGCCGCGGCCAATGTCTCCGAAGCCGCCGGCAAGGCGGCTGACGGCGTCTCCAGCGCCGCCCAGCAGGCGGCCGACAAGGTGGCGCCCCCGGCCGAATAGGCCTTCAGACTGTGACGATCACACCGTCACGAACCTCGACCGGCCAGGCCTCAAGCGCCTGGCCGGCGCAGGGGCCCGAGGTGCAGTGTCCGTCCTCGATACGGAACAGGGCCCCATGGCCGGCGCAGAGCAGCCGGTCCTTCTGACGCGTCAGATAGTTGTCCATGATCGCCAGCGGCCAGCCGGCATGCGGGCAGACATCGACATAGCCGTGCAGCGCCCCGTCCTTGCGCACCACAAAGCCGGCGAACAGGGCGTCACCCTGCCGGAAGCGGAAACCCCTGGCCCCCGGCTCGTCGATGCCCTCCAGCGGGCAGAGCGGCGTGCCGGGCTGCGGTCTTGCCGGATTGCCTGGGGCCGGGTTCAGGCCAACCCCCCGATGGTGATGCGCCACGGCCGCACGGTGCTGGTCTCGAACAGACCGGCCGCCTTGTAGGGGTCGGCGTCATGGAAGGCCTGGGCCGCCGCCAGATCCTCCGCCTCGACGATGATCATCGACCCGGCCATGTCGTCCCCATTCAGGAACGGCCCGCCCAGCTTCACCACCCCGGGATGGGCGGCGACATAGGCCAGATGCGCCTCACGGGTCGCCAGCCGGACAGGCAGGCCGCCCTCGCGATCGAGCCAGGAAATGACGAACAGGGCCATGGGAGCGCTCCAGTGATTTGCGCTGTCATACTCCAGGTGGGATGAAGGCGTCATGCATGCGACGGCTCGAAATCTCCCCCACCCTGTCATCTTCATCGGCGAGGCGGGCGCAAAGCTCGACGTTCCGCCGGACACCACCGCGGCGCTGGTCTGCGCAAGCGCCAACTGCCTGTCGGTCTGGGCCCGCCCGGCCTTCGAAGGCCCCCTGCGGATCGAGGTTCAGCCCATGGGCTTCTCACCCGCGATCGACATGGTCGAGGTCTTCACCGGCCTGTTGCCCTGCCCCGGCAGCCGGTTGACCGTCACCGACAGCGAGGGTGCCGAGATCCTCACCTTCGAGATCCGGCGCACTCAGGCCCTGTTGCAGCTGTATGTGGATGACGCGGCCAACCCGGCCCGGCTTCTGATCCTTGCGGAGAGGCGCTGAGCTACCGCTCCGCCTTCAACGGCCGCGACAGCAGGCCGAGGATGGCCTCATCGACCCCCACCTCGCCGGCCAGGATCGCCGCAACCGCGGCGCAGATCGGCATCTCCACGCCCTTGCTGGCCGCCAGGTCGCGCACCGCCGGCGCCGAGGCCACCCCTTCGGCCACCGACAGCTTGCCGGCCAGCGCCTCCGACAAGGTCATGCCGCCGCCCAGCGCCAGGCCGACGCTCATGTTGCGCGACTGAGGACTGGAACAGGTCAGCACCAGGTCGCCCAGCCCGCACAGGCCCGCCACCGTCTCGGCCTCACCGCCCAGCGCCTCGGCCATGCGGGTCATTTCAGCAAAGCCCCGGGTGATCAGGGCGGCGTGAGCGCTGCGGCCCAGGCCCTTGCCCTCGACGATGCCGCAGGCGATGGCCAGGACGTTCTTGATCGCCCCGCCGGCCTCGGCCCCGATCATGTCGCTGGCCAGATAGGGCCGGAAGGTCGGCGTCGCCAGCGCTTCGGCCAGCTGCTTGCCCAGCGCCTCGTCCGGGCAGGCGAGGGTCACCGCCGTCGGCAGGCCGCGCGACACCTCACCCGCAAAACTGGGGCCGGACAGCACGGCCGGCGCGCAATCCGGCAGGGTCTCGGCCAGCACCTGGGTCATCAGCTTCAGCGAGCCCTGCTCGACGCCCTTGCTGCACAGCAGGACCGGCAGGCCGGGCCGCGCATGGGGCGCGAACTCGGTCAGGGCCGAGCGCAGGAACTGGGCCGGGGCCACGGCCAGCACCAGGTCGGCCCCGGCCAGGTCGGCCATGTCGGTCGTGGCGGCGATGGCGTCATCGAGCGTCACCCCTGGCAGGAACATCGCATTCTCGCGCGTCTCCCGGATCTGCCGAACGGCCTCGGCCTCGCGAATCTGCAGGCAGACCTCGAGACCCGCCCGCGCCGCCACCTGGGCCAACGCCGTGCCCCAGGCCCCGCCGCCGATCACCGCGGCCCGCTTCATGCCAGCAGCACTCATGACTTCGCGCCTTTACGTCCGGGGATATGCATGGGGTTGGCGGCCGCCGCCGCCTGATCAAGCGGCCAGCGCGGCCGGGCGACCGCATCGAGACCATCGCTGAGGCCCAGCTGAAGCCGCTCGGCCCCGGCCAGGGCGATCATCGCGGCGTTGTCGGTGCAATAGGCCAGCGGCGGGGCGGTGAAGCTGAAACCGTGCGCCTCGGCCGCCGCCTGCAGCCGGGCGCGGACATGCTTGTTGGCCGCCACCCCGCCGGCGACGACGAAGCGCAGGTCGCCGGCGTGACGCTCGGCATAGCCCTTCATCGCCCGCTCCGACCGTTCGGTCAGCTGACGGGCGATGGCCTCCTGCACACAGGCGGCCAGATCGCGCTGATCCTCCGGCGCGGTGACCTTCTCGGCCATGCGGGCAGCGGCGGTCTTCAGGCCGGAGAAGGAGAAGTCGCAATCGTCGCGGCCCAGCAGCGAGCGCGGCAGGGGGAAGCGCCTGGGATCGCCCCCGTCCGCCAGTTTTTCCAGCGCCGGCCCGCCGGGATAGGGCAGGCCCATGGCCTTGGCGATCTTGTCGAAGGCCTCGCCGGCCGCATCATCAATGGTCGAGCCCAGCCGCTTGCAGGCTCCCACGCCCTCGACCGCCAGAAGCTGGCAGTGGCCGCCGCTGACCAGTAGCAGCAGGAAGGGATAGGGAATGTCGGCCCCGAGCCGCGCCGAAACCGCATGGCCCTCCAGATGGTTCACCGCCACCAGCGGCAGGTCCCGCGCCAGGGCCACGGCCTTGCCGAACGACAGCCCCACCATCACCCCGCCGACCAGCCCCGGCCCGGCCGTGGCGGCGACGCCGCTGAGCTCGCCATAGCTGACCCCCGCCTCGGCCATGGCCTTCGCCGCAATGCCGTCGATGCTCTCGACATGGGCGCGGGCGGCGATTTCCGGCACCACGCCGCCGAACGGCGCATGTTCGGCGATCTGGCTGGCGATCACCGAGGACAGCACCTGCGCCCGCCCATCGGCGTGCAGACGCACCACCGAGGCGGCGGTCTCATCGCAACTGGTTTCAAGGCCGAGAACGGTCTGCGGAGTCATACGTATTTGCGGTTCCGGGGCGGCTCCTGTAGCAGCCCTGTGTCTTTAGTTGGCGCGTGGCGATCGGCAAAACCGGTTTCCACCCTGCCTGCCACGCTCCTGTTGAACGCCCGAGGTAGCCCTCCCGTCATGTCGCCGCAACCTGTCGTCCGGATCGGCACCCGCGCCTCCAAGCTGGCGCTTGCCCAGTCACGCATGATGCAGCTCCGCATCGCCACCGCCCTTGGCGCCCCCGACCGGGCCGACGAGATCGCCCCGCTGGTCCGGATCACCACCACCGGCGACCGCATCCAGGACCGCCGCCTGCTGGAAGTCGGCGGCAAGGCCCTGTTCACCAAGGAGATCGAGGAAGCCCTTCTCGACGGCCGCATCGACGCCGCCGTCCACTCGATGAAGGACGTCCCGGCCGAAATGCCGCCGGGCCTGGCCATCGCCGCCATCCCCGAGCGCGAAGACCCCCGCGACGCCTTCATCAGCGACCAGTGGGAGACGCTGGAAGACCTGCCCCGGGGCGCCCGCCTCGGCACCGCCTCCCTGCGCCGCGCCGCCCAGTGCCTGGCCGCCCGGCCGGACCTTCAGATCATCATGTTGCGCGGCAATGTCGACACCCGCCTGGCCAAGCTGGCCAATGGCGAGGCCGACGCCATCCTGCTGGCCGCCTCCGGCCTCAACCGCCTGGGCCTCGGCAGTGTCGTGAAAAGCTTCCTCGACCCGGTCATCAACCCGCCGGCCCCCGGCCAGGGCGCCCTGGCCATCCAGACCCGCGAGGCCGACATCCACTCAGACTGGCTGGCCGCCGTCTGCGACCTCGACACCGTCATCACTGTCGCCGCCGAGCGCGGCGCCCTGGCCGCCCTCGAAGGCAGCTGCCGCACCGCCATCGGCGCCCACGCCCTCCTGAACGACCGCCACCTGACCCTGATCGTCGAAGCCCTGACCCCCGACGGCTCCGCCCGCTTCCGCAAGGAAGGCGGCGTCATGCTGCCGGAAGAGGGCGCGGAGGCGGCCGCCCGGGCGCTGGGGCGGGAACTGGGCGATGCGGTGCGGCTGGAGGGCGGGGACGCCATCGTCCTGCACGACTAGCTGTCGTTTCCAAGAAGGTTGTTCGCACGCTGCCATGGTGTGAGGCCTTTGATGCCGGAGTGAGGTCGGCTGAGGTTGTGGTTGTCGGTCCAGGGCTTGATGGCGGCCGCTCGTTGGTCTGACGAGGTGTAGGGCTGTGCGTAACCCCACTCCCCCAGCGAAGTCTGGATAAAGCGTTCTGCCTTGCCGTTGGTTCTTGGCGTGTAGGGCCTGGTGCGGACGCGCCTGGCTCCGGCTGTGCGAAGGGCGGCGGC
>JAUMCZ010000106.1:0-9562 GCA_032122215.1 Caulobacter sp.
GCCGGCTTGCCGCACCCCAAAGGCGGATTGACTACGAATGACCGTCTGCGTGCAAGGCAAGAGGCGCTCGCAGGCCCTGCTCAATCCGCGTGGTTGCGCCGTGAGCCCGTTATGCCACTCTGTGCAGCGTTCAGGGGCGCGACCAGACGCTCCGGACGGGGACGAAAGCTCAGGGGCGAACCATGACCAACCTTACCCGCCGCGGCCTGCTGGCCGCTTCCGCCGGCGCCGGTGTGCTCGGCGCCGCCGCCTGCGCTACCGACAGTCCGGTCACGGTTCCGGCCAACAACACCGGGCCCTGGACACCGGACGCCACCGAATGGGCCAGCCGGGTGCGCAAAGGGGAGATCAGCGCCGGCGAACTGATGGACGCCACCATCCGCCGCTGCGAGGCCCTGCAGCCCAAGCTGAACTTCATCGTCAACTCGGACTTCGACCGCGCCCTCGACAAGGCGAAGAAGGGCGGCCAAACCGGTCCCTTCGCCGGCGTCCCCTTCCTGATCAAGGACCTCGACGACTACGTGGGCATGCCCACCCGGTCCGGCTCTCGCTGGACCCTCGGCCACCCGCCGGCCAGCAAGCAGGACATCTATATCGACTCCTTCGAACGCGCCGGCCTCGTCTTCTTCGGCAAGTCGGCGACGCCGGAATACGGTTTCCTGCCGACCACCGAGCCGATCGGCTACAACCCCACCCGCAATCCCTGGGACCCGAGCCGCAGCAGCGGCGGCTCGTCCGGCGGCGCGGCCGTGGCGGTGGCCAGCGGCGTCATCCCCATGGCCCACGCCAGCGACGGCGGCGGCTCGATCCGCATTCCGGCCTCAAGTTGCGGCCTCTTCGGCCTGAAGCCCTCGCGTGGCCGACTGATCGATCCCAACCCGGGCAAGAGCGCCGTCGACATCAGCGTCAATCACGCCGTCACCCGCTCCGTCCGCGACTCCGCCGCCCTGTTCGCCGCCACCGAGCGCCAGGACGGCGCCCTGCCCCCGGTCGGCCTGGTCACCTCGCCGCTGCGTCGCAAACTGAAGGTCGGGCTGCTCTACAAGAGCGGCAACGGCAAGGACCCGAACCCGGACGTTCGCGCCGCCGTCGACAGCACCGCCAGGCTGCTTGAGGATCTTGGCCACCGGGTCGAAGCGACCGACTGGCCGGTGGACAGCGCCCGCTTCGGCCAGGACTTTCTGACCCTGTGGTCCGCCGGCGCCGCTGAGCTGGTCCAGGCGGTCTCCCGGGCCACCGGTCGCACACCGGACGCCAGCATGCTGGAACCGTTCAGCCTCGGCATGGCCCAGCTGATCGCCACCCTGCCGGCCGGCAGCCTGGAGGCCGTTATCGGCCGGCTGACCGCCGCGTCCGCCGCCTATGACGCCTGGTTCGCCCGGTTCGACGTCGTGCTGATGCCGGTGCTGACCAGTCCGCCCGTACCGCTCGGCTTTGTCACTGGTGATGTGCCGTTCGAGGAACTGGCGGCGCGTCTGACCGACTACGTCGGCTATACCCCGCTGCATAACGTCGCCGGGGGCGCTTCCATGAGCGTGCCCCTCTACTGGACCGAGGCCGGCCTGCCGGTGGGCAGTCAGATCTGCGCCCGCATGGGCCAGGAGAAACTGCTGTTCGAACTGGCCTACCAGCTGGAGGCCGC
This sequence comes from Caulobacter sp., assembly GCA_032122215.1. Taxonomy (GTDB): domain Bacteria; phylum Pseudomonadota; class Alphaproteobacteria; order Caulobacterales; family Caulobacteraceae; genus Caulobacter. The sequence continues at coordinate 1,643 of JAUMCZ010000106.1, forward strand.
GAGGCCCTGGGCGGCACGCAGGCCGCCCATCAGCGCCTGAAATGGCGAGGGGCCGCCTCCGCCGGAGCCGGCCCCTCACGCGCTTTCCCCCGCGCGGCGCGGACATTGCCCTGACCCGAACCGGGTTACTAGTGGGTCACCCCGACAAAATGGGACCTGTGTGCATTTTGCGTCGGGCCGTCGACCGCCCCCGCGTCGACAGGTTCAGCACATCGGCTGATGGCGCGCGTGAATGTCCTTCAGCATCGCCTCGATAACCGCGAAGTCCATCTTCCTGGGGTTCATGTAGCGGACGCAGCCCTTGCCGCAGTTGATCCCCGGCACGCCGAGTTCAGTCTTGAACGTCTCGATCGCTGAATGCCCGGCGTAGAAGGCGACGTGCTGCTTCTGGTTGTTGAAGGCGACGCCGACGGCCGGCGCGTCGGCAGGTCCATAGAAGGGCATGCCGTACTCCATCCGCTCCTCCCAGCCAGGCAGCGCCTTCAGGCAGGCCTCGCGCAGGGCCCGGATGTAGGGAATCCGGTCGGGTCCGACCTCCAGCATGAAGGCATCGACGGTCGGGGCGCTCGACTGGACCATGGCTGATCTCTCCTCGGCCTCAGCCTAGTCGCGAGCAGGCGTGACGGTCCAGTCCATGGGATAATGGTCCGCCGCTTCGATAAGCGCGCGTGCTCCGCCGCCACGGCGACCCGCGACCGACCGGCAGCTCACCAAAATCTACCCGGAAGGCCACCCAAGGGCGACCAGAAGTCCACCCGAGGGACACCCGCGGCGCCCCCGAAAGGAGCCCTAAGCTGTTGAACCCACACGCTTTCGCAAAAAACTGCCGCAGATTCCTACGACATCGCCTCGAGAATCTTCTTCACCTCGGGCTTCATGATCTTGCCGTTGGCGTTGCGCGGCAGGGTTTCGTGCCAGAAGGCGATGCGCACCGGCACCTTGAACGCCGCCAGCCGGTCAGCGACGAAGGCGCGCAGTTCCTGCTCCGTGGCATGGCTGCCGGGCTTGAGGGTCACCACGGCCCCGGGCTCTTCGCCGAGCTGCTTGTGGGGAATGCCGACAAGGGCCGCGTCCATCACCGCCGGGTGGTCGTAAAGAACGTTCTCGACCTCGATGCAGTAGATGTTTTCCCCGCCCCGGATCAGCATGTCCTTGGCCCGGTCGATGATGTAGCAGAAGCCCTCTTCGTCGAGCCGCGCCAGGTCACCGGTCTTCACCCAGCCGTCGACGAAGGTCTGGGCCGTGGCTTCGGGCTTGTTCCAGTAGCCCTTCACCACCTGCGGTCCCTTGCACCACAGTTCGCCGACCTCGCCGACCGGCAGTTCGCGGTCGCCCTCAACGCTCATGATCTTCAGATCGGTGACGGCTACGGCCGGACCACAGCTGGTCGGGCGGTGCTCATAGTCCTCGGCCCCGTGCTGGGTCGCCGTGGCGCTGGTTTCGGTCATGCCCCAGCCGTTGCCGGGGGCGGAATTGGGCCAGGTTTCCTTGATCTTGCGGACCAGTTCCGGCGCGCTCGGCGCGCCGCCGTAGGAAACGCTTTCCAGGCTGGAGAGGTCGTACTTCTCGCGGGCCGGATGCTCGATCAGCTGCCAGGCGATGGTCGGCACGCCGCCGGCGGCGGTGACCTTCTCGCGCTCGATCAGCTGCATGGCCAGTTCGGCGTCCCACTTGCGCATCATGACGATCTTGCCGCCGCCGAACATCACCGGGTTCAGCACCGCGAAACAGCCGGTGGCGTGGAAGAAGGGCACCGAGATCATCATCGCCTTCTGCGGCGCGTCCGGATCGGCGACCGGCGGCTGTTCGCCCCGCCGCAGGAAGCTGCGAGCGGCGCTGCTGCCCGACGACATGATGTTGGAGTTGATGTTGCGGTGGGTGGCCAGGGCGCCCTTCGGTTTGCCCGTGGTGCCGGAGGTGTAGAAGATGGTGGCGTCGTCTTCCGGGCCCAGCTCCACGTCGCACAGGGCGATCTCGGGCAGGTCCTGCCAGCCGTTCGGCTCGCCCAGAACCTCTTCGACCTTGGTCACATAGGGATGGGTCACTTCGTCAACCATCCGGCTGACGAAGACATGGGTCAGGTCAGGGCAGTTGGGCAGGTGCTCGGCCAGGCGGTCGAAGCGCTCGACGTCCATGACCGCAACCTTGGTCCCCGAATCGGTGAGCCCGTATTCCAGCTCGGCGCCCGTCCACCAGGCGTTCAGCGGGGTGACGATGGCGCCCAGGCTCATCGCCGCATAGAAGGCCACCGGCCATTCGGGCAGGTTGCGCATGACGATCGCCACGCGGTCGCCCTTGGAGATGCCCTTTTCCTTCAGCGCCTCGGCGAAGGTCACCGTCGCCCGGTAGAAGGCTTCAAAGCTGACCCGCTCGTTCTCGTGAACGAGGAAGATCTTCTCACCATGAGCGCGGGCGGCGACGAGGGTGTCGCGCAGGGTCGCCGGGACGTTCTTCCAGGTGCGGGTCGGGATGCCCCGGATGACCACCTCCTCCATCTCGCACGGCGCACCGGGCGCTGTGAGGAGGGCATGGGCCTGCTGGATGGACATGGCGGGCCAGGAGGACGCGGGGGCGTCGGTCATCGTGTGATTTCCTCGTCAATTGGTCAGGCTGGCCCGTTTCTGACGGCGCGGCTCTCCTTGGGTGAAGCACAGCCCGGGGACGGATGCAAACACCCGTTTGATTGCTCAGTCGACGGCCAGTCGCGCGGCGACGAAATCAAGGAACACGCGCGCCTTGCGCGGCAGGCTGCGGCCATGCCAGACCGCCCACAGGCCCAGCGGCGGCGCGCTCCAGTCCGGCAGCAGGCGAACCAGATGGCCAGCTTCCAGATCGGCTTTGACGAGGAAGCCCGGAGCCAGAACGGCGCCCAGCCCGCCGCGCGCCAGATCGGCCAGGACATCGCCATTGGCCGTACGAACGGCCGGATTGATCTCCACCTCGACCCGGGTCTTGCCGCTGCTGAGCGGCCACCGCGCCGCGAACGCCGAACTGGTCAGACTGATCGCCGGCCGTGCTGCCAGGTCGTCGGGCGTCTCGACCCTCCCGTGCGCCTCCTCGAAGCCGGGAGCCGCCACGACAATACGCGGATAGTTTCCCAGCCAGAGGGCCGTCAGCCGGCTGTCCTCCAGTTCGCCAAGCCGCAGCGCCAGGTCCACGCCCTCGGCGATCAGGTCAACGCGGTCGTCCCGGGCCATCAGGTCGAGCCGCATGCGCGGGAAGGCGCTCAGGAAGGCCCCCGCCTGGGGCGCCAACTCGGCGCGGGTGAAGGCCACCGAGGCGGAGACCCGCAACAGGCCGGCCGGCTCCCGTTCGGCGCCACGCACGGCGGCTTCCATGGCCTCGAACTCCGCGACCATGGCCCGGGCGTGGTCCGCCACCTTCCGGCCGGCCTCGGTCAGGGCCAGGCTGCGGGTGGTGCGGTTCATCAGACGGCCGCCGAGCTCGGCCTCGAGGGTGGCCACCGCCCGGCTGGCCACCGACTGCCCGACCCCGGCTTCCTCAGCGGCGCGACTGAAGCTGCCACACTCGGCGACACGCAGAAACAGGCGCAGGGCGGTCAGGCGATCCATGATCTATGCTGCCACAGCATAGAACATATGCTCAATGCCCAGATTATCACGCCGGCGGTCTGGACGTACCTGGTCGCCATGGCCGATTTCCAACTCCACAGCCGCGCGACCGCCCCCTCCGCCTCCAAGCCGTTTCTGGAACAGGCGCAGAAGTCCGTCGGCTACGTCCCCGCCCTCGCCGCCCAGATGGCCGAAAGCCCGCAGCTTCTGGAAGGCTACTTCGCCCTCTCCGCCATTTTCGCCAAGTCGACCTTCACACCCGCTGAGCAGCAGCTGGTCCTGCTTGCCGTCTCGGTCGAGCACGACAGCCACTACTGCACCCCGGCCCACGCCCACCGCGCCCGCGCCGTCGCCCTGCCCGAGGCAGATATCCGCGGAACCCGCGACCGCCGCAGCCTGTCGGATCCGCGCCTGGAAGCGCTCCGCCTCTTCACCGTCCGCATGGTCCGCGAGCGGGGATTTCTCTCCGACGCCGAGATCGAGGCCTTCGTCTCCGCCGGCTTCACCCGCGCCCAGGCGCTGGATGTCGTCCTCGCAGTCGGCCTCAAGACCATGAGCAACTACGTCAACCACCTGGCCGAAACGCCGTTGGACCCCCCGTTCGCCAACGAAGTTCAGGTCGCCTGAAGGAGCACCACCATGAAACGTATCGCCCTCGTTCTGACAGCCCTCGCCCTGACGGGACCGCTGATGACCCCCACCCTCGCCGCCGCGGCCAAGCCGGCCATCTACACCCCGGCCCTCAACAACGTCGCGGTCGGCGGCTACGACACGGTGGCCTACTTCACCGTCGGCAAGCCCGTGCGCGGATCCGACGCCATCCAGACCGAATGGAACGGCGCCACCTGGAAGTTCAGCTCGGCGGCCAACCTGGCGAAGTTCAAAGCCAACCCCAAGGCCTACGCCCCGCAATTTGGCGGCTACTGCGCCTGGGCCGTGGCCCAGAACTACACCGCCAAAGGCGATCCCCAGAACTGGAAGATCGTCGGCGGCAAGCTCTACCTGAATTACAACGCCGACATTCAGGCCAAGTGGAACAAGGACATCCCGGGCTTCATCGCCAAGGGCAACACCAACTGGCCCAAGGTGCTGAAATGAAAAAGGTCTGGAAATACCTGCCCGACGCCATGGCCGTGTTCATGGCCGTCATCTTCCTCGACAGCCTGCGCTACAAGTTCACCGACCATCCCAAGACCCAGGAAATCTTCGGCCGTCTGGACGGCTGGGCCGGTGTCATCGGCGCGCCGGGGCTGTTTGGCCACACAGGGCTGTTCAGCCAGTACGTTATCGGCAGCATCGAACTGCTGGCGTCAGGCCTGCTGATCGTCGGCCTGCACCCGCGCTTCAAGCACCTGCAGGCGGGCGGCGCCCTGGCCGGCCTCCTGGTCATGATGGGGGCGGTCAGCTTCCACCTGTTCACACCCCTGGGCATCGATCCCAATGGCGACGGCGCCGGCCTGTTCATCGCCGCCTGCGCCAACCTGGCTTTTGCCGTCGTTCTGCTGGCCGGCTTCCGGCGGAGCGATCTTGCTGAACTGCTCCGCCGGGTTCTGGCGGTCGTGAGACCTAGCTGACGCCTTCCAGCCGCTTGAGCGCCGCGCCAAGCTTGGCCTTCGCCGCTTCGGCGTCGGCCAGCTTGGTCCGGTTCTCCTCGATCACCTCCTCCTTGGCCTTGGCCAGGAAGTCCGGATTGCCGAGCTTGCGGTTCACCCGTTCGATGTCGGCGTCGTGGCTGGCGATCTCCTTGGTCAGGCGGGCCTTCTCGGCGGCCAGGTCGATGAAGTCCGCGACCGCCAGCGAACCGGTGGCCTCGCCGATCACGAACGGCACCGAACCGGCCGGCGCCTCTCCCAGATCAGCGCTCTGCAGCCGCCCAAGGCTGAGGATCAGGTCGCGGTGACGGTCCAGCCGGGAGGCAGCCTCCTCGCCGGCCCCGGCCAGGGTCAGCGGAATGCGGGCGCCCGGCGGGACGTTCATCTCGGCGCGCAGCGAACGAACCTCGCTGACCAGGTCGACCACCCAGCCGATCTCGGCCTGGGCCGAGCCATCGATGTAGTCGGCCGGATAGCTCGGCCACTGTTCACTCATCAGGAAGCCGGCGCGCGCCGGTCCCTCCTCCGCCGTCTTCTCCCACAGCTCTTCAGTGATGAAAGGCATGACCGGATGAAGCATCAGCAGGCACTGGTCGAGGACCCAGGCGGTGGTCGCCTGGATCTCGGCCTTGGCCGCCTCGTCCGAGCCATTGAGGATCGGCTTGGCCAGTTCCAGGTACCAGTCGCAGAAGACGTTCCAGATGAAGCGATAGAGGCTGTTCGCGACCTCGTCATAGGCACAGGCTTCCAGCGCCGCGGTGACCTCGGCCGCGGTCTTCGCCGTCTCGCCGCGGATCCATTTGGCAAGCGTCTGGGTGACCGCGCCGGGATCGAAGCCTTCGACGCGAATACAGCCGTTCATCTGTGCAAAGCGGGTCGCGTTCCACAGCTTGGTGCCGAAATTGCGATAGCCCTCAATACGTTGCTCGGAGAGCTTGATGTCTCGCGCCTGACCGGACATCGCGGTCAGGGTGAAGCGGACGGCGTCGCAGCCGTACTGATCGATGAGGACCAGCGGGTCCATGACATTGCCCTTGGACTTGCTCATCTTGGCGCCGGTCTGGTCGCGAACCAGGGCGTTGATGACCACCCGCTGGAACGGGACCTCGCCGGTGAAGTGGATGCCCATCATCATCATCCGGGCGACCCAGAAGAAGATGATGTCGAAGCCGGTCACCAGGGTGTGGGTCGGGTAGAAGCGTTCGAGGTCAGAGGTCTTCTCCGGCCAGCCGAGCGTCGAGAAAGGCCAGAGGCCGGACGAGAACCAGGTGTCGAGAACGTCCTCATCGCGGAACAGCCCGAGCTCATTGCCGGCCTGGAGCTCGCCGTCGCGACATTCCTGGATCGAACCCAGAACCCTGACGCGCTTGTCGTAACCCTGAGCAGCGTAGTGCGCACCGGCCAATGCAAGCGCTTCGTCCTCCGTCTCGGCGACGAAGATTTGCAAAGCAGATTCCGAATAGTCCAGGTCACCGTCGGTCGACAGCGCGGGCCCGTACCAGGCCGGAATCCGATGTCCCCACCACAGCTGGCGCGAGATGCACCAGGGCTGGATGTTCCGCATCCACTCGAAGTAGGTCTTGTCCCAGTTCTTCGGCGAGAAGACGGTCTTGCCGTCCTCGACGGCCTTGATCGCCGGCTTGGCCAGCGTCTCGGCGTCAACGTACCACTGGTCCGTCAGCCAGGGCTCGATGACGACGCCGGACCGGTCGCCATGGGGAACCTGATGACGGGTCTTCTCGATGCCGCGCAGCAGCTCGAGCGCCTCGAACTGCTCGATGATCATCTTGCGGGCGGCGAAACGGTCGTGCCCCCGGAATGCCTCCGGGGCGTTCTCGTTGATCTTGCCGTAGGCGTCGAGGATGTTGATCGCCTCAAGCCCGTGACGTTTGCCGACCTGGAAGTCGTTGAAATCGTGGGCCGGCGTGATCTTGACCGCGCCGCTGCCCTTTTCGGGATCGGCGTACTCATCGGCGACGATGGGGATCAACCGGCCGACGATCGGCAGCCGGACCATCTTGCCGACCAGGCCCTTGTAGCGCTCGTCGTCGGGGTGAACGGCGACGGCGGTGTCGCCCAGCATCGTCTCGGGACGCGTCGTCGCAACGACGATCTCGCCCGACCCGTCTTCGAGCGGATACGCAAAGTGCCAGTAGGCCCCGTCGACCTCCTTCTGCTCGACCTCGAGGTCGGAGATGGCGGTCTGGAAATGGGGGTCCCAGTTGACCAGCCGCTTGTCGCGATAGATCAGGCCTTCCTTGTGGAGCTGGACGAAGACCTTGCGGACGGCGGCCGACAGGCCCGGATCCAGCGTGAAGCGCTCACGCGACCAGTCGCAGCTGGCGCCCAGGCGGCGCAGCTGGTTGACGATGGTCCCGCCGCTTTCCGCCTTCCATTCCCAGACCTTGGCGACAAAGGCGTCACGGCCCATCTCGCGACGGCCCATGTTGCCGGCCTCGGCCAGCTGGCGCTCGACGACCATCTGGGTGGCGATACCGGCGTGATCGGTCCCGGGCAGCCAAAGGGCCGCCTTGCCGCGCATGCGCTGGAAGCGGATCAGCACATCCTGCAGCGTGTTGTTCAGCGCGTGGCCGATGTGCAGGCTGCCGGTGACATTCGGCGGCGGGATGACGATGCTGAACGGCTCGGCGTTCGGGTTGTCGGTCGGGGCGAACGCGCCCGACTCTTCCCAGGCCGCGTACAGGCGCGGCTCGACGGTTTTCGGGTCGAAGGTCTTCTCAAGCATGGCGGTGTCT
>JAUMCZ010000107.1:0-4247 GCA_032122215.1 Caulobacter sp.
AAAGCCCAGCGCTCCGGCATTGGCGACGGCGGCGACCAGTTCGGCCTTGCCGACCCATTGCATGCCGCCCTGGGCGATGGGGTGTTCAACGCCGAACAGCTCGGTAAAGCGGGTGCGGATGGCCATGGTGCGTCTCCCAAACGTTTGTTGGGACGACTTTATCCGGGCGTCACCCCGCGTCAGGCAAGCGCGATTTCAACCGCCCCCTCAGCTGCCCTTGGCGACCTCGCGCGACAGCAGGGCTTCCAGGCCCAGCAGCAGGGGCGCGGCCGCCTGGGGGTCGAGCCCCGGCTGGCCAAGGGTGCGGATGGCTTTGATATGGACGGCAATCGGCGCGGCCTCGAGCCGGCCGTACCTGCGCTGGCGGTCGGTCAGGTCGCAAAGGCTCCAGGCCGCCTTGCCGAGCAGCGGCAGGTCAGGCGGGCAGATGTCGATGATGGCCGACGAGGCCCTGTAGATGGCGTCAAGCCAGGTCTCGTCCCTGGCGTCGGCCTGGGCCGCTTCGAGCACGGCGATGGCCTCCATCAGCAGGGCGCGGCCCTCGTCTCGCAGGCCGGCGGTCTCGGCTTCGGCCCCGCGCAGCGCGGCCATGACAGTCCTGCCGCCGCTCTCGCCAACCATCTTCGAGAGGTTGGAGACGCGGCGGATGATGATGGCGGCGCTCACGGTCTGGTCTCCATGGAAGCCTCAGCGTCGCGTGAAGAGGTTGCCGGACCGCGAAGACGGTCGGCGCGGCGTTCCTCCTGGTCGGCGGGGAGGTCGTTGGCGTCGTTGAAGCGGCGATCCGGGCCGGCATAGGCGTCGGACTGGACGAAGGGGCGAGGATCACGGGCCATCCAGAGGATGCGTTCAAGCAGGACGGCTGCCGTGATCGGCCGCGCGATGATAAAATTGGCGCCGCAGTCCCGGGCCTTGGCGACCTGGGTGGCGCGGGTGTGGCCGGAGATCATCAGCACGGGGGTGAAGGCATTGGGCTCCAGATTGGACCGCCGCAGCCAGGAGACCAGGTCGTAGCCGTCGGGGCCCGGCATGTCGCAATCGACGATCAGCAGGTCGACCGTATGGGTCTTGAGAATCTCGACCGCCGACTTGGCGTCCGGGCACTGATGACGGGCCTTGATGCCGAAACCGAGCAGGGTCTGGGTCGTCAGGCGCAGGGAAAAGTTGTTGTCGTCGACGACCATGACGATAGCGCGCGACAGGTTGAAGATCGTGCCATTGGCCAGGCCCGTCTCGCCTGCCACCGGCGTCGCCGCTCCGCTTGAAAGCGCCATTCGTCTCCCCGCCCGGGGGCAACCTGCCCAACCTGGGTGACCGAACGGTAAACGAATGAACGAACCCACCCGACTTGTGGGCAAAAGAGCTCAATCCGATGTGCTTGGCGTCGACCGAAACTGGAGCTTCGTCTCCCCCGTCCCCCTGCATGGCGCGCTCACAGGCGCCGCTCCCCCCCCGACTACCCCGGAACACACTGCCGCCTGGAGACCTTGAGCTCGGCCTCGGCCTTGGCCGCCGCGGCGCCGGCGGTCGCCGCCTTGGCCACCGCGTCGGAGATGTCGAACCCGCCGACGGTGACCGGCTTGCCCTTCTCAAGGACCTGGATATCGACCCGGCCGCCGAGAGCCAACTGGGTGATGATGCCCGCCGCCTTGCGCGCATCGGCCAGGCCGCCGGGACCCAGAAGCTCGATATCCGAGGAGCCAAGACCGACAAGGGCGTTCTCGAACTGCACCGCGTCCATCTGGGGCGGCGCCTTCATCTTGCCGGCATCGGCGCTCCAGACCACGGTCCGTTTGGGGCCGGCCTTGAGCACCAGGCGATGCAGGAAGACCGGATCGGGTTCACCGAGGAAGCCGGCCTTCACCACCGCCGACAGATTGGCGTAGGCGGGAGCGAACAGGGCCACCTTGCCAAGCGCCTCGCCATCCGGACGTTTGCCGTACTCCAGGATGACCACGCCTTTCGCTGGCTTGCCCAGCCGGTTCATGTCGCCGTTGACCTCGTAGATGTCGGTCGGCTTCTTCGCCGGCAGCGTGGCCTGGTAGGTGTAGCTGGTGACGGTGTCGAACAGCTTGCCGTCGGCGCGGGTGTAGGCGACGTATTTGACCGACCAGCCGGCCCCGCTGCGCAAGGCCGTGCACTCACGGGTCTGGGCGGCGGCGGGCGCGGCGATGGCGCAGACAGCGGCCGTGGCGGCCAGCGCGATGAACAGGCGCATGGAAGTCTCCCCTTGCGAGGAGGCGACCATGACGGAAGACGCGATGCAACGCGCCCCCGGAAACGGGGGTCGCCTTAAGCCGGCCTGGTGCGGCCGATCGCGTAGTAGCGTTCCGCCCTCTGGGCCAGCAGCTGTTCGGGGGTCAGGTTGAGCAGCAGCTTCAACTCGTCGTCGATCACGTCGCCGACCAGTCGGATGGCCTCGGCCGGGTCGCTGTGGGCGCCGCCAGGCGGCTCGTCGATAATGCGGTCGACAACGCCGGTCTTGATCAGGTCCTGGGCGGTGATGTGCATCTGGGTGGCCGCATCCTTGGCCCGGGCCCCATCGCGCCACAGGATGGAAGCCGCGCCTTCCGGGCTGATCACCGAATAGATGCCGTGCTCCATGATCAGCACACGGTTGGCGGCGGCGATGCCGATGGCCCCGCCGCTCATGCCTTCGCCGGTCACCGTGGCGATCATCGGAACCTTGAGAGTCAGGCAGCGCTCGGTGCCGCGGGCGATGGCCTCGGCCTGACCGCGTTCCTCGGCCCCCAGGCCCGGATAGGCGCCGGCGGTGTCGACGAAGCTGAGCACGGGAAGATTGAACTGCTCGGCCATGTCCATCAGCCGGACAGCCTTGCGGTAGCCTTCGGGCCTCGCCATGCCGAAGTTGTGCTTCAGCCGGGTCGTGGTGTCGTGACCCTTCTCCTGACCGATCACCAGCACAGGCACGCCCCGGAACCGGCCAAGGCCGCCGAGGATCGCCTGGTCGTCGGCGAACTTGCGGTCGCCGCGCAGTTCGACGAACTCCTCGATCAGGCCGCTGAGAAAGTCGACGAAGTGGGGTCGTTGCGGATGGCGCGCCACCTGGGTCTTCTGCCAGGGATCCAGCCTCGAGTAGGCCTCGCGGCGCAGATCGTCGAGGCGGCCCCGCAGGGACTCGATCTCGGTCTCGAAGGAACTGGCGCCGGCGGATTCCGAGAGCCTGGAGAGCTCTTCGATCTTGCCTTCCAGTTCGGCGATCGGCCGTTCGAAGTCGAGATAGTGTTGGACCATGGTTCGCCTAACGCACCCCGCAGGGAAAGGTCGCGAACCTAGTCGCTGTTCGCCGCCGATGGAACCCATATGCCATGATTCCGGCGCACGGAACCGATCGCTCAGGTCAGCAGGGCGAGCGCGAAGGGAAACGCCGGCGCCGTCCACAGCCGGGAAATGGTCCAGCCGCCAGCGTTGGCCAGGGCCCGAAGACGGATCTCGTCGAACTTGTAGCTGCTCTCGGTGTGGATGGTTTCACCAGCCGTGAAGTCAAAACGGTGGCCATCGACGGTGACCGACTGAGCCTGCCGCGAGACCAGATGCATCTCGATGCGCGCGGCTTCTGCATTCCAGACCGCCCGGTGCTCGAAGCCGGAGAGGTCGAAATCGGCGCCAAGTTCGCGATTGGCCCGCTCCAGGAGGTTGAGGTTGAAGCGGGCGGTGACACCGGCCGCGTCGTCATAGGCCGCTTCAAGGACGTCGGCGTCCTTGATCAGGTCGGCGCCCAGCAGCAGCTGGCCGTCTGGTCCCAGATGCTGGCGCATGGCGGCCAGCAGCGGACCGGCCTCTTCCGGCGGGAAATTGCCGATGGTCGAGCCGGGGAAGAAGCCGAGCCGCGGCCGGGAGCCCGCCGTCACCTCGCCCTCCAGATGGGTGAAGTCGCCGGCAACGCCGCGCACCGGCAGGTCCGGGAAAGCGGCCTGAACCTCCTGGGCGGTGGCGCGGGCGGCGCCGGGATCGATCTCGACGCAGAGATAACCGGCCGGCGCGTCCAGGGCCTCCAGCAGAGCGATAGCCTTGGCGGCCGAGCCCGAGCCATACTCGACGACCGTGCGGCCCGGGCCGATGGCGGCGGCGATATCGCCGCCCTGAGCGTCCAACAGGGCCATCTCGGTGCGGGTCGGGTAGTATTCCGGCAGGCGGGTGATCTCGCCAAACAGGGCCGAACCGGCGGCGTCGTAGAACCATTTGGGCGGCGTCGCCTTGGGGCTCTTTGACAGGCCGGCGATCAT
>JAUMCZ010000108.1:0-2827 GCA_032122215.1 Caulobacter sp.
AGCAGGCGGGCGATGGTGGTCTTGCCGGTGCCGGGCGGCCCCCAGAGGATCATCGAGGCGAGGCGGCCACCCTCGACCATGCGGCGGATCGGACCGCCGGGGCCGAGCAGGTGCTCCTGGCCGACGACGTCGTCGAGGGTTTGCGGGCGCAGGCGTTCGGGAAGCGGCGCGGGCGCATGCGGCGTCAGGCCGGCGGCTTCGAAGAGGTCGGACATGGGGGCGTTCTAGCGGAGAACCGCCCCGGCTGTCGCGCGCCGCCTGCGGCTCATAGCAGCCATACCCACGCCCCCCAACTCCCCGCGCCAGCCGCGGCGAGGCCCAGCGCCGCGATCAGCCCATCCCTGGCGGTTATGGCCAAGCCGAGCAGGATCAGAACCGAACCCGGCAGGGCGGTGGCGAAGGGGACGATCTCCAGCGGCAGCAGCAGGATGCAGAGACCGATACAGATCACCGCCAGGACTTCGAGAAAGGGATGGTCGACCAGAAAGGTCAGCCGGGGCCGGATCAGCCTGTCGACGAAGCCGACCGGTCCGGCGCTCTTCTCTCGCGCCGAGATCAGGGAGCGGCGAGAGATTTTCAGGTGGCTGAACAACCTGGGAATGGTCGGCCGGTCGAGGCCAAGGACGATCTCGACGCAAATCACCGCGACAAAAGCGCCGAGCGCCAGGGGGACACCCGGCAGCACGCCGGTCGGCAGGGTCAGCAACAGCGCCGGAATAAGGATCAACGGGCCGAACGCCTGGGATCCGAAGGTGTCGAGCACATGGCCGACTCGAACGTGCTCCTCACCCCTGGTCTCGGCAATCAGGGCGTCCATCGCCTCACCGATACCCTTCGGGGTCCTCGGCGGAGAGTGACCCTCGCCGCGCGGAGAGGTCTCGCCCAATTGTCTGCTCCCGCTGCCAGCCCATGAGTTGGTCGGAGCATAGAACATCCGGCGCGAACAGATAGCTCCCGAAGCCCTCAAAGAAAACGCCCCGGAGGTATCCCCCCGGGGCGTTGAAGTAACTCAGATCAGCCGAAGCCTTAGTGCGCCAGGATGGCCAGCAGCAGCAGGGCGACGATGTTGGTGATCTTGATCATCGGGTTCACGGCGGGACCCGAGGTGTCCTTGTAGGGGTCGCCGACGGTGTCGCCGGTGACGGCGGCCTTGTGAGCCTCCGAACCCTTGCCGTGGGTGACTCCGTCCTTGTCGGTGAAGCCCTCCTCGATGATCTTCTTGGCGTTATCCCAGGCGCCGCCGCCGCTGGTCATCGAGATGGCGACGAACAGGCCGGTGACGATCACGCCCATCAGCATCGCGCCGAGGCCGGCGAAGGCGTTCTGGCGGGTGGTGATGGCGTCGAGGATGAAGAACAGCGCGATGGGCGACACGACCGGCAGCAGCGAGGGCACGATCATCTCGCGGATCGCGGCCTTGGTCAGGATGTCGACGGCGCGGCCGTACTCGGGCTTCACCTCGCCGGTCATGATGCCGGGGTTTTCCCGGAACTGACGGCGGACCTCATGCACCACCGCTTCGGCGGCGCGGCCGACGGCGGTCATCGACATGCCGCCGAACAGGAAGGGCAGCAACCCCCCGAACAGCAGGCCGACGACGACGTAGGGGTTGGAGAGGTCGAAGGCGACGTCGCCGAGACCGAAGAAGAAGGAGCCTTCCAGGGCGTTGGCCGCGAAGAACTTCAGGTCTTCGGTGTAGGCGGCGAACAGCACCAGGGCGCCGAGACCGGCGGAGCCGATGGCGTAGCCCTTGGTGACGGCCTTGGTGGTGTTGCCGACGGCGTCCAGGGCGTCGGTGGTGACGCGGACTTCCGGGGGCAGACCGGCCATTTCGGCGATGCCGCCGGCGTTGTCGGTGACGGGACCGAAGGCGTCCAGCGCCACGATGAAGCCGGCGAGCGACAGCATGGTGGTGGTGGCGATGGCGATGCCGAACAGGCCGCCCAGCGTGTAGGTGACGATGATGCCGACGATGATCACCAGCGCCGGAAGCGCGGTGGACTCGAGGCTCATGGCCAGGCCCTGGATGACGTTGGTGCCATGGCCGGAGACCGAAGCCTGAGCAACCGAGCGGACCGGGCGGAAGTTGGTGCCCGTGTAGTACTCGGTGATCATCACGATCAGGGCGGTGACGGCGAGGCCGGCGAAGCCGCAGTAGGCGAGCGCGTCGGCGGTGTAGGTGACGCCGCCGGCGGTGATCGGAGCCGGGACCAGCTGGTGGACGACCCACCAGACGGCCGGGATCGACAGCAGGCCGGTGACGATGAGGCCCTGATAGAGGGCGCCCATGATGTTCTGCTTCTTGCCCAGACGGACGAAGAAGGTGCCGATGATGGAGGTGAAGATGCAGATGCCGCAGATGGCCAGCGGCAGCATCATCATGGCCGCGGCTTCAGCGCCGGCGAACAGGATGGAGGCCAGGACCATGGTGGCGACCGTGGTCACCGCATAGGTCTCGAACAGGTCGGCGGCCATGCCGGCGCAGTCGCCGACGTTGTCACCGACGTTGTCGGCGATGGTGGCGGCGTTGCGGGGGTCATCTTCCGGAATGCCGGCTTCGACCTTGCCCACCATGTCGCCGCCGACGTCGGCGCCCTTGGTGAAGATGCCGCCGCCGAGACGGGCGAAGATGGAGATCAGCGAGGCGCCGAGGCCCAGGCAGACCAGGCTGTCGACGATGTCGCGGCCTTCGGTCTGCACCACGTTGGTCAGCACATAGTAGTAGCCCGCGACGCCCAGCAGGGCGAGGCCGGCCACCAGCATGCCGGTGATGGCGCCGGAGGTGAAGGCGACGTTGAGGCCCTTGCCGAGGCTCTCGGACGAGGCC
>JAUMCZ010000109.1:0-29664 GCA_032122215.1 Caulobacter sp.
CCCGGGGCATGGTTTCTCCGAGCATCAGCCAGGCGAACAACGCCGTCATCGGGATCCACAGCTGCAGCGCCACGACGATGGGGCTGAGGTTATCGACCATGGCGAAGGCGATGTAGATAAGGCCGAAATGCAGCGGTCCGGCCAGCAGCACCAGCGGCAGGATCTGGCGCCACGGCGGCCACGGCGGCTTCATGAAGGGCAGCAGGAAGAGCAGGGCCACCGCGAACCGCGCCCCGCCCATGAACAGCGGCGGCAGCGCCTCGGTCGCCACCTTGGCGGCGGCGTTGTTGAGCCCCCAGACCAGGATGATGCCGAAGATCGCCGCCCATTCGACGCCGGTGAAGGGGGTTCGGGGGGAGGTGCTCACGAGGCCCCTGCCTTGACATGTACATGTCTGGCGGTCAACATGTACATATGCCCAAAATCACCCTGACAGAGCTGCGCAAGGACCTGTTCCGGCTGGCCGACAAGGCGCTGGAGACGGGCGAACCGGTGATGATCGAGCGCAACGGACGCACCATGGTGCTGATGGAGGCGGGCAAGCCGTTCGAGCCTGCGCCGTCCCAAACCCATGCCGAGCGAGTGCTGGCCTTCCTGGCCTCGCCGTCGCCGTTTCCACCCTTCGATTATGATCCGGACGACAACAGTCACTGGACATGGTCCCCAGATGACAACGTCGATCCGCCGCAGTGATTCACCTCGATACGAACGTCGTCATCTGGTTCGCCACAGCCCAGGAAAGCCGCCTGTCTGGTCCTGCGCTTCAGGCGTTGTTGCGAGAGCCACCTATCCTGTCGCCGATTGTCGTCCTGGAGCTGCAACTCCTGCATGACATCGGACGCATCCCACTTGAGCCGGAAGCCGTTCTTGAGCGCCTCCGGTCAAAGGTTGCGATGGAAATCAGCCCGACCGGCTTCGACCGGATCATCAGTGCCGCCAGGCCCCTAACCTGGACCCGAGATCCGTTCGATCGTCTGGTTTGCGCAGCCGCTATCGCTGACGGCGCCGGACTTGTCACATCGGACCGGCACATCCGCCAGCACCTGCCCAGCGCCATCTGGTAGCTTCGCGGAGTGGGGACCGGACCGTGTCCGTGCTGTAGCACCAACACGAAAGAACGCGGACGGCCTTATTTTGCGTAGCTCGCGCCCAACGCACTTAAGCCTACTTTGTGCCTCTCACCGCCGCGCTTGAAGTAGCCGCCATCCAGCTTCGCCCACTCAGACTTTGCCGTTGGCCCGAAAATGCCTTCGACGTCTGACCATAACGCCCAGCCGTCATCCCCGGAGAGATGGTCGATGATCCCAAGGAAGCGGCGCTGATGTTCATTCGGAATCGTCATAGCTCGCCTATGCGAATGAGCTAGTTTTGTACTCGGGACGCCAAACACAAACTCTGTTGACGTCCACGCCAACGGATCCGATCGGTCGAGGACAGGAAGCGGGCTGTGCCACGATCCTGCCCCCACCGCTTCCTAGAAGGGGATTTCGTCGTCCAGGTCGGCGCTGAAGTCTTCGCTGGGGCCGGACTGCTTGTTGCGCTGGCCGCCGCCGAAGCCGCCGCCACCACCGCCACCACCGCTGGAGTAACCGCCGCCGTAGTCGCTGTCGCCGCCACCACCACCACCGCCGCCGCCGCCGCCGCCGCCGTCACGGCCGCCGAGCATGGTCAGTTCACCGCGGAACTTCTGCAGCACGATCTCGGTGGAGTACTTCTCGACACCGGCCTGATCGGTCCATTTGCGGGTCTGCAGCGCACCCTCGACATAGACGGTCGAGCCCTTCTTCAGGTACTGCTCGGCAACCTTGATGATGTTCTCGTTGAAGATCACCACCCGGTGCCATTCGGTCTTTTCCTTGCGCTCGCCGCTGTTGCGGTCGCGCCAGGTCTCGGAGGTGGCCAGCGACAGGTTCACGACCTTGTCGCCATTGGGAAGATTGCGGACTTCCGGATCGCGGCCGAGGTTGCCGACCAGAATGACCTTGTTGACGCTGCCCGCCATGGGGTTTCTCCATCTCGCCCGGCGACCATCCGCGCCGGAATCTGAGCCGGACCCTAGACGCCGTTAACGATTGGGGCAAGAACAAAGTTCTCCCTTTGTTCTGATTTGGTCGGGATTGTCCACAGCAGACTTCCGTCCACTGTTCTTTGGGCTCGATCAGTTGCTGGGCATGGCCCCGGGCTGGGCCAGACGGCCGTCGCCGGTGCGTTCGAGCATCAGGAACTGGCCGCCGTTCCACTTGGCGCGGCGGAAGATGCCGCGCGGATTGACGATCAGGAAGCTGCCCTGGTAGGCGCCGATCAGCTCGCGATTGGAGCCGCCCATGCGCAGGAAGGTGACGCGCATCTTTTCCAGCTCGGCGGCGCAGTACTCGATCTGCGGAACATTGGTCTTGACGACGTTGTACTTGAACGTCTTGCCGTCCTTGGTCACCGCATGGAAGCAGACGCCCTTGTCGTAGGGCGGCTCAGGCACCTTTTCGCAGGCGGCGAGGCCAAGGCTGGCGACAAGGGCGAGGGCGAGAGCGGGCTTCAGCATAATTACAACCTTAAACTCGCAACCTTCGCCGTCAACCCACAGCCTCGATGGCGCAGCTCTTGTCCTGGCGGGCCAGGGTGCGGAAGCGGCGGTTGTCATCGCTGATCTCGACCTTGCCGGGCACCAGACGCAGGGTCTGCTGGCCCCAGCGGCCGTAGGTGGCGCGGCCAGGGCGTTCGCACTGGCCGGCATAGAGGCGCTGGACACAGGCGTTCAGGCTCATGCCCTCCAGCTTGGTCCAGGTCGCGTCCGCGTAGCGCCAGCAGGCGCTGCCGTCGGCGACCGGGGTCGGCGCCGGCGCGGGCGCGGGGCCGGTCGAAGGCGGCGGGGCCTGGGCGATGATGGCCGGCGCGGTATCGGTCGGTGGCAGCGGGGCGACAATGGCGCCGGTCGTGCCGGAGGCGGCCAGGGCGCCGGTCTCGTCGACGCCGACGTCGAGAGCGCCGGTGGCGACGCCGTTGCGCCTGGCGCATTCGGCCAGCGTGATCTCGCCGACGAACTGGCCCTCGACGAAGCAGCGGATCGGGCGGGCGGCGTCGAGCCTGGTGTCGTCGTCGCGGCCGTTCTCGACGATCAGTCCGCCCTGGCTGGCGGGCGGCGGAACGTCAGGACCCTTGTTACCCCTGGCGATGCCAAGCGCGATCAGCGTGCCCAACACGATGGCGACGAGGGCCCCGAGGCCCATGATGACGCGGCGATCCTTGAGAAAGTCCATGGATTGAAGCGCTATCGCGTCATTGCGACGG
This sequence comes from Caulobacter sp., assembly GCA_032122215.1. Taxonomy (GTDB): domain Bacteria; phylum Pseudomonadota; class Alphaproteobacteria; order Caulobacterales; family Caulobacteraceae; genus Caulobacter. Next base: position 3,286 of record JAUMCZ010000109.1, read on the forward strand.
TTTCAAGCGCAGGACCGTTTTGGGGCGGGCTAGCCGCCGCCGGTCAGCCGGTTCAGCGCGGCGGTGTAGTTGGAGATCTGCGCCGACAGATAGGCCGGCACCGGGCCGCTGGCCGAGGGATTGCTCACCGAGGCCGGCTTGGCGGCGTTCTCCAGGTCCTTGTAGGCCGAGCGGATGGCGCTCATCGCCTTGGACAGCACCAACTGTGAGTTGCGGATGGCATCGTCGTCCTTGAGGTTGAGATCGTTGGCGAGGGCCAGGCCATAGATGTTGCCCTTGCCGTCGGCGGCGACCGATTTGCCGTTGACCATCTCGGTCTTGCGCACCACGCCTTCGGCGAGGCCGAGCGCTTCGAGCATGTTCTTGCCGTTCTTGCCGGGCAGGATCTCGACCGTGTCGTTGTCGCTGGCCGGCTCGATCTTGATGCGGCGGAACTCGCCATCGGCGACGACGGTAACCTTGGCGCGGAAGCCCCCTGCCCGCTTGATCTTGGCGGCCAGGGTATCGAGGGTGTCGTCGGCCGCCAGGGTGACCGTCGAGAGCGCCCCGCCCGCCCGGGTGCGGATCTGGAACTGGTCGCCGGCGCGGGCCGAGGTGGCCGAGGTGATCTTCTGGCTGTCGGTAAAGGTCAGGGCGCCCCTGGGCAGACCAAAGGTGTCGAGCACCGAGGCGCCGCTGGCGTCGACCGCGATGCTGGTCGGGGTGACATAGCCGTCCTTGCCGGTGATCCGCTGGGCGGAGTTGGCCGCGCCGCTGAAAGGATCGAGCTCAACGATGTAGCCGTCCTTGCTGGCGATCGGGACCGAGCCACCGGGCAGGTTGTCGCCGGCCACGCCGGTCAACCAGACCTTGCCGTTCGCCACGGCCATGCCGGTGACCGTGTCGTCCTTGCTGCCCCCGTAGTAGGCAACCGCGTCGGCCGAGGTGCTGGACAGGTCTGTCGACAGACGGGCCGCGAAGCCATCCATGCCGCCGGCGTGGGCGCTGGACGGGGTTCCGAGGGCCAGGGCGGCGTTGCGGCTGGAGCCGCCGATATAGAGCTGTCCGCCATCGAGCTTGATGCCGGCGAGGGTCCCGCCCTCGAGGTCGCCGAGGTCACGGGTGGCGCCGGCCACGGGGACGCCGCCGGTGACGTCGAAGCTGCGCAGGACGGCGTGCTTGTCTTCCAGGCCGGCGACGATGACCTGCGATCCGTTGACCACCAGGCCTTCGACGGCCTCATCCGTGGCCGTGCCGAACTGCTGGGTGAACTGGGTGACGGGGATGCCCTTGGCGCTGGTGGTGATGCCCGTCAGATAGCCGTCCCAGCCGCCGCCGGCGCCGGTGGCGCCCGGCAGGTTGGACCTGGTCTTGCCGCCGACATAGACCGTGCCGTCGGCCCCGAAGGCGACCGCCGTGGCCTCATCGGCCTGCAGGGCGCCGCGCCGCTGGGTCCAGACCTCGTCGCCCTTGGCGTCGTAGAGGGTGACGAAGCTGTCGCTCAGGGACGAGGTGGGGCCGGAGTTGATCGGCCCATTGGTCGTGCCTTCCATCTGGCCGATGATCGAGCCGGCGATGGCCACCTTGCCGTCGTCCGAGATGGTCAGGGCATTGGCCTTGACCGTGCCGACCGCGCCGAGCGTGCGGGTGTAGAGCAGCTTGCCCTGGGAGTCGTATTTGAGCAGGGCGATGTCGCCGGCGCCCTTGATGGCCTGGCCATCGATGTCGCCGCTGACCTCGGCCAGCATGTAGACCGAGCCGTCGGACCCGACCTGGCTGTCCTTGACGCCGGTGACGGTCTTTTCGAGGCCGTTGGCGAAGACCCGCGTCCCGACACCGCCCGGGGTGGTGGCGGCGCCCGTCTTGATCAGGCTTGAGGAATAGACAGCGTCGTCGGTCGTCTTGTCCTTGTCAGGGTCGGGATTGCCCGCCGTGGTCGCGACATAGACAGCCGGCGTCGAAGCGGGGGCGCTGAAGGTCACCGCCTCGGCGCTGTCCCCGGTGATCTTGAAGGCGAACTTGTCACTGGTCGCCGGAAGCGTGACCTTTGTATTGCCGGTGGTGACCACCTTGGGCTCGCCCGGCGTGCGGCTGACGCTGAAGCGGCTGGTGACGCCGGCGTCGGACAGCTTGGAATTGATGAAGGTGGCGACGCTGCTCATCGACCGGGTGCCGGTCATCTCGCTGAGATCGATGTTGATGTTCTGCGTGCCGCTCAGCTTCTTGACCGAAATGGTGAAGTTGGCCGCGCCCGCGAACTGCGGCACCGCCTCGCTCGAGGTTCCCTCATGCACCGTGCCGGTGGTGTAGGTGTAGTTGGCGCGCGGGACGCCGACCTTGGTCTTGTCGCTGAGCATCGCCTCGCCGCGGGTCAGGCGGATGCCTTCCATCTTGACGCTGTCGGCGTAGGCGACGGTTTCGGTAAGGCCCTTGGTGAACAGCTTCTCGATCTTGGTCTTCTCGGCGTCGGTGACGCCGCGCTGGCCCATGCGCTCGGCCAGGCCGGTCAGGGCGTTGAGGCCCTGGAACAGGGAGAACAGCTTCTTGTAGTCGGCGCTGGCGCCCGGCAGGTCGAGGGTGGCGGCGTTCTCGTCGATGAACCGGCGGCCCTGCATGACCGTCTCGACCAGGGCGCTGGCGCGCGGGGCGCCGGAGTTGGTCGCCCATGGCGCGGTCGGCGCGTACTTGATTTTGCCCGTGGAGGAGGAGCCCGTCGCCAGAGTGCTCTGGCCGGTTCGCGCCTGGTAAAAACCCAGCAGAAGGGACGAGTCGATGCTGGTCACGGTCGGTCTCTGACGTACGGACGCACGTCTTCGCGGGCAGTATCGCGCGAGTGGGGTTTACGGGGTGTTAGGAGATGGCCGATTCAGGCCGCGATCATCCGGCCATCGACCAGCACCGCCCTCGCCTTTTCACGGCGGGCCTGCCAGTCGGCGGCGAGAATGCCCAGCAGCACGACGTCCCGGCGCTGGCCGGCCTTGAGCACATGGCCGCGCAGATAGCCTTCGCGGACGAAGCCGGTGGCCGTCATCATCTTCAGGGCGTTGTCGTTGTCGGCCATGACCTCGGCCCAGACCTTGTCGAGGCCCATCTCGCAGAAGGCCTTGTCGAGACCCAGCACCTGGGCGGCGCGGCCGATGCCGCGGCCCCGACTCTCGGCGTCGCCGACGAACCAGTTCCAGCTGGCGCGCTGGTGGTGACTGGCCAGGCCGGTGAGGGTCATGATGCCGGCCGGCTTGCCGTCGCGGGTGATCATCCAGCCGCGGCCGTCATGCCCGGCCAGAAGATCGACGAACCAGCGCTGGTGGGCGCCGCGGTCGGGAACGGCGGCGTCGGACATCCAGCGATCGACCGACGGCTCCTGGCGCCAGCGGTAAAGCTGCTCCTCGTCGCCGGGCTCCAGGTCGCGAAGGTCGATCATGCGGTTCGCCCGGGACTAGGGATTTAGCCCTGGAACAGCTTGAGCACGATCTGCGGCGCCTGGTTGGCGATCGACAGGGCCTGGGCGCCGAGCTGTTGCTGGACCTGCAGGGCCTGTAGTCGGGCCGATTCCTTGGCCAGGTCCGCGTCGACCAGGTTGCCGATGCCGCTGTTGAGCACGTCGGTCAGCTTGGTGATGAAGCTGTTGTGGGCTTCGATCTGCTTGGCCTGGGCGCCGATGTCGCCGAGCGCCTGGTTGACGTTGGCGATGGAGGCGTTGAGCTGGGTGAGGATCCCGGTGGCCAGGGTGGCGGTGGTGATCGAGGCGCCGGCCGCCACGGTCAGGATCGAGCCGCCCAGCGACAGGTTCTTTACCGACAGGGTGATGTAGGCGTTGGCGTCGGCGTTGGCGAGGAAGCGGATGTTGGTGGTCAGCGATCCGTTGAGCAGGTTGGCGCCGTCGAAGTTGGCGTTGGTCAGAGCCTGGGTGATCTGCTTCAGCGTGGCCTTGAAGTCAGAGTCGAGCGCATTGCGCGAGGCGGTGTCGATGGAAGGGTCCATCGCCGCCACGACCTTTTCCTTCAGGACGTTGAGCAGGTCCGAGACGGTTTCGCCTGCGGTCAGCGCCACGTCGGAGACCGAGGTCGCCCGGTCCAGGCTCATCTTGACCGCCGAAAGTGCGCCGATGTCGGCGCGCTGGGCCTGGGCGATCCCCCAGACCGAAGCGTTGTCCTTGGCGCCCTGAACCTTCAGGCCCGTGCTGATCCGACCCTGGACCCCTTCCATGGAGTCATTGGTGCGGTTGAGGTTCTGAAGGGCGATCAGAGCCGCCTGATTGGTGTGCACGCCGATCGTCATGGACCGTCTCCAGGTGCGCCGTCCGGCGCTGGCGGTCGCCGATTCGGCCGCCTGTTCCCGCTTAGGCTAGCGAGCCAACGGTGAGCGTATGGTTAACGGCGTAGAAACCATGATCGCCGCCGTCGCGGTGCGACGTCGGTGAGAAAGAGCGACCGGCCCTCAAGGAGCCGGAAGGGAAGCGGTCAGTCCCGCGTATCGACGATCTGACCCGGGTGGTAATCCTCGGAGCCCATCGCCTTGAGGACGCTCTCTCGGGGCAGTTGCTGCACCACTTCGCCGGTGAGACGATCGAGGGTCTTGTAGACAAAGGCGCCGGTGTCGCGGTCTTCCTCGATCACCAGACGGAGGTCGGCGGTCTGACCCCTGGGGGTCGGCGCGGCCGGCTCGGCGACGGGTTGAACCGGCTGGGCGATCATGGCCGAGACAGGTTCTGGAATACTCCGGATATTGGCTATGTTGTTGCTCATGTCTCCCACAGCGCCGGGGCTCGTCGCGCCGGCGTCTCCTGCCAAAGTCCTCCCGCCAGGCGGCGAAAGGATACGCCGGTGAAGTGGGGCGGACGCCACCGGCGCCCGCCCCGCTCACTGTGCCGTTAGCGGAACAGACCCAGCAGCGACGAAGTCGAGGAGTTGGCGATCGACAGAGCCTGCACACCGAGCTGTTGCTTGGTTTGCAGCGCTTGCAGTCGGGCGCTTTCCTTGGCCAGGTCGGCGTCGACGAGGTTACCCACGCCGGCGTCCAGGCTGTCCTGCAGCTTACCGATGAAGCCGAGGTGCGTTTCCAGCGACTTCGAACCGGTGCCCAGCTTGGCCAGGGCCGCGCCGGTGTTGGTGATCGAAGCCGTCACCAGAGCCAGAGCCGAGGCGGCCGTGGTCGCGGTGGAGAACGACGTGGTCGCCGTCACCGTGACGTTGGCGCCGCCGAGGGCCAGGGACTGGGCCGCGACGGTCAGCTTGGAGGAGCCGTCCGCGTTGGCGAGCGCGGCGATGGTGGTGCCGCTGGCCTTGATCATGTTGGCGCCGTTGAAGTCGGCGTTCGACACGGCCTTGCCGATCTGGTCACGAAGCGACTTGAAGTCTTCGTTCAGGGCGGTGCGGCTCGCGCTATCCAGCGAGGTATCGGCGGCCGCGAGGGCCTTCTCTTTCATTTGCGACAGCAGGTCGTTGACCGACTCACCGCCCGCGATCGCCACGTCGACGACCGAGATCCCGCGTTGCAGCGAGTCCTTGACAGCGTTCAGGGCGTTGGAGTTGGACTTCTGGCTTTGAGCGATGGCGTAGACCGCGCCATTGTCTTTGGCCGAGGAGACCTTCTTGCCGGTGTTGATCCGGCTCTGAACTTCACCCAGTTCACGGTTGGTGTTGTTCAGGTTCTGCAGGGCGACCATAGCGCCCGAGTTCGTGTTCACGCTGTTCAGCGCCATTACGATAGTCCCTATTCAAGGTGTCCGGCGTCATTTTGACTACCGGGAGCATTTTGCTCAGGGACCTTGGCTGCAAATGCCGGGCCAGATGGGCAGATTTGACCACTCCCACCAAGCCATTGAATATATTGCGTTATAGGTCTGTTAGGCATGGCCTGGACCGGCAATATGTGCCGACCAGAAGTCCCGGCGGCAGAAATTGCCGGGCGGCAGGGCAGGCAACCTCTGCCGAGTGGTCGCCTCGGCTTCCCGGCGCAGGCGGAGGGTTATGTCGACGGACGCCCTCCGGGGCAGCCGCGCCTCGTTGAACCGGACGACGGCGAGGACGAGCACGGTGGCGATGGCGCCGATGACGGCCAGAGCATGGAAGCCGACGCCGACCAGGATGCCCAGCGATGCGGTGATCCAGAGCGAAGCGGCCGTGGTCAGGCCGCGGATGTTGAAGCCTCCCGGAAGATGACCCCGGGCCCCGCAAAGCCGATCCCCGTGAGAATGCCGTGAGCCATGCCCACCGGGTCCATACGAAAGATTTCGATCGGCGTATCGGTCAGCCAGCGGACCTGGTGAACGGCGGCGGGCATCAGCAGGCCCGAGGACTAAGCGACAAGGATGTGGGTGCGAAAGCCGGCGGGGCTGGAGCGGTGCTCCCGCTCGATGCCGATGACAGCGCCGGTCAGAATGGCGGCGAAGATGGGAGGGGGCCTTCAGCCAGGCCAGGGCGGCGCACCGGCGCCGGTGTTACGAAAAAGGTCTGCCGGACGGCCCCCGTCTTAGAGGGGCCGCCCGGCGTCGCGACTTTAACCGCGGAACAGCGACATGATGGTCTGCGGGGTCTGGTTGGCGATGGAGAGAGCCTGGACCCCCAGCTGCTGCTTCGTCTGCAGAGCCTGGAGCTTGGCGCTTTCCTTGGCCAGATCCGCATCGACCAGGTTGCCAATCCCTGCATCGAGGCTGTCTTGCAGCTTGCCGATGAAGGTGTGGTGCATCTCGTACGCCTTGGACTTGGTGCCCAGGCGCGCGAGCGAGGCGCTGACGTTGGCGATGGAGTTGGTCACCGTGGTGATCATCGCGGCCGCCGTGGTCACCGTACCGATGGTGCCCGTGGCGGCGACAGTGACGACCGATCCGCCGAGCGACATGACTTCTGGGGCCACGGTCAGCTTGGAGGACCCGTCCGAGTTGGCGAGGGCTGCAATTGCGACAGCGCCGGTCTTGATGAGGTTGACCCCATTGAAATCGGCGTTGGTGACGGCCTTGGAGATCTGATCCCGCAGGGCCTTGAAGTCCTCGTTCATCGCGGTACGGCTGGCGGTGTCGAGACTGGTGTCCGACGCCGCGAGGGCTTTCTCCTTCATCTGCAGGAGCAGGTCCGAAACAGACTCGCCGCCGGCGATGGCCACGTCGATCGCGGAGGTGCCGCGATTGAGCGAGTCCTTGACGGCGTTGAGCGCCTGGGACGTCGCGCGCTGGCCCTGGGCGATAGCCCAGATGGCGCCGTTGTCCTTGGCGTTCGCAACCTTCTTGCCGGTGTTGATGCGGTTCTGGGTCTGACCGAGCTCCATGTTGGTCGCGTTCAGGTTCTGCAGGGCGACCATGGCGCCCACATTGGTATTGACCGACAAAGCCATCGGTAGTCCTTCCATTCTGGAGGGGTTGCCCAGCGATTTTCGCCGGTGGGCCTTCTGGCCCGTGCGTGATCACGCAAGACGCAGGCCAGCACGGCGGAACGTCGGTCGCTGCGAACATGCTGTTTTTCTTACGAAAATTATACCGCTCTCGGCCTGGGCAGATGGCCGACAAGGCCCCGTAGGCAGACTCTGCCCGGTAGAATTTTCGGGGTGCAGGGTGAAGGCGCCAGTAACCCAACCGCAGGGGCGCGACCAACCAGCACACCCTGACAGGGAAGGGTTAAGGGGCGATCAACGGTGTTTTGCGGCGGGATCGAACTTGCGCAGCAGCTTGGCCAGTTCCGGCTCGGCGACCAGCCCGGCGGCGTCCTGCGGCGAAACCCAGCGGCGGTCCCGCTGGCCGGCCTCGGGCCAGTCGGGGCGGTCGGTGGTGACTTCCAGGGGGTAGAGCTTGACCCGGCACGGGCGGTCGCTGCCGTCCTTCATGCGCTTGAGGTAGCTGAAGCCGCCGATCGGCGCCGGGCCGATCAGGCCCTTCACGCCAGCTTCCTCCCAGGCCTCGATGGCGGCGGCCTCGGGGTCGGACAGGCCGGTCATGGGCCAGCCCTTGGGGACCACCCAGCGCTTCGTCTCGCGGCTGGTGACCAGCATGACCTCCAGCGCGCCGCTGAACCGGCGTCGCCACGGCAGGGCGCCGACCTGATGGGCCTCGCCCGTCATGTCAGGCCGTCGTCGGGAAGCGGGCGTGAAGCCGGCGGAACATGGGAAAAAGGATCTCGTCGAGCGCAGGGGGCGGGGTTCTAGCGCAACGGCGAGGTTTCGTCAGTAGGCGGATCGCCCCATACCGGACGCGGCTGCCCGGGGGCAGGCAGCCGCGTCCGTCATCTACAGGGCCGGGCGGCGGCCGGAGACGGCCGCCTCCAGAGCCAGCAGACGATCCTTGAGCAACAGCTTGCCCTTCTTGATGCGGGCCAGGATGCGGTCGTCCGGCCGGGGCCGCAGACGCTCTTCCCGCAGGGCGGTTTCCAGCAGGCCATGACGGCTGCGGAGACGGTTGATCAAAGCGTAGGTCATCAGGGTCGCTCCTCTGTTTACAGATGGGAGCGTCGATGCCGGGAGGGACTGAGGGGCAGGGTCCCAGCATCGAGCGCACCCGATGCGGTCCGACATCACGATCGGGGAGGATCGTCAGAGGGGCCCGGGCCGCACTGTCAAACTGGGCGCCAGCCCCCGCCGGCGCCAGTCCTGATGCGCTTATAGGGCCGATAAGTTCGCCTTATGCCGCGCCGGGACCGCGCTCCAGAGCCCGCAGCACCTCCTGGGCCAGCAGGCCCGCCGGGCCGCCGGCGTTGCGGGCCGAGACCAGGGCGATCTCGCTGTCGCTGAGCGGCGGCAGGGGATCGCCGATGACCACCAGGTCGCGGGGGGCCATGGCGGCCGGCAGCACCCCGACGCCGAGGCCGGCGCGCAGGGCGGCCATCTGTCCGGCCAGGCTGGGCGAGGTGAAGGCGGCGCGGAACGGCAGGTCCAGCGCCTGCAGCGCCGCCAGCGCCCGCTTGCGGTAGATGTCCGGAGCCGGGGCGATGATCAGCGGCAGGGGCCGGGCCTCGGCCAGGGAGGGGTCGAGGGCCACCCAGATCAGTGGCTCGCGCCAGACCCGCACGCCCAGCTCCGGCCCGACCGGCTCGCGCTTGATCAGGGCCAGGTCGAGCAGGCCGCGCGACAGCTGGTCCAGCAGGTTGGCGGTATAGTCGCAGGTCACCGACAGCTTGATGCGCGGGTGACTGCGGGCGAAGGCCCCGAGGATGGCCGGCAGATGGATGGTGGCGATGTCCTCCGGCGCGCCGAAGCGCACCTCGCCCTCCAGATCGCCCTCGCCGAGGGTGGAGAGGATCTCGTCATTGAGGCGCAGAAGCCGGCGGGCCTGGGGCAGCAGGGCTGCGCCCTCCGTGGTCAGGCCGACACCCTTGCCGCCGCGCAGGAAGAGGGGGCTGCGCAGGCGGTCCTCGAGGCGGCGGATCTGCAGGCTGATGGCCGGCTGGGTGCGCCCGAGCAGCGAGGCGGCGCGGGTGAAACCGCCGGTGTCGACGACCGTGACGAAGGCCCGCAGCAGGTCGATCTCGAGGTTGGCAGGCGCGCGCATCATTACGGTCCGTTATCGTCTATATCACCCCTATAAACTTTCACGCTGGCCGGTTCCAGCGCATTGAGCGCCCCGCCCGGGCCCGCTGCCCTCCTCCCCCACCGGATTTGAAGATGATCGACCTGTCGGCCAGCCTGGCCCTGCTTACCACGCCCGCGATCCTGTTCTTCTTCGTGGGGGCGGCGGCCGCCTTCGCCCGCTCCGACCTGACCGTGCCCGAGCCGGTGTCGAAGGCCCTGTCGCTGTATCTGATGCTGTGCATCGGGTTCAAAGGCGGGGTGGAGGCGCGGGCGGCGGGGCTGTCGGTCGATTTCCTGACCGCGGCGGCGCTGGGCATGACTTTCAGCGCCCTGATGCCGCTGCTAGCCTTCTGGCTGCTGCGGCGGTTCTCGGGGCTGGACCGGCCGACGGTCTGCGCTCTGGCGGCGACCTTCGGCTCGGTGTCGGTGGTGACCTTCGCGGCCGGCCAGCAGCATCTGGCGGCCATCGGCCTGGCCAGCGGCGGCTACATGGCCGCCGTGCTGGCGCTGATGGAGACGCCGGCCATCCTGACCGCCCTGATCCTGATGAACGGGGCGGCCGACCAGGACAACAAGGCGCGGCGGGGCGCGGCCCTGCGCGAGGTGTTCGTCGGGGCGGCGACCATCATGCTGCTGGGCAGTTTCGTGGTCGGGCTGGCGTCCGGCAAGGCGGGCATGGTCAAGCTGGAGCTGTTCGTCGGGTCGCTGTTCCAGGGCGCGCTCTGCTTCTTCCTGCTCGACATCGGCCTGACCGCCGCCCGGCGGCTGATGGAGGGCGGCAAGCGGCTGAGCCCGGCGGTGATCGGCTTTGCGCTCGGCTTTCCGCTGCTGTCGGCCGGACTGGCGCTGGGGGCCGCCCGGATGGCCGGGCTTGGAGCCGGGGACGCCGCCATGCTGACCATCCTGGCCGGGTCGGCGAGCTATATCGCCGTGCCGGCAGCCATGCGCATCGCCGCGCCGAAGGCCGACCCCGGCGTCTTCGTCACCGCCTCCCTGGCGGTCACCTTCCCCTTCAACCTGACGCTCGGCATCGGCCTCTACGCCGCCGCCGTGCTCTGGCTGTGGCGCTGAGGCGCGCGGCCCCCTCCCCCCTCCACCTCGTAGAAAGGACATCTCCCATGCGTCTGCCCACCCTGCTGCTCGCCGCCACGGCCGCCATCGCCCTGCCCTCGGTGAGCCTGGCCGCCCCCGCCTGCCCGGCCGCCACGGCCGACATCGTCGCCCAGGCCGACCGCTTCAACGCCGCCTGGGCCAGCCTGGACCCGGACAAGGTCACCGCCCTGTTCACCGCCGAGCCGGTGCTGCTGGCCACGGTGTCCAACACCCCCCGCACGACGCCGCCGGCGGTGCGCGACTACTTTGTCAGCTTCCTGAAAGCCAGGCCCGTCGCCCGTTTCGACACCACGACGATCGAGCGCGACTGCCAGACGGCCAGCCGGGTGGGAACCTGGACGGTGGTGCTGACCGATCCGGCCAGCGGCAAGGTCAATGAGGTCAAGGCCCGCTACAGCTTCCTCTACCGCTTCGAGGGCGGCGACTGGAAGATCGACCACCTGCACTCGTCGGCGATGCCGGAGGCCGCGGCCAAACCCTGATCGTCGGACGGGGTGTTTGTCACCGCCTCCCTGGCGGTGACCTTTCCGTTCAACCCGACCGTGGGGATAGGGCTCTATACGGCGGCGGTGATGTGGATCTGGGGTGAGGGTCGGGGACTTGGGCCCGGGTTCAGATTTACTGGCCTCGTCCCCGGGCGATCAGGCGCCTATGGTCCCTGCAACCAGACCCAAGGAGCCCGCTCATGGCCGACGACGTCACGCCCCCCGCCCCCGCCAACCATCCGGAGGGCTATGAGCCCGCCACAGTCTGGACCTGGAACAAGGAGAACGGCGGCCGCTTCGCCAACATCAACCGGCCCATCGCCGGCCCGACACACGACAAGGACCTGCCCATCGGCAAACATCCGCTGCAGCTTTACAGCCTGGCCACCCCCAACGGGGTCAAGGTGACGGTGATGCTGGAGGAATTGCTGGCCCTGGGCCACGCCGGCGCCGAGTACGACGCCTGGCTGATCAAGATCAACACCGGCGACCAGTTCGGCAGCGGCTTCGTCTCCGCCAACCCCAACAGCAAGATCCCGGCCCTGGTCGACCACAGCGATCCGGCCAGACCGATCCGGGTGTTCGAGAGCGGGGCCATCCTCATCCACCTGGCCGAAAAGTTCGGCGAGTTCCTGCCCACCGACGCAGGCGCCCGCGCCGAGACCCTGAGCTGGCTGATGTGGCAGATGGGCAGCGCCCCCTACCTTGGCGGCGGCTTCGGCCACTTCTACGCCTACGCCCCGTTCAGGATCGAATACGCCATCGACCGCTTCGCCATGGAGGTGAAACGCCAGCTTGACGTGCTCGACCGCCGCCTGGGCGAAGCCGAGTACCTGGCAGGTGAGGAGTATAGTATCGCCGACATGGCCGTCTGGCCCTGGTACGGGGCCCTGGCCAAGGGGCTGGTCTATGAGGCCGGGGAATTCCTGCAGGTGGCCGAGTACAGACACGTCCAGCGCTGGACCGACCAAATCGCCGAGCGGCCGGCGGTGAAGCGCGGGCGGATGGTCAACCGGGTGATGGGCGAGCCGTCGAGCCAGCTGTGGGAGCGGCATGACGCGTCGGACTTCGAGACGAAGACGGCGGACAAGCTGGCGAAGGCCGACTGACCGGTCCACACCGCCCCCGGGAGCCCCGAAACGCCCAAGACAAGTTTGAGGAGTGTTGTTATATGAACGCCTCATAGTTGCGGTGCGGAGGAGAGCGACATGGGCGCCTTGACCTCGAGGGGTGACCTTCTGGTCGATCTGCCGGTTGGCATCGACCTGGAGCATCGTGAGGCCCCCACGCAGCGCTCAACCCCGTCCGGCATGGGCCCGGCTGGTCGCCGGGGTCCGGCTCCGCTCGACCCGATCACCGCCTCCGAGGACGCCGACCTCACGGACGTGCTGGTCGATGGCCTGAGGGGTCAAGGCCTGGAACTGGTCGGTGAGGTCACCCTGGCGCCACAGCCCGAGGGGCTCAAGCGTGGCGGCGAACCCGTCCGGCTGAAGGCCGCCGTGGCCGCCGATGAGGAGGCCTTGATCCTGGTCGAGGAAGACGGTGTCTTCCGCTGGATCTCACCGACAAGCCGGGAAACATCCCCCCTGCCCGGCGCCACACGACGAGGCGGTGGCGGCGCGCTGAGAGATCAAGCGGCGGTCTTCGAGATTCCAACGCTGCCGCCGGTCGCCGGCGTCAGGCGCGGCTTCGTCGAGCAGTTCGTGATCTCCCGGGTGCGAGCCTTTGTCTTCCGGTTCGTGGCCCGGGCCGGGGTCGGCGTGGCGGTCGGCGTGCTGGAACGCAACATCGACGCCGGACTGTTCGTGATCAACGGCCTGGACATGGCCAAATGGACGCCCTCCGCCCGGGTCGGACGGTCGCCAAGGGCCCTCCGCGAAGGTCCGTGGAAGGTCCTTCTGCTGGTGCACGGCACCTTCAGCTCCGTCGCGGGCACCTTCGGGCAATTGATCCCGACACCGTGGGGGAAGGCTTTCCTGCAAGGTTGCCTGCAGCACTATGACCTTGTGCTCGGCTTCAACCACCGCAGCCTCGGCGACGACCCCCGACAGAACGCGCAAGCACTGCTGGACGCCCTCAAGAGGGAGTATTTCGGCGACCATCCGCCCGAGATCGATGTCATAACACACAGCCGTGGCGGCCTGGTCGTGCGCACCCTGATCGAGGAACTGGCGCCCGCGTCGGGTTTGCGAGCCTCGTTCGCCAGGGCCATCCTGGTGGCGACCACCAACAACGGCACCTACCTGGCCTCGCCGGAAAACTGGCGCGACCTGGCCAACCTGTACACGACCCTGGCCGTGGCCGGGTCCCGGGCTCTGATGGTGCTGCCCGGCGGCGCGCCGGCCGGGGCCATCCTCAAGGAAGCAGTCAGCTCGCTGGGCGAGTTCGTCCGGCAGTTCACCCAGGCCGGCCTGGACCCAAAGCTGGCCCCCGGCCTGGCGGCGATGCGACCCGACGAGGCTTTCGTCAACGCGCTCAACCAGGCCCAACCGAGCCAGCTCCCGGCCGACAAATCGATCTATCGGGTGATCACCTCGTCGTTCGCGCCGAAGCTGCTGGCCACCCAGGGCGCGCCCGGCGAACTGCCGAAGCGACTTGTGGAACTGCTGGCTGACGGGTTCATGGACCAGTTGATCGGCGAACCCCACGACCTTGTCGTGCACACCGATTCAATGAGCGCCATCGACCGGGGGGCCGGTGACTTCGTGGTCGATCGGGTCGATTTTCCCGACTCCACCTTCATCTATCACACCAACTATTTCGCCCGGCCGGAGGTGGTGAACGCCCTCACCCGCTGGTTGGAGATTCCCGAACCCCGGCCCGGTCGCCGCGGCCTCGGAGCCCCCATCGACCCTCCGACCGGGGGCGAGCCCATCCCGGCCTCGGTCGACACCGATGTGCTGGTCATTCAGGCGGACGACAGCGCGGCCAGCGCCGCACTGGAGATTCAGCGGGCCGAACCGTCCTATGTGGTCGTGAGGCGCGCCCTGGGAGACGAGTTGTTCCACTACGCCTATCGCCCCGAAGAGGCCGTGGATCTGCTGAGGACGCGCGGCGGTGATGTCGCGGTCGCCCTGGACCTGCATGAACATACCAGCGATGGCACGATGCAGTTGGGCCGGGCGCAGATTCTGCACCCCGCCACCGGGCTCAGGTTTCCCACCGCCGAGGTCTCGGCCAACCGGCCACCGCGGACGGTCATCCTCGGAGACGGGGACATTCCGCTGGGTGTTGTGCCCAATGCTCTTGAGGTGATTACACCGGCCGATCTGGCCTCCGTCCTCAAGGACATCAGTGAGCCGGGCGCCGGCCCGCAATTGAAGCGGGCGATGCCGTCCTTCGCGCCGCGCATGACTGTGCCGGAGGACGTGCTTGAACTGAAACCGGTTCGGAGCGCTCCCCGCGCGGGTGCGGGCAGTCCCGCGTCAGCGACGGTCGCACCGCCGCCGCCGCCGACCCATGGCGACTGTCATTTCCTGGCGGAAGCAGCCGCGAAAGTCGCCGTCGGAACCCGGACCACCATCCAGATCACGATTGCCCGGGAGGTTCTGGAAGCGTCGCCGGATCAGGTCAGCGCCACGGATCGGGCCCCGGTGGCGCTTGATCGCGAGATCATCCTGGAGGTCATCTGCAAGCGGGGCTTCGTCAATGCCGATGGCGAGGAGCCGGAGCGGTTCATGCCGCCCGCGCCCGGCCAGCCGCTCCGCCTGTTTTTCGAGGTCGAGGCGACAGAGGTCGGCGAGGGCGAGCTGTGGGTTGTGGCCCGGCAGGGACGCAGCCCCCTGGTCCTGCTGAAGCTGAAGCCGCAGGTGCTTGCCGGCGTCGGACCGGCCCGGCGCACGTCCCGCATCAAGGCGGAGATGTCGGTCGCGGAGAACACCACCACCCCGCCCAGGCACTGTCTGCGCATCAACGAACTGGTCCGCAACGGCGAGACCATCTTCAGCTATGAGCTCGACTCGCCCGTCCTTGGCATGAAGCGCTTCAGGTCCGAGCCGATCGCCGATCGGGAGACCTTCGTCGACAGCCTCTATCGCGACATCGAGACCCGCTGGACCGGCAGCGGGGAGTCCGCCGCCGACTTTGTCGCCGACCTCGAGGAGATGGGCGCCGATCTTTGGCGCCGTCTGTTCCCGGAGGCGTTGCAGGCGGTGCTGTGGAAGCACCGGGATGACATCGACAGCATCTTCGTGGTTTCGGAGGAGCCCTTCATCCCCTGGGAACTGCTGTTCATGGTCGAACCCGGAAAGGCGATGTCAGGCGATGGCCGCTTCCTGGCGGAACTGGGCCTGATCCGCTGGCTCTGGGAGGCCAACCGTCAGCCGCCGCCGGCCCTGTCGGTGGGCAAGGGACGCGCCCGCTACATCCTGCCGGTCTATCCGCGCGTCCAGAGCATCGGTCTGCAGCCCCTGCCCCAGGCGCAGGAAGAGCGGACCTTCCTGGAGACGAATTTTCAAGCCGAGGCCGTGACGCCCACCCTGGCCGAGGTGCGCCAGCTGCTGAGGGGGCCGGGTGTTTTCGACCTGCTGCATTTCGCCGGCCATGGCCTGGCCTTCGATGCGACGATGCGAGACGCCTCGATCATGCTCGAAGGTGAGATGCTGGGCGGCAGCTACAACCCCAGCTATCTGAAATCCACGGCCGTCGCCGGCAACGGCGACTTTGGGCCCCGCCGGCCGATCGCCGTCCTCAATGCCTGCCAGGCGGGGCGTCCGTTCCGCAATCTGTCGGGTCTGGGCGGCTATGCCCAGGCCTTCCTGAGCCGGGGCGCCGGGGTTTTCGTCGGCACCATGTGGTCGGTCGGGGATCGGTTGGCCCGCGACTTCACCGAGGCCCTGTACCAGAGCCTGCTGGACGGGGCGTCGTTGGCCGTGGCCGTCAAGGACGCCCGACGGGTGGCGCGCCAGGCAGAGGACGCAACCTGGCTGGCCTACGCTGTCTATGGCCACCCCGACGCAACCCTGGAGCTCGATCCGGCCCTGTCGCGGCCTTAGGGGCCAGGTCGGCCCGCGCCCTCGCCGGAAGGGGCCGGGCCGAACAGGGCAGGGTCGATGCGCACCGGCCGGCTTGCCGGCGCGCCGAGCCCGAACAGCGGCCGCTTCTCCTCGCCCTGGCCCATGCGCCGGTTCATCGCATCGAGGGCCCGCTGCATCTCCCCATAGCGACCGCCCCGGCCCAGCCGGCGGATCGCCGCCTTCAGCGCCCGGATGAAATCGCCGAACCGGGTCTTGTAGTTCCGCCCCCGGCGCCGGGCCTCCTCGGCGGTCTCGAGGAAGGTGGCGCCGCAGGACAGGATGTCGTCCAGGGCCACGCCATGCCGCCGGAACTCGTCGATCCGGCGCTCCAGCCGGTCCAGCTCATGCCGCAGGATGATGTGATGCCGGGGGTCCTCCGACCCCAGCGTCCGGCTCACCTCCATGGCCCGATCCCCGAAATCCCGCAGATGCTCGGCCAGCCGCAGCCTCTCCCCCCGCCGGAACAGCCACCAGGTCGCCAGCCCCCCGATCAGCCAGGTCACCACGCCAAGACCAAGGCTCAGCGCCGGGTCGAACCACCAGAAGGCGGTCAGCTTTTCGATGTGATCGAGCACGATGGGGGTCCCGCGGAGAGGGGCGAGGTTAGGCGGGGTGGGCGGGGGTGTTCAAACGGGCTCGCGTTGGGGGGGAGGTGGGGCGGACGGGGTAGCTTTGGGAACGGCCCGATGCGACAAGGCTATAAGACGAAGACGGCGGATGATCTCGCACCCACATAAATGACTCGGCCGGTCCGCGTTTCGGTAGAGCGCTGGCCCGTGTGAAGGATGATGATCAGTCGTCGAATTGCTCCAAGAGGACGCTTACCCCTTGCTGTCGCTGGGGTTGTTCCAATACCGTCTATGCTCGTGTCGGGATGGGTGGGACTGGAGCGTTCGTGAAGGCCAAGGAAGCTTCGGCCCGGATTAAGATCAACAGGCTGCTCGAAGAGTCGGGATGGCGGTTCTTCGACGACGCTAACGGTCCGGCCAACATCGTCCTCGAACCGAACACCAAGATCACCGAGACACAGATTGGCGCACTGGGCGAGGATTTCGAGACCACCAAAAGCGGCTATATTGATTTTCTGCTGCTGGACCGGGGCGGTCGCCCGCTGATCGTCCTGGAAGCCAAGTCCGAGGCCAAAAACCCCCTGTCGGCCAAGGAGCAAGCGCGCCGCTATGCCCGGGAGCAGGACGCCCGGTTCGTCATCCTGTCGAACGGCAACATCCACTATTTGTGGGACCTGAAGCAGGGCAATCCGAGCCTGATCACCAAGTTCCCTAGCCCGGACGACATCAAGGATCACGACGCCTTTCAGCCGGACGCTCAGCGACTGGCGAACGAGGTCGTGGAGAACGACTATATCGCCCTCACCCAAATGCCGTCCTATGCCAGCGAGGCGGGGTGGAAGAACGAGGATGAACGGCCTTCGTTTACCGAAGGTAGCAAGCTTCGTTTCCTCCGTGACTATCAAAAGCGCGCCGTCCACGCCGTCCAGCGCGCCGCAAAATCGGGAGCAGTCCGCTTCCTGTTCGAGATGGCGACCGGCACCGGCAAGACGCTGACGTCGGCGGCGATCATCAAACTGTTTCTGAAGACCGGAAACGCCCGCCGCGTGTTGTTCCTCGTCGATCGGATCGAACTCGAAATTCAAGCCGACAAGGCCTTTAAAGCCCTGCTGAAGAACGACTGCACCTGCGTCATTTACAAGGCTCAGCGCGATGACTGGCGCAAGGCAGACGTGGTGGTCACCACGGTGCAGTCGCTGCTGGTGAACGACAAGTTCCGGCGGGTGTTTTCCCCAACCGATTTCGACCTCGTCATCTCAGACGAAGCCCACAGGTCGATCGGCGGAAATGCCCGGGCGGTGTTTGAGTATTTCGTTGGCTACAAGCTGGGGCTCACCGCGACCCCCAAGGACTATCTCAAACAGTCGAGGACCGGAACAGCCACGCGCGATCCGCGTGAGACTGAACGACGGATGATGCTGGATACCTACCGTATCTTTGGCTGCGAAAGTGGGGAGCCGACCTTCCGGTACTCGCTCCTGGACGGGGTCCGTGAGGGCTTCCTGATCAATCCTTATGTCGTGGACGCCCGGACGGAGATCACGACCCAGCTTCTCGCCGATGAAGGCTTCGTCGTGGAGACGACCGACGAGAACGGGGAGGAGATCAAGGAGGTGTTCGGCGGGCGGGACTTTGAAAAGAGATTCTTCGCGGAAGCCACCAACGAGGTCTTCTGCGAGACCCTGCTAAAGCACGGCCTTCGCGACCCGGTAACCGGAGAGTTCGGCAAGTCCATCGTCTTCGCGGTCAGCCAGAACCACGCGGCCAAATTGGCGCAGATGCTGAACCTGATGGCCGACAAGATCTGGCCGGGCAAATATCAGTCTGACTTCGCCAGTCAGGTGACCAGTGAGGTGGTGAACGCCCAGAACATGACCGTTCAGTTTGCCAACAACAATCTCGGCGGGCGAGGCGCGTTCGACGAGAGCTACGTCACCAGCAAGACACGCGTCTGCGTCACCGTGGGCATGATGACCACCGGCTATGACTGTCCGGACCTGCTCAATCTGGCCTTGATGCGCCCGATCTTCAGCCCGTCCGAGTTCGTCCAGATGAAAGGGCGTGGGACACGGAAGCATAGGTTCGCCGAAGAAATGCGCGACCCCGGCCGAAAGGCCGACCTGCGCGATGTGGCAAAGACTCAGTTCCGCCTGTTCGACTTCTTCGCCAACTGCGAGTTTTTCGAGGAGCGGTTCGACTATGACGAGGAGCTGAAGCTCCTCAAGCCTACGGCGCAACCGCTGGACAGCCATGTCGAGTCCCTGGGGCGGGTGTTCGAGGGTTTTGAGACGCTTCAGCCTGACGCCATTGCCGCCCAGAATGAGCAGCAAATCGGCCTGGAGGGGATGCGGGTTGATCGAGAGTTCTTCCAGAAGTTCGAAGCAGTGGTCCAGCAGGACACGGCGCTGGCCTCAATGGTCGAACAACAGAACTGGGAGGGGGCGATCCGCCGGGTTGTTGAACAGGTTTTCGACAAGCCGAACGAGTTCTTTAGCCTGGACAAGCTCCGGAGGGCGGCCGGGCTGGATCGCCGGCTGACTGTGCGCGAACTGATCGAGAAGGCATTCGGTCACATCCCCAAACTGCGGACCCGGGCCGAACTAATCGACGACGAGTTCCAGAAATTCCTGCTGGACCAGAAGCCGGAACAGGCCGACCGGATCGCTCAAATGCGATACTATTTCGCCGCCTACATCACCGACGTCAATGTGCGCCGGATCATCGATGAGGGCACTGTCGCCGACCTGAACGTCAACCCGGTCTTCGACATGAAGGATCTGAAGGCCGTTCCGAGGGAATGGGTCCGGGGCATCCCCGAATACATAAAGGACTATGTGTCCCTGAACCCCTTCCTCCCGTAGAAACCTTCGATGCTCGACTCAGACACCAAGCGCCGCATCAACACCTGCCGCGACATCCTCGTCGGTAAAGTCCCCGACCCGAAAAGCCAGGTCGAACAGATCACCATCGCTCTCATCTACAAGTTCATGGACGACATGGACCTTGAGGCGGAAGAACTCGGCTTCGACCGAAAATTCTTCACCGGCGAGTACGAACGCTATCGGTGGGCCAAGCTCGTTGCACCCGGCGTCGGCGGGCAGGAAATGCTGAACATGTATTCGGAGGCCCTGACCAAGATGGTCGAGAATCCGGACCTGCCAGAGCTCTTCCGCAGCATCTTTCGAAATGCCTATCTGCCCTATCGCGACCCGGAGACGCTGCGCAGTTTCCTGAGGGAAATCAACGGATTCATCTATGATCATAGCGAACGGCTGGGTGACGCCTTCGAATACCTGCTCTCTGTTCTAGGCAGTCAAGGCGACGCCGGCCAGTTCCGCACCCCGCGCCACATCATCGATCTCATGGTCGAGGTCATCGACCCGCAAAAGGATGAGGTGATCCTCGATCCGGCCTGCGGCACAGCAGGCTTCCTGATCTCGGCCTATAAGCACATCCTGAAACAGAACACGACCGGCGTGGTGGTAGGCGACAGCCCGGCGACTGGCGATGCCGCCGAGCAGGCGCTTGAGAGCCCGAAACGCTATAAAGGCGACCGGCTGTCGCATGAAGATCGCGCCCGCCTCGCCCGCAACATCAAGGGCTATGACATCTCGCCCGACATGGTCCGCCTCAGTCGCGTGAACATGTTCTTGCACGACTTCAAGGAGCCTATGGTCGAGGAATACGACACCCTCACCAGCGAGGAGAAATGGGGCGAGACGGCTGACGTCATCCTCGCCAATCCCCCCTTCATGTCGCCAAAGGGCGGGATCATTCCTCATAACCGATTTCAGGTTCAGTCTAAGCGTAGTGAGGTTCTGTTCGTCGACTATATGGCCGAGCATTTAACGCCGAACGGACGCGCCGCCATCATTGTGCCTGAAGGCGTCATCTTCCAGAGCCAGAGTGCATATGTCGCCCTGCGCAAGATGCTGGTGGACAAACACCTCGCGGCCGTCATCTCCCTGCCCGCGGGTGTCTTCAACCCCTATTCGGGCGTGAAGACTTCGATACTGATCCTTGACCGCGCGGTGGCCAAGGCGAGCGATCATGTCGCCTTTTTTAAGATCAAGAATGACGGGTTCGCCCTAGGCGCGCAGCGCAAGGCGGTAAAGGGTTCTCAGTTGGGGCAGGTGAAGGCCGAGCTTGGCGCTTGGATGACACTAGCTCGGGCGGGTGGCGGTGGGGAGTTGCAAAGCGATCTCGGAAGCGTGGTGGAGCGTGCAAGGCTTGGCAAGGGTGGGGATTACAACCTCAGCGCTGACCGCTATCTTGAGCAAGGAAAGAGCGCGTCTTCGTTCGCCATGGTCGAGGTCGGTCAGTTCATGGCCACGCCCTTGCCCAGCGTGGATCCCAGCAAGTATCCCGACGAGCGGTTTGAGCTCTGGAGCATCCCGTCCCACGAGACTCGAACTCCCGAACTACCGCTAGGGCGCGAAATCGGCTCAGCGAAAAAGGGCGTGCAGCCAAATGATGTGCTGTTGTCCCGTATTGTGCCGCACATACGCAGAACTTGGGTGGTCGAAGAAGCAAGGGGCGGGCACCGGCAGATTGCTTCGGGGGAGTGGATTGTCTTTCGGGGTGACGGTTTCGTTCCTCAATATCTTGCACGTGTTTTGATCTCAGACCGCTTCCACCGCCAGTTCATGCAAACGGTAACGGGCGTTGGCGGGTCGCTCTCGCGCGCTAACCCGAAAGCAGTCGGGGAAATTCTTATCCCACTCCCGCCGCTGGAGGTGCAGCGCGAGATTGTGGCTGAAATCGAGGGCTATCAGCGCGTAATCGACGGTGCGGGCATTGTAGTCGACAACTACCGGCCCCGGATACCGGTTGATCCAGAGTGGCCTGTGGTCGAGATGGGTGGGCTGTGTACCACAATCACGGACGGTGACCATCAGCCCCCACCGAAAGCGGATACTGGCATCCCGTTTGTCACAATATCTAATCTCGACGAAGCATCGGGCGTAAATTTTTCCAAGACCTTCTTTGTTCCACGCGATTACTTCGAATCATTAAAGGACAGTCGCCGCCCCTGCAGGGGAGATATTCTCTATTCAGTTACCGGGTCATACGGCGTTGTTGTTCAATTGAATGGTGAACAAGAATTTTGCTTCCAGCGTCACATCGCGTTGCTGCGCCCGTCGGACAAAGTGATAGGCGGCTATCTGCTGCAGTTCCTCCGCTCGCCAGCAGGCAAGCAACAGGGGGACGCCGCAGCCACGGGCGTGGCACAAAAGACGGTATCTTTAAGGGCCCTCCGCGAGTTCATGGTGCCGCTCCCCCCCTTGGAAGTACAGAAAGCAATCGTCGACGAAATCGAGGCCGAGCAGAACCTAATCAACGGCAACCGAGACCTGATCGCGCGTTTCGAGAAAAAGATCGACGACGCAATGGCACGCGTCTGGGGCGAGGCGAAGGACACGAAGGCGGCATGATCGAAGAGGCCGCCAAATTGGAGGGCTACCTGCCGCTGTCCTACCGGACGCCGAAAGAACGGGACTAAGTCCGTTTCCTTTGGGAGGCGATCGAAACGAACTTTGAGCATGGAAAATACCGGTTCTCCAAGCCGTCTTTCAGCGGAAAAGGACCAAGGCGGCTTCCCCACGCCAAAATGCGATAATACTCACCCGCTTCGATAAGCGGCTCCCCTCCCCTCGCCATTGGAGCCCCGCATGTCCGCCAGCCCGTCCGACGCCCTGTCCGGCAAGCCGCTTACCCCGCGCCAGCAGCGGTTTGTGCAGGAGATCCTGGTGGATGGGGTGGTGGCGGCGGCGGCGCGGCGGGCGGGGTATTCGGCGAAGTCTTCGCTGTTTTCAAACAACCAGGTGATGAAGAACCCCCGGGTGCTGGCCGCCATCGAGGCCGAGCGGGCCCGGCGGGCGGCGCCGTGGACGCGGGAGACGGCGACGCGGGCGCTGCGCCAGATCGCCGAGGCCAATGTGCTGGACTATGCGCGGCCGGGGGCGGACGGGTCGCTGGAGCTGGACCTCTGGCGGCTGGAGCGGGACCGGGCCGGGCCGGTGAAGGCGCTGAACGTGGTGGAGAAGACCGACCCGGTGAGCGGGGCGGTGACGCGGACCGTGGGGTTCACCCTGGCCGACCGGGCGTCGGCGCTGATGAAGCTGGCCTCGGTGCTGGAGTCGGAAGAGGGCGGCAGGGCGGAGCGGCGCGGATGGGTGCAGGGGGCGGAGGCGGTGGCGGCGCTGACGCCTGCGCAGCTGGGCCGGTTTCAGGCGCTGTGGGCGAAGCGGCGGCGGCGGGGCAAGGGGGCGGCGATCGATGTGACGCTGCGCGACTTCCTGGGCGAGGAGGCGTTGCACCAGCGGCGGGAGCTGGCGGCGGCCGAGGTGGCGCTGAGCGCGCGGGAGAAGGCCATGGAGCGCGCCGAATACGTTCTGCAGGAGTCCTGGGGGGACCTGGAGTTCCACCGCCAGAGGGTGGACGACCAGTCGGATGCGCTGCACGAGCGGAGCCAGGCCCTGGCGCGCGCGGAGGCCGCGCTGAAGGCCAGGGGTGGTTGAAGGGGGGCGGCTGAGGGGGCGGACGCGGTGGGGGCCGCTGAAGACCCACCTGATCGGGGGATGCGGCGGGCCAGGCGGGGTGGTTTACTGGCGGTCTGGGAATGGGTCAGAGGATCTGGACATGCGTGGATTAGCGGCGCGGCTGGCGGCGGCGGTTCTGGCGATAGCGGCGCCGGCGGCGGTCGGGGTTGTGGTTTCGGCGGCGGCGCCGGCGGCGGTGGCGCAGGCGACCTGGACGTTGCTGGCCGAGACGGAGGGACGGTTTGCCGTCGAGTTGCCCGGGAAGCCGACGGCGAAACGGTGGACGCAGGATGCGGGCGGGGGCCTGATGCTGGAGAACGTCGAGTACCTGCTGGCGGCGGGGGGCGACGAGTTCACGGTCGGGTCATCCAATTTCAAGATGGACCTGACCGAGGCGCAGCTGCAGATCGGCTTCAAGGCCGCCATCGACGAGCTGGTCGCCAAGTCCGGCGGGACGGAGTCCTGGCGGCGGGCGACGACGGTGTCGGGGAAAACCGCGGTGGAGGCGGAGTATGTCGAGCAGATCGGCGGGGCCAGCTATCGCAACCGGGTGGTCGTCACCTTCGGCGGGCAGCGGCTCTATACGATGAGCGTGCGCCAGCCGGCAGCGGCCCCGGCGAGCACGGCCGAGCGGGCGTTGCGCAGTCTGCGGCTGCTGTAACGCGGGGCTGGACGACGGCAGGTGGGGGGCCGATGATCGGGGCGATCGTCGGCTGAACGGAGGGCGTCTTGCAGTCATCATCGCGCGTGGCGGCCGACCCCCGCGGGGCCGGCCGATGACGGTGACCCTGCGGCCGCTGGCGGCCGGCGACGGGGCCCGGGTGCTGGGCTGGCGCAACAGCGAGGCGGTGGCGCCCTACATGTATTCGGAGCACCAGATCACGGCGGCGGAGCATGCCGGCTGGCTGGCGCGGGCGCTGGAGGAAGGCGGCCGGGCGGACGGCGACCGGCGGTTCTGGATCATCGAGCTGGACGGGGCCGGCGTGGGCCTGGCCAACCTGGCGAAGATCGACCGGGCGAACAGCAAGTGCGAGTGGGCCTACTACCTGGCCGATCCGGCGACGCGGGGGCGCGGGGTCGGGTCGGTGGTCGAGTTTCTGGTGCTGGGGTTCGTGTTCGAGCGGCTGGGGCTGAACCGGCTGTGGTGCGAGGTGCTGGTCGAGAACGAGGCGGTCTGGGGGCTGCACGAGCGGTTCGGGTTTGTGCGCGAGGCGCTGTTGCGGGCGCATGTGAAGAAGGCCGGGGTGTTTCGCGACGTGGTCGGGCTGGGGATGCTGAGCACGGACTGGCCGGCGGCGAAGGCGGCGGCGTTGGCGCGGCTGGGGGGCAAGGGGGTCAGCGAGGCCGAGCTGGCGGCGGCGATGGCGGGGATGTGAGGCCTCAGTTGCCGGTATCCGGCTTTCATGCTTGGTAAGGCTTTACCGGCGCGGCAGGCGCCCAGGGAGATACAGGTGATGCGCGGACTGGCTCTGTCGATGCTGCTGGCGTTGGGCGCCATGGTGGGGGCGGCTGCGCCGGCCGGGACGGCGGCGGCGCAGGCCGCGCAAGCCCCCCTGCCCCTGCAGGCCATCGGCGATCCGGCGCTGGGCTTTACGGCCAAGGTGCCCGGGACGGCCAACAGGATGGTGACGCCGGGCGCGCCTGATGACGGGGTGGTCAACACCACCAACTGGATCGCGGAGTCAGCGAACGCGGCCTATTCGGTGACCGTGCTGGAATTTCGGGCCGGCGCCCTCAAGGGCCAGGACCAGCTCATGTTGCTGGGCGTGGCCCTCGAGGGAGGCACCGCGGCGGTCGACGGCGTCGAGATCAGCCGCAAGACCACCACCCTGTCGGGCATGACCGCGCTCGAGGCGGAGTATACGTCGATCGTGGACGGCGCGCCCATGATCGGGCGGTTGGTCATGGCCCTGAGGGGCGACAACCTTTACGCCGTGATGAGCCTGGAACCGAAAGGCGCGACCGACGCCGCCTTTCGCCAGATGGTGCGGGACTTCAAGCTTCAGTAGCTGAGGGGCGGCCCGGAGGACGCCGGGACGCGCGGTTACGGGGTGGGTTGAGCGGAAGTTCGGGAGAGGGCTGGCGCGTGGCGCGTCCGTTGCATTAAGACTTCCTTAACCGGCGAAAGTCCGGGCGGAGGATCAAAATGGGACGGATGTGGGCGGTGCTGGCGGTGGCCCTGGGCCTGGCGTTTGGTCAGGCGGCGACGGCGGCGGCGGCCGACTGGGCTCTGCTCAAGGCGGCGGACGCCGGCTTTACGGCCGAGCTGCCCGGCGAGGCGATCCACATCGGAGCCGCGGGCGATGGACCCGAGCAATGGCTGCTGGTCGGCGGGGACGGGGTTTACGCCATCTTCCTGTCGCCGACGGGCGGGGCCGGGGCCGAGATCGACGAGGGCTTTCTGGACACCGTGCTGGACAACAGCGTCGAGGCCCTGGCCGGCGAGGTTCAGCAGCGCTGGACGACCGACGGCCATGGCGGGCGGGTGCGTTGGGCGCGGTTCGCGGGTCAGGCCTCGAACCTGACGGTCGAGGGTCAGGCGATTGCGATCGCGCGGCCGGGGACGGTGCTGGTGGCGGTGGCGCTGACGCCGGAGGGCGGCGATCCGGCCAATGTGGCGCGGTTCCTGGCCAGCGTTCGGGTTGAGGCGCCGGTTACCTAGAGGTCCGGCGCGGCGCCGTGCAGGCCCTGCATGATGATGCGGTTGATCTCGATCAGCGGGTCGATCTCTTCCTCGCGGCGGATGACGGCGCTGGTGTGCTTGCCGACCCAGATGGAGATGGAGATGATCTGGGCGCGCAGGGCCATGGGCAGCGCGTTGTCGGGCTGGCTGCAGTCGTTGGCCAGGGTCGACCATAGACGACGGTTCCAGTCGAGGGCCTCGACGCGGCCCGCGATCTGGGTGTCGGGCAGTTTCTGGGCGTCCATCAGGGCGCGGGTGACCTGGCCAAACAGCCGGTACTCGGCGTCCTTGGGATTCTCAGCCCTCGCCGCCGCCTGTTGATACGCCTGAAGACCCATTGCCCAACCTCTCGTCCTCGTACTCCACCAGTTTCCGGCAGAGCATGAGCGCCTTGTAGTATTCCTTCTCCATGATGTGCTTGGAGATATTAACACACTCCGACAACACGGCCGGATTGCGCACAACACTCATGAACTCGGTCAGGCGGCGCACGAACTCGTC